>NZ_JBIVLO010000002.1:301828-571974 GCF_044751305.1 Streptomyces sp. NPDC088725
AGATAGGAGGGCCGGGGCTCACGCCCGGCCCCCGGCCGGGCCGGACCAGCTGCCCGGCCGACCGCCAGGTCCGGCCGGCCGGACCGGCGGTCCAGTCGGCCGGACCTGGCGGTCGGGACCATCTGGCTGGCTGGCGGGCTCACTGGCGGGCCGGCGCACATGGCTGAGGGGCGGACGCTTTACGCGTCCGCCCCTCAGAGGTAAATCCTGGCTCACTGGCCCCGTTCGTCTTGGCGGCGCTGCCACCGCTCCTCGATGCGGTTCATCATTCCGCGTCGCGGTCTGGACTGCCGTCGGCCGGCCACCTGGCCACCGGACGCCGGCTGCTCGCCCGGCTTGGGTGCCTTGCGCCAGCCGGTGACCGCCAGAACCGCACAGCCGAGCATGACGAGGAACCCCACCACGCTGATCCAGATCTGCTGGGCGACCATTCCGGACATGAGGAGCGCGATACCCACCAGGAAGCCCACGACCGCCTGATAGACCCGTCGCCGGGTGTATGTACGCAGCCCGCTTCCCTCAAGCGCTGTCGCGAACTTGGGATCTTCGGCGTACAGCGCTCGCTCCATTTGCTCGAGCATTCGCTGCTCGTGCTCCGAGAGCGGCACGGAGTCCTCCTAGTCGTCGGTCGCGGGGGGCGACCGGTATGCGGCCCCTTCAGGATAGGCAGGGAATCGCCCCCGTGAAACCCGCCCTCAACACCAAATCGCCATTCCGGGCCGCCTGCCGGCTCGGCTGTTGAGGTTGATTCCCCAAGCATCGAACCGTCATGCCGGATGGTGTACCCCGATCATACGGCGCGGAGCGCGCCACCGGGGGGCCGGTGGCGCACCGCATGCGCGGCTTCACCGCTGATCAGCTGCCCGTTCGGCGCCCGGACAGCCCCGGATCGGCCGGGGATCGGCCACGGACCGGCCCGGATTCAGCGCTGCTTCTCGCCGAGAACATGCAGCTGGGTCGCGATGGAGTGGAAGGCCGGCAGCCCGGCGGCGGCCGCCTCCAGCTTCAGCAGCGCTTCCATGGCTCCCGGCTCGGTGTCCACGAGACCGCCCGGGACCAGGTCGGCGAAGACCCGGACGCCGTGCACGGCCCCGACCGCGAGGCCGGCTCCGCCGACCAGGCCGGTGAGCTGTTCGGCGGTGAAGCGCCTGGGCACCGGGTCTCCCTCGCCCCAGCGGCCCGCCGGGTCGGTGAGCGCCTGCCTGGCCTCCGTGAAATGCCCGGCCAACGCACGGGCCAGCACGGCGCCGCCGAGACCCGCCGCGAGCAGGCTGAGCGCTCCGCCGGGACGCAGGGCGTCCACCGCGTTCCGCAGGCCCTCGGCGGGGTCGTCCACGTACTCCAGGACGCCGTGGCAGAGCACCGCGTCGTATCCGCCGCGCTCGACCACGTCGAACAGGCCGTGGATGTCCCCCTGGACCCCGCGCACGCGGTCGGCGACCCCGGCCTCGGCGGCCCTGCGCTCCAGCGCGAACAGCGCGTTGGGGCTGGGGTCGACGACGGTGACCCGATGGCCGAGACGTGCGACGGGCACGGCGAAGTTGCCGGTGCCGCCGCCCGTGTCCAGGACGTCCAGGACGTCCGTTCCCGCCGCCTTGGCGCGGTCGTCCAGGGCGCCCGTGAGGACGTCCCAGACCACGGACGTACGCAGGGAGCCGCGGGGGCGCGACGGCGTCTCGCCACCGAATACAGGGGACGTGTCCGACACGGCAGTTGACTCCTCGGCGCGGTGCCGCCCCTGACAGCGGGGCGTTGAACAGGCGGGCTCGGGCCCACCCTATTGCCTGAGGCAGGTGCTGGTCGTCTCCGGTCACCCCGGCGGCATCACCCGGCGGCACCACCCCGCCCCGGCTGTTCGGCCCTCGGCTCGGGCAGAACAGGCGACAGCGCCAGCAGCCGCTCCACCAGGCGCAGGAACATGGCGGCGTCGCGCAGCAGATCGTCCGCGTCGCGGCGGCCCGCCGCGCCCCGTATGCCCGCCTCCGCACGCGCCCTGCGCGAGGCACCCGCGGCGAACAGGGCGCTCCACTCGGACAGCTCGGGCGCTATTTCGGGCAGAACGTCCCAGGCGCTGCGGATCCGCCTGCGCCGCTGCGGGGTGGTCTCCGGACGGCCCCGGACGGCGAGCACCGCGGCCGCCGCGCGCAGGGCGGCGAGGTGGGCCGTGGCGTACCGCTCGTTCGGAATTTCCAGGGCCGCGGCCTCGTCGAGTCCGCTATGGGCCTGGGCGAGCAGATCGAGGGCTGCGGGCGGTGCGCCACCCTGCCGCAGGACGGGGTGGACATCACCCGGCGGACCGGTCAGCGAGGGTGCAGGGCCGCCTGTCGTCCGCCGGCGCGCGGCGTCGGCGTAGGGACTGGCCATGACGAACCTCCTGTCGTCGCGTGACGGCTCTGTAGCCGTATGTACCCATCGTGCGGGCGACCACTGACAATCGGCCCTGACCTGCGGTGTTGGCGCGGTCCGGTGGTCAGACGACAGAGCCCCGCCCTGCGGGGCCGCACGTTCCAGCGCCTGTCCGCCGGGAACGACATGGCTCTGGGGAGCGGAGGGCCGGGTGTCAGGCGAGTGCGCCGACGCGGTGGGCGAAGGACCGTACGCCGGGCAGGGTGCGGTCATGGCGCATGAGGCCGGCCGTCATGGTGCGTACTGCGGTGGGGCGGACTTCTTGCGGTGCGGCCTCTTCGGCGGCGAGGAGGGCGCGGTAGCAGCGTTCGGGTTTGTTCCACTGGTCGAAGGAGCGCGCGACATCGATCCAGTAGCGGGCACGGCGCTCCGCGGTCGGCAGCTGTCTGGTGTCGACGCTGCGGGCGTGGTCGATGGCCGTACCGGCGTCGCCGAGGAGGTGGCTGATGGAGATCTGGTGCAGCAGCACCTGGCTGGGGCCGAAGAACGCCGTACCGCCGGGTGACTGGTCCTGGCCGAGGCGCTTCGCGGTGGCTTCGGCTTCGGCGATCAGAGTGTGGGCGGTTCGGCGGTCGCCCTGCTTGGCGGCGGTGTAGGCGGCGGTCGCGTACAGGTTGCCCTGCACCGAGAGCCGCTCGGTCTCGGGTGCAGTGCGGTCGGTGGCCAGCTGCTCGGCGGCGGTGACCGCGACGTCGGTGGCGCGGGCGTAGTGGCCCTGGCGGCGCCAAGAGCTGGAGACCATCCGGTGGGCCTCAGCGATGGTCAGCGCGTCAGCCCCGGAGAGGGCGGCGGTCAGGGCGCGGTCGGAGGTGGCCCTGCCGAAGGTCCGGCTCCACACCGAGCGTGGACCGCTCAGCGAACCGATGCTGAGGCTGGTTTACGCCGCTGTCGACGCGGCCCTTGTGACCCGGCACCCGGGCGTGGGCAAGGAGTCCGGGCTTGTGATGGACACGGTCCGCTACGGCGTGCCGCTGATTGTCTCCGACCACGACCCGGACCTCACCGCACGGCTGCGGGACCAGCCCTGGGCCCGGATCTTCACCACCGGAGACCCTGCTTCTCTCACCAAGGTTCTGGAGGGTTTGGTGCGCCGGCCCTTCGACCTGCCGGGCCCCGGCGCGCCGAAGGCACTGGACATGCGGAGCGCCGCCGAGCAGGCCGACTTCCTGACCCGGACCGCCCTCGCCCTGCACGGGAAGGAGGCAGGATGCTGACGTTGACGCCGACGTTGATTGCCTGGTCCTCGCCCACGTCGACCGGCATCGGGGCAGCGTGAACGCAGCCGACCCGCGCTTCGCGTTCCGCCGCGTGAGCCTGGACCGGATGCCCCACAGCTGGCCCGCCGAGGCCCGGGCCATCCACACCGCCTGGCGTCCTCACACCGAGGCTGGCAGAGAGGAGGGACAATGACGGGGCCCACCGATCGACCGCCGGCAAAGGGCTGAAGAGCGTGCCACCCCTCGCGGTTCTCCTCGCCGGCCTCACCGGATCCGGGAAGACGACGCTCGCCCAGGCCCTGGCCGGGCGCGGCTTCACCCGGCTGTCCGTGGACGAGGAAGTCCATCGCCTGCACGGCCGCTACGGCGTCGACTACCCCGAGGACACCTACTTCGCCCGCGAACGCCCCGCCCTGGCAACAATCCGCAGGCAGTTCACGGCGAACCTGGAAGCCCGCCACGACGTGGTCCTGGACCACGGCCTGTGGCGACGCACAGACCGCGACGCATGGAAGGAGGCCGCCCGCACGGCGGGCGGCCTCCCCGTCCTCGTCCACCTGCCCACCAGCCGAGACGAGTTGCTGCGTCGCCTCACCGAGCGGAATCTGCGGGCCGACGCAAATGCCCTCGCCGTCCCCCCGGACGCACTCGACGACTTCTTCGCCCGCTTCGAACCACCCGGCGATGACGAGAACGCGATCGTCCATCCCGGCGATACAGAGGCACTTTCCGTGCTGCTGGAGCGGACGCGACGCCTGCACAACTCACGCTCCTAGCGTCCCTCTTGGCCGCTTAAGGCGCCACGGGCAGCCCTCTCGAAGAGATGTTTCCCCAGGTCAGAGCGAGGCCAACTATCGAAGTGCCAGTTGGCCCTCCGGCTCAGGCAACTAGGCCTTGTCCGGCGGGTCAGCGTCTCGAAGCCGACATCTCCGCAGTACCGCACACGCTTCCCTCCGCCTCGGAGTCGCTGTCATTCATCTGGTCAGGCGGCGGAGCCCCGACCCGCGGGCCCTTTCGGCCAGACGAAGACCTCGGTACTCGGCCCGCGTTCGGAGAACAGTCCCGACGGCGAGACCTCCCGCAGCAACCGGCGCAGGTCCGCCTCGAAGGCGTCGCGGCACGCGCCGAACAGGTGCGGCGCCGAGTACGACAGGGAGAACACCCCCGCGACGACGTCGTCACTCGTGCGTTCCAGCGCCTGTCCGCCGGGAACGACATGGCGCCGGGGAGCGGTGAATCCCGCCCGGGCGAGCACCGCCGCCTCACCGCTGGGCGTTCCGTGCGCCAGCACACCCCGGCCCGCTCGTCTGGCCGGTCCCAAGTAGTACCTGACCAGCTCGCCCATCGCCGCATACGGCACCGCGGGATGCGGAAGACCGTCAACGGTCAGGTTTTCCGTCTTCACGTCGGCGATGTGCACCAGCACTCCGCCGGGCCTGAGCATGTCCCTGACGGTCGCCGCGACCAGGTCGCGGTCCATCCAGTGGAAGGACTGGGCGAAGACCGCGACGGTGAACGTCCCGAGCCCGGCGGGCAGTTCCTCGGCCCGGGCCCGCACCCACCGCGTTTTCCCGGCCACTTCGCGCTCGGCGGCCACTGCTGATGCTCCAGCTGACCTCGGCCGGCGGCACCTGTCCCATCCAGACGAGCCCCGGCTTCTTCAACGCCATCCACCCCTTCCTGCCGATGAGTTACGTGGTCGAGGCGCTGCGCAGACTCATCACGGGCGGCGGTATCGGGCCGGTCTGGGAGGCGTGCGCGGTCCTCACCGCGTTCACGGCGGCCGCGCTGGCGCTGACGACCGTGGGCGCTGCGGAGCCGGCCGCCGCGGTCCGGAGTGCCGGATCCCGGCGTGGCCGGTCTGTGTGGCCGCGTACCGCGGGACCTGTGAGAATCGCCGCCATGGACAGCAGCAGCACCCGCCGCCGGGCCACCCGGCAGAAGCTCTACGACGCCGCGGTGACGCTCATCGCCGAGCAGGGCTTCTCCGCGACGACCGTGGACGAGATCGCCGAGCGCGCCGGAGTCGCCAAGGGCACGGTCTACTACAACTTCAAGAGCAAGACCGAGCTGTTCGAGGAGTTGTTGCGGTACGGCGTCGGGCTGCTCACCTCCTCGCTCCAGGCCGCCGCCGACGAGACCGCGGCACGCGGCGGTACCAGGATCGAGGCGCTGGACGGGATGATCAGGGCGGGCCTGGGCTTCATCGACGATTACCCGGCCTTCACCCAGCTGTACGTCGCCGAGTTGTGGCGCACCAACAGGGCGTGGCAGCCGACGCTGCTGGTGGTACGTCAGCAGGCGGTGGCCGTGGTCGAGACCGTGCTCAAGGAGGCCGTCGAGGGCGGCGAGCTGAGCCGGGAGATCGACATTCCGCTGACGGCGGCGGCGCTGGTCGGGATGGTGCTCGTGGCGGCGCTGGACTGGCAGGCGTTCCAGCCCGAGCGGTCGGTCGACGACGTGCACGCGGCGCTCTCGCGGCTGCTGCACGGCCGGGTCGGCGGGCGGTGAACGGACGTACGCCGGTCCGTTGAGGCTCTCCCCCGAGAAGTCTCAACGGACCGGTCGTTTCCCCCCTGCTCCCCCGTTTTCCCGTTCCCCCGGGCGAACCCCCCGGTGACCGCCCCGACGATCTCCCCGCGTCACGTCAGGGGAGCCGCACCGTTCCGCCGCCCCGTGCCGGCGGTGCCGGTGCCGCGCCCCTTCCGTGATCTCCACTCTTCCGTCCGCGCGGGTGGCGGTATACCCGCGTCCCTACTCATCTCCCTTGCTGAGTACGGGTACTCAGTGGTTACGATCGCGTCCGTGTCCGTACTCCCTCTCGTTTTCACCAGCGGCTGGGCCAGCGGGATCAACGCCTACGCGGTGGTCCTGTTCCTCGGCATATTCGGCGCGACCGGGCTGACCGACGAGGTGCCCGAGTCGCTTCAGCGCACCGATGTCCTCATCGCCGCCGGTGTGCTCTTCCTCTGCGAGGCGGTGGCGGACAAGATCCCGTACGTCGACTCCGTCTGGGACTCCGTCCATACGGTGATCAGACCGGTGGCCGGTGCGGTGGTCGCCGCGCTGCTCGCCGGGGACAGCGGCTCGCTGCAGGAGATCACGGCGGGCGCGGTCGGCGGTTCGACGGCCCTGGCGAGTCATCTGGTGAAGGCGGGCACCCGGATGGCGATCAACAGCTCGCCGGAACCGTTCAGCAATATCGTGGTGAGCCTGGCCGAGGATCTGGGCGTCGGCGGGATCATCACCTTCGCGATCTTCCATCCGGTGGCGGCCGCCGTCATCGCGGGCATGCTGCTGGTGCTCGGCCTCGTGACGCTCGTGTTCCTGGCCCGCAGGATCCGTGCCTTCTTCCGTCGCAGAGCGCAACGGCGTGCGGAGAGGCAGCAGGCGATGAGCGGAGTACCCGAACCACCGCGGTGACTGTCAGTGGTCCCGGATAGGGTTTCCGGCATGGCAGAGATTGCGGTGATCGGCGCCGGGATGGGCGCTATGGCGGCGGCCGCGCGGCTGGCCGTGGCGGGCCACCGGGTGACGGTGTACGAGCGCTCGGCGACGTACGGCGGCTCGGTGGGCCTCTTCGAGCGTGCCGGTTTCGCGTTCGACACCGGACCCGGGCTGCTGCATCTGCCCGCCGTCTACCGCGACTTGTTCGTGAAGACCGGCAAGGAGCCCCTGGAGAAGTGCGTCGCGCTCCGGCAGGTCGATCCGTCGAGCCGGCATCTCTTCGCCGACGGCACCGGCGTGAGCCTGCCGAACGCGTCGCGGGCCGGGGTCGTCGGCGCGCTGGACGCGGCGCTCGGCGCCGGCGCGGGCGCCCGCTGGGGCGAATTCCTCGTCCGGGCCCGGGAGTCCTGGGACCGGTCGAGACGTCCGCTGCTCGAAGAGCCCCTGTGGCCGAACTGGCAGGTCCTCGGGCGCGATCCGTATCCGGCGCTGCGGCAGCGCCGACTGCTGCGCGGCCCCCGGACGGCCGCCACCCTCGCCGAGATCGGCGATCAGGAGCTGGCGGATCCCCGGCTGGCCACGCTGCTGGACAGCTACGCCCTGGCGTACGGGCTCGACCCCCGGCACACCCCGGGAAGCGCGGCTCTGCTGCCTTACATGGAGCAGACGTTCGGCAGTTGGTACGCCGAGGGCGGGATGCGGGCGCTGGCCCGTGCGGTGTACGAGCGGTGTCTCGCCCGCAGGGTGACGTTCGTGTTCGGGGCCGAGGTGACGCGGATCGTGGAGAAGGACGGCGCGGCGGCGGGCATCGAGCTGGCGGACGGCTCGCTCGTGGCGGCGGACCGGGTGGTGGCGGGCGCCGGGCCTGCCGGGCTCGTGGAGCCGGCCCTGTGGCGTGACGGGGACATACGGCCCCGGGAGGCGGCCGGCGCTCCGGTGCCCGGCCGCTTCACGGTGCTGCTGGCGCTGCGCGGCGCCCGGCCTTCGGACACCGCGCACCGGACGGTGGTGCACGCCCCGGCGGGCCGCGCCGAGGCCGCCGCGGTCTTCGCCGGCCGGACGGCGGAGCGCCCCACCGTCACCGTGCTGCGGCCGGACGACGCGGCCACCCGCCCGGACGACGGCCATGAGGCGGTGACGCTCACCGCGACCGTTCCGCCGCAGGGCCCGGTCGACTGGTCCGACGCCGCACTGCGCGAGCGGTACGCCGATGTGCTGGTGGCGGCCGCGGGCGCGGCCGTGCCCGGGCTGGCGGACCGGCTGCTCTGGCGCGAGGTGCGGACGCCCGCCGACACCGCCCGCGAGACGGGCGCGGAGGGCGGCTCCGTGCCCGCTCCCGCGCTGGCGGGAGCGGCGGGCCGACTGCTGCGGCCGGCCAACTCCACGCTGCTGTCCGGGCTTTACCTGGCGGGCGGCTGGGCACACCCGGGTGGCGGGCTCGCGCACGCCGGGATGTCGGGGACGCTCGTCGCCGGGCTGATCGTCGAAGGGCCGGACTTCCAGGGCTCGCGCTGAACACCGGCGCGGCGCGGCGTGGTCCGGAGCCTGATCCCGTTTATTGAGGACACGCCGGGCCTGGCGGTGATCCGGGGTCCCGGTGACCGACGTACAAAGTGAACTCGCCACGCAAAGAACGGAGATGACGCCGATGTCATCGACTGACACGGGCCGGCACGCGCCGACCGCTCTCATCATCGGGGCCTCGCGCGGACTCGGCCACGCGATGGCGGCCGAATTCCTGGACAGGGGCTGGGACGTCATCGGCACGGTCCGCGACACCACGGCCCGCACGCCCCTGCACGATCTCGCGGACCGGGCCGGCGGTCGCGTCGCCATCGAGCATCTCGACATCAACGAGCCCGACCACCTGCCGCCGCTGCGCAAGCGTCTCGCGGAGCGCCGGCTCGACCTGCTCCTGGTCAGCGCGGGCACCACGAACAATCAGGAGACACCGATCGGCTCGGTTCCGACAGCCGATTTCGTCGAGGTGA
Organism: Streptomyces sp. NPDC088725; assembly: GCF_044751305.1. Taxonomy (NCBI): domain Bacteria; kingdom Bacillati; phylum Actinomycetota; class Actinomycetes; order Kitasatosporales; family Streptomycetaceae; genus Streptomyces; species Streptomyces sp. NPDC088725. Next base: position 310,890 of record NZ_JBIVLO010000002.1, read on the forward strand.
TGGTCACCAACGCGCTCAGCCCCATGCGCGTCATCGAAGCGCTCGAAGACCTCGTGTCCCCCACCGGACTGATCGGGGCGATGTCGTCCGGGCAGGGCAGTATCACGAACAACACGACCGGCGGCCGTGAGGTCTACCGGGGAAGCAAAGCGGCCCTGAACATGTTCATGCGCGGCTTCGCGGCCCGGCAGGCCGGGACGCGGCGCGCCTTCGTCCTCCTGGCGCCGGGCTGGATCCGCACCGCGCTCGGGGGGCCGGACGCGCCGTTCACCCTCGATGAGAGCGTCCCGCTGTTGGTGGATGTCCTGCTGTCCAGGCAGGGCATGCCCGGTCTGGCCTATCTGGACCGCTCGGGTCAGACCGTGCCCTGGTAGGACCCCGCCGACCGGTTGTGCGGGCTCTACGGGCCGTCAGTAGTGCTGCTGCTCGTTGTAGTTGGGGTCGTAGCCGTACTGCTGCGACTGATCCTGCGGCGGGGCGGCCTGGTCGGTGTCGCGCTGCTGCGGGACCCACACCCCGCCGGGCGGTGTCTCCGCGCCGTACTGCTGGTTCGCGTAGGGATCGGCGTACTGCTGCCGGCCGCCGTAGTCGTCGTACGAGCCGTACTGCTGGCCGCCGTTCGAGGAGCCGATGTACGGGTCGGAGTAGGCGGCGTACTGCTGCTGCTCCGTGCCGTAGTCGTACTGCGTCGCGTAGGCGTCCTGCCCCTGCGCCGGGTACCCGGTCTGCGCCGCGTAGGTGTCCTGCCCCGCGTAACCGTCCTGTCCCGTGTGGGCGTCCTGCGCCGTGTAGGTGTCCTGCGCGTCCTGCTCCGGATAGGCGCCGCCCTGCCCCGGGTACGCGTCGTGGTTCGCGTAGGTCTCCTGCGAGCCGTACGCGCCCTGGCCGGCGGGCTGTTCGTAGCCGGGGTAGGAGTCGTAACCGCCGTACTCGCCCTGCTGATGGGGCTGGTGGGGCTGGTCCGCCTGGCTCGTCCCGTACGCCGTGTCGTTGTAGACGCCGTACTGCCCGGTGTCCTCGGGCATGGGCTGCGGCTCGTAGACCGAGGCGTTCCCCATCGGCGGGGCCGGAGGCTCCGACAGCTCCGACGGCTCGTACTCCAGATCGGAGACTTCGAGGCTGGGCTCACGGTCCGCGGCCGGCGCCGGGCTCTTGCGGCGGCGGCTGGCACCGGGGCTGCCGCCGAGCGACCAGCCGGTGGAGAAACCGCGGCGGAAGGAGAGGGTGACAAAGGTCTGGCCGACCGCGAACGCGATCGCCCCCAGCACGATGACGAAGACGTTGGGCATGAGGACGCCGAGGACGACCCCGAGGAACCCGGTGAAGGCGAGTGCCCGCCAGCGCAGCCGCGCCTTGTACTGAAGCAGTACCTCACCCAGCAGCCACAGCGCCACGATGCCGAATGCGATGTAGAGGACCGTCCAGCCCATGCCCGCCCCCCTCTTGCGGCCGCCGCCCTGGGACAGGGCGGGTGCGGCCGGTCACGACTGCTCGTGCAGTCCGAGATTCTCGTAGATTTCGAGCGTCGCAGTGGAGTTGTTGAGTGTAATGAAGTGCAACCCGGGGACTCCCTCGGAAAGGAGCCGTGCGCAGAACTCCGTCGCGAACTCGATGCCAATGGAGCGTACAGCCGCGGGATCCTCCTTGACGGAGAGGATCCGCTCTTTCAACTCGGCCGGGAAGACAGCTGTACTCAGCTGTGGCAGCCGTTCCAGTTGTCTGACACTGGTGACCGGCATGATCTCGGGAATGATCGGAGTTACGCAACCGGCGGCCTCGACCCGGTCGCGCAGCCGCAGATAACTCTCGGGTTCGAAGAACATCTGTGTGATCGCGTAATCGGCGCCCGCACGGCATTTGTCCACGAAGTGCCGGACGTCGTCGTCCCACCGCGCGGAACGCGGATGCATCTCGGGGAAGGCGGCCACTCCGACGCAGAAGTCCCCCGACTCCTTGATCAGCCTGACCAGTTCGGCCGCGTAGCGCACCCCTTGCGGATGCTCGACCCACTCGCCCATGGGGTCGCCGGGCGGGTCACCGCGTACGGCGAGGATGTTGCGGATGCCGGCGTTCGCGTACTGCCCGATCATATTGCGCAGTTCGGCCACGGACTGGTCGACGGCCGTGAGGTGCGCGACCGGCGTGAGGGTCGTGTCGGCGGCGATCCGCTCGGTGGCCTTGACGGTGCCCTCGCGGGTGGAGCCGCCCGCGCCGTACGTCACGGAGACGAAACCCGGGGCCACCGCTTCAATACGGCGCAATGCGTTCCAGAGGTTGCGCTCACCCTTCTCGGTCTTCGGTGCCCAGAACTCGAAGGAATATGTGGGCCCGGCCGCGAGCAGATCACGCACGGTGTCTGCGTGATCCGCCCAGGTCGAAGCTGTACCGAAAGCCATACGTGCAGGTTAACGAGGGCGAGGCGGTGTCCCAACCCGATCGGGCGCTTTCGCCGGGATTGCCGCGAGGCTGTTCACATCGCGGACACGGATTGGTCGCATTGTCCGACCATATCCGCACTGCGGATTTCCGGACCGCGCTTCTCCGGACCGCGCTTCTGCGGGCGCGCGGTATCCGGGCGGCCCACCTCCGGGCACAAGGTATCCGAGCGCGCGCGTCCGAGCCCGCGCCTCCGGGCGCACGGCCTCAGGGCACACCGCGCTCCCGGACGCGACGGCTACCCGCGCTCCCTGACCCGCTTCGCCAGCGCGGCCGTCGCCGCCGCCGGATCCGGCGCTTCCGTGATCGCCCGTACGACGACGATCCTGCGCGCACCGGCGTCCAGTACCTCTTCGAGATTGCCGGCGGCTATCCCGCCGATCGCGAACCACGGCCGGTCCGTGGCCAGCGAGGCGGCGTAACGGACGAGGCCGAGCCCCGGCGCGTACCGCCCCGGCTTCGTCGGGGTGGGCCAGCACGGGCCCGTGCAGAAGTAGTCCACGCCGGGCTCGGCGACCGCCGCGTCCACCTCTGCCTCCGCGTGGGTGGAGCGGCCGATCAGCGGCGTGCCGCCGAGGATGGCGCGGGCCGCCGGGACCGGGAGGTCGCCCTGCCCCAGATGCAGTACGTCAGAGCCGATGGCATGGGCCACATCGGCGCGGTCGTTCACGGCGAGGAGCTTGCCGTGGCGGCGGCAGGCGTCGGCGAAGACCTGGAGGTGGTCCAGCTCCTCCGCTGCCTCCATGCCCTTGTCGCGCAGCTGCACGACGTCCACACCGGATGCCAGCACGGCGTCCAGGAACTCCGGGAGGTCTCCTCGCGCCCTGCGCGCGTCCGTGCACAGGTAGAGACGGGCGTCGGACAGCGCCGCGCGAGCTGTCGGCGCTGTGCGAGCTGTGGACATGCGGGATTCCCCCCAGAGCGGATGCGGGACGGGTGTCCCGTCGGTGCGCGGTACGGGCGACGGCGCTCACGCGCGCTCATTCACGCGCGCGGTCGGGCGCGCCGCCGCCCCCGGTACCGCGAGTGGTACGGCCGTCAGAAGGCGAGCGCCTGGGCCCGGCGCTTCACCTCCGTGCCACGATTCTCACTGAGCGCCTGCGCGGGCGTGCCCGGCAGGGTCGGGTCGGCGGTGAAGAGCCATTCCAGCATCTCTTCGTCAGTCCAGCCGACATCCCGCAGGAGCGTCAGGGTCCCGGTGAGGCCCTTGACGATCTTGTTGCCGTCAATGAAGGCGGCGGGCACCTGGAGCGCGCGGTTCTCACCGCGGCGCACGGCGATCAGCTGGCCTTCCTTCACCAGCTGCCGCACACGCGTCACCTGGACATCGAAGATTTCGGCGATGTCGGGCAGGTGCAGCCACTCGGGGACGAGGGCATCGATCTTTGCGTCAATCTCGGTCACAGGAACAAGCCTGCCATCCCGGACTGACAGACGGTACCCGGAACCGGGCGGCGTGCCCCTCATGGACCTCGCCGTTCCCCTCGCGGAAGGGCCGGAGAACGCTTCAGGACGGCTGGAGAACGGACTTCCGCAGCGGTACGGAGGCGTCGGCGGCCAGCTCCGGATCCAGTCGCGCCCCGGCCTCGATCAGCTTGCGTCCCTGGGCCAGATCGCGGGGCCTGCCCACGGCCAGCAGCGCGACCAGAGCGCCTTCCCGCAGCCACACCACCGACCAGGCGGCGCCCTCCGGGTCGCCGCGCCACACCAGCCGGTCGGCCCCCGCGTGGTGCCCCGCGTACTGCACGAAGCGGCCGAACTGCTCGGACCAGAAGTACGGGACCGGGTCGTAGACCGCCTCGCCCTCACCCGCGATCAGGGCGGCGACCGTACGGGGTCCCTGCAGGGCGTTGTCCCAGTGGTGCACGAGCAGCCGTTCGCCGTAGCGCGCGGAAGGGAAGGACGCGCAGTCGCCGACGGCGTACACGTCGGGCAGCGAGGCGCGCAGCTTCTCGTCCGCGGCGATCGCGCCGTCGGGGCCGAGGCCGATCCCGGAGCCGGCCAGCCAGCCGGTGGCGGGGCGGGCCCCGATGCCGACGACCACCGCTTCAGCCGCCAGTTCGCGCCCGTCCGCGAGGAGCACCGAGCCGGGCCGCACGCCCGCCACGCGCGTGCCGGTCAGCAGTTCGGCGCCGCTCTGCGCGTACCAGTGCGCCATCGGAGCGGTGACCTCGGCGGGCAGCGCGCCCGCGAGCGGCCGGTCCGCGGCCTCGACCACGGTCACGGCGCAGCCGGCCTCGCGGGCGGCCGTCGCGAACTCCGCGCCGATCCAGCCCGCGCCGACGATCACGATGTCCTGCCGCCGCGCGAGCACCGGGCGCAGCCGCTCGGCGTCGTCCAGCGTGCGCAGCGGGTGGACGCCGTCCGCCGCGGCGGTTTCCGAGCCGGGCATCGTGATGGGTTCGGCGCCGCAGGCGATGACGAGGATGTCGTACGGGACGGGCGGGCCTGCCGCGGTGTCCAGCTCACGTTCCCCGGGGCGCAGCGCGGTGACTTCGACGCCGAGCCTCAGCTCGACGGAGAGCGCGTCGAAGTCGATGTCGAAGGTGGAGTGCTCCGCCGTGCCGAGCAGCAGCGCCTTGGAGAGCGGCGGCCGGTCGTAGGGCGGGTGCGGTTCCGCGCCGATCAGGGTGATCGGGCCCCGGTGCCCGCGCTCGCGCAGGGCCACCGCGGTCTGCACCCCCGCCATGCCCGCGCCGACGATGACGACGCGCCACTGTTCCGTCTCTGTCCGCTGCTCGCTCACCCGCTCACCTTAAACAGCTGACGCCCTGTCAGGGAACGGTGGTTCCCCGCCCCCGCGCCGTCGCCTTACCGGGCGGCGGGAGCGGACGCTAGTCTGGCGCGGGAAACTACCTCGCGGGAGCCCGGACGCACCGGGCTGAGAGGGAGGCCGACGCAGCCTCCGACCGTACGAACCTGATCCGGGTCATGCCGGCGAAGGGAGGGGCTGGACGCCCATGCAGTCATCTCGTCCAACCAGTCAGTCATCCGGTCATCGTTCCGGTCAGCCATCCGCTCATCCGCCCGGTCAGCCGTCCGAGCGGCCCTCGGGCTCCGACGTCCTGATCATCGGTGGCGGGATCGTCGGCCTGGTCACGGCGTGGCGTGCGGCGCAGCGCGGGCTGCGTACCGCCGTCGCCGATCCGCTTCCCGGCGGCGGCGCCGCGCAGGTCGCGGCCGGCATGCTCGCCGCCGTCACCGAACTCCACTACGGCGAGCAGACGCTGCTCGGGCTCAACCTGGCCTCCGTACAGCGCTATCCGGACTTCGTCACGGAGCTGGAGGAGGCGAGCGGCCGGGGGACCGGCTATCGCGCGTGCGGCACGCTCGCCGTGGCGCTGGACGCGGACGACCGCGCCCAGCTGCGTGAACTGCACGTCCTCCAGCAGGGTTCCGGTCTGACGTCCGACTGGCTCACGGGGCGCGAGTGCCGCCGTCTGGAGCCGATGCTCGCGCCGGGCGTGCGCGGGGGCCTGCGGGTCGAGGGCGACCATCAGATCGATCCGCGCAGGCTGTCCGCCGCCCTGCTGACCGCGTGCGAACGGGCCGGGGTGGTCTTCCACCGCGCCTGGGCCGACCGGCTGTCGGTGGTACGCGGCCGGGCGGCCGGTGCCGTGCTGGCCGGCGGGCGGCAGGTCCACGCGGACCAGGTGGTGCTGGCGGGCGGCAGTCGCAGCGGCGGGCTCGCGGGCGTGCCCGCCGAAGTCCTGCCGCCGGTACGGCCGGTCAAGGGGCAGATCCTGCGGCTGACGATGCCTCCCGGGCGCCCGCCGTTCCTGTCCAGGACCGTGCGGGCCGTGGTGCGGGGCAGCCAGATCTACCTCGTACCGCGCGAGAACGGCGAGCTGGTCGTCGGCGCCACCACGGAGGAACTGGGCTGGGACACCACGGTCACGGCGGGCGGGGTGTACGGACTGCTGCGGGACGCGCACGAGTTGGTCCCCGGCATCACCGAACTGCCGCTCACCGAGACCCGGGCGGGACTGCGTCCGGGATCGCCCGACAACGCGCCCCTGCTCGGTCCCACGGCGCTGCCGGGACTGCATCTGGCCACCGGCCACCACCGCAACGGCGTGCTCCTCGCCCCCGTCACGGGCGAGGTGATGGCCACGGTGCTGACCACCGGCGAACTTCCCGAGGTGGCCCGCTCCTTCACCCCTCTGCGCTTTCCCACAGCCACAGGCCACCTCCCCACAGGCCCCGCCACCGCAGGCCCCGCCGCCTCCGTACGTCAGGAGCAGCCCGTATGAACCCCGTCGGTCCCACGGACGGCGCCGCCGTCACCGTCACCGTCTCCGTGAACGGAGAGCCGCACGCGCTCGCCCCGGCGACCACGCTCGACGTCCTGGTCGCCGCCCTGACCCCCGCGCCCTCGGGTGTCGCCGCCGCCGTCAACGAGACGGTGGTCCCGCGCACCCGGTGGCAGGGCACCGTCCTCGGGGACGGCGACCGGGTCGAAGTCCTCACCGCCGTCCAGGGAGGCTGAGCACCATGGCCGACGACACGCTCGTCATCGCCGGCACCGGGTTCACCTCCCGGCTGATCATGGGGACGGGCGGAGCGCCCAGCCCCGACGTCCTGGAACGGTCCCTGGCCGCCTCAGGCACCGAACTCACCACCGTCGCCATGCGGCGCCTCGACCCCGCGGTGCGGGGCTCCGTCCTGTCCGTGCTCACGTCCCTCGGCATCCGCGTCCTGCCCAACACGGCGGGCTGCTTCACCGCCGGCGAGGCGGTCCTCACCGCGCGGCTCGCCCGCGAAGCTCTGGGCACGGACTGGGTCAAGCTGGAGGTCGTCGCCGACGAACGCACGCTGCTGCCCGACCCGATCGAGCTGCTGGACGCGGCGGAGACGCTGGTGGACGACGGGTTCACGGTCCTGCCGTACACGAACGACGATCCGGTGCTCGCCAGGAAACTGGAGGACGTGGGCTGCGCGGCGATCATGCCGCTCGGCTCACCGATCGGCTCCGGCCTCGGCATCCGCAACCCGCACAACTTCCAGCTGATCGTGGAACAGGCGCGCGTGCCGGTCGTCCTGGACGCGGGCGCGGGCACCGCGTCGGACGCCGCGCTCGCCATGGAACTGGGGTGCGCGGCCGTGATGCTGGCCTCCGCCGTCACCCGTGCGCGGGAGCCGGTACTGATGGCCGAGGCGATGCGGCACGCGGTGGAGGCCGGCCGCCTCGCCCACCGCGCGGGCCGTATCCCGCGCCGCCACTTCGCGACGGCGTCGTCCCCGGCGGAGGGCCTGGCGGCACTGGATCCCGAGCGGCCCGCGTTCTCTCCGGCGGGCGGCGGCGAGTAGCGGCGAGTACCGGGTGGTGTCACAGCTCGGCTGCGGAACGGGTACCGGTTCACCCCGGGTATGCGGACGCGCCGCGCGCGGCTCGTAGACTCGGCGCGTGGATACGACCCTCAAGGACCCGATTGTCGGGCAGGTGCTCGACGGCCGCTACCGCGTCGACGCCCGCATCGCCGTCGGCGGGATGGCCACGGTCTACCGGGCGGTCGACACCCGGCTCGACCGTGTCCTGGCGCTCAAGGTGATGCATCCCGCCCTCGCGGCGGACGCCACCTTCGTGGAGCGCTTCATCCGTGAGGCGAAATCCGTGGCGCGCCTGTCGCACCCCAATGTGGTCGGCGTCTTCGACCAGGGCGCACAGGGCGCGTACGTCTATCTGGCGATGGAATACGTGGACGGATGCACGCTCCGCGACGTGCTGCGGCAGCGCGGCGCACTCCCGGCGCGGGCCGCGCTGGACATCCTGGAGCCGGTGCTCGCCGCGCTCGGCGCCGCACACCGCGCCGGCTTCGTCCACCGGGACATGAAGCCGGAGAACGTGTTGATAGGGGATGACGGCCGGGTCAAGGTCGCCGACTTCGGTCTCGTACGGGGCGTCGGTGACGTCACGAACACCACGGGCACGGTCCTCGGTACGGTGTCCTACCTCGCGCCCGAGCAGATCGAGGCCGGCACGTCCGACACCCGGGTGGATGTGTACGCCTGCGGGGTCGTTCTCTACGAAATGCTGACCGGCGCCAAGCCGCACACCGGTGACACCACCGCGCAGATCCTCTACCGGCATCTGAACGAGGACGTGCCCCCGCCGTCCGCCGCCGTCCCCGGACTCGCCGCGGGTCTGGACGACCTGGTCGCGGCGGCCACGGCCCGTCATCCCGACGTACGTCCGCGCGACGCGGTGGCGCTGCTCGCGCTGGTCCGCGAGACCCGCGCGGCGCTCGACGACGCGCAGCTGGACGCCGTACCGCCGCAGGCCAGGGAGGACAGCCCGGGCGGGTCCTCTCCTGAGGGCCGTACGACGGTGCTTCCGCAGCTCCTGCCCGCCGTGACGGCGGAGCTGGACACACCTGTGCCGCAGCACACCAGCCGGCTGGAGATGGTGCCGCCGGACGAGCCGCCCACGCACCGCCTGCCGGTCTCCCCCGACCGCCGCAGGCGCGGGCTCATCGCGATGGTCGTCGGTGTCCTGCTGGTGTTCGGGGCGGGCGCCGGGGTCTGGTACATCAACTCCGGCCAGTTCACGCGCGTCCCGGCGCTGCTCGGCCAGAGCGAGCAGCGCGCGAAGGACCGTCTGGCCGACGCCGGTCTCGACATGCGCACGAGCCGAGGCTTCAGCGACACCTTCGAGCGCGGCACGGTCATGAGCAGCGATCCCGGGCCGCGCACCCGGGTCAGGGGCCGCGGTCCCGTGACCGTCGTCATCTCGCGTGGGCCGGAGATCGTGCACGTCCCCGACCTGGTGGGCAGGTCCTTCGCCGAGGCGGACGCCGCGCTGAAGAAGGCCGGGCTGGCCGCCGGGGTCGTCACCCGGACGTTCGACGAGGACGTGGAGCAGTCCGCCGTGATCAGCGCGAAGCCGGAGGCGGGAACCGCCGTACGGCCGGACTCCGCGGTGGCACTGGTCGTGAGCAAGGGCAGCCCGATCGACCTGCCGGATGTGACGGGCGAGTCCGCGGACGACGCCACCGCCGAGCTGGAAGATCTCGGACTGAAGGTCACGATCGCGCCGACCCGGGTGAGTTCGCCCGAGGACGCGGGCAACGTGGCCAAGCAGTCCCGGGCGGAGGGCTCCCAGCTGGCCGGGGGCGACGGCATCACGCTGACGCTGTCCAAGGGACCCCGGCAGCTCGACGTTCCCGATGTCACGGGACTGCGGCTGCCCGCGGCGAAGGCCAGGCTCGAAGCGGCGGGCTTCGCGGTCGAGGTCGACCGCGCCTTCCCGTTCCTGGACAACACCGTCACCGAACAGTCCGTGAAGGCCGGTGAACAGGCCCCCGAGGGCAGCACCATCACGCTCAAGACCAAGGGACTCTGATTTTTCATGCGCAACCCCGTCGGCGGCCATGTCCCCGTGGCCGGCGGCCTCGCCACGACCGGCCTGGCCTACGCACGTGAGCTGGGCGCGGAGACCGTCCAGGTCTTCGCCGCCAATCCGCGCGGCTGGGCGACGCCCGCCGGGAACCCGGCGCAGGACGAGCGGTTCCTCGCGGAGTGCGCGGCCGAGGGCATCCCGGCGTACGTGCACGCCCCGTACCTGATCAACTTCGGGTCGAGCACCGAGGCGACCGCCGAGAAGTCGGTGGTCTCCCTGCGGCACAGCCTGCGCCGGGGCCGGGAGACAGGCGCGCTCGGCGTCGTCGTCCACACGGGCTCGGCGACCGGCGGCCGTTCCCGCGAGACGGCGCTCGCGCAGGTACGGGAGCGGATGCTGCCGCTGCTGGACGAGCTGACGCACGACGACGATCCGTATCTGCTGCTGGAGTCGACCGCCGGCCAGGGCTCCTCGCTCTGCTCACGGACCTGGGACTTCGGCCCGTACTTCGACGCGCTCGACTCCCATCCCAAGCTGGGCATCTGCCTGGACACCTGTCACATCTTCGCGGCCGGGCACGACCTCACGGGCCCGCACGGGATGCGGCAGACGCTCGATCTGCTGGTGGAGACGGTCGGCGAGGGGCGGCTCAAGCTGATCCACGCCAACGACTCGAAGGACGTGGCGGGCGCGCACAAGGACCGGCACGAGAACATCGGCGCGGGCCACATCGGCGAGGAGCCGTTCCGTGAGCTGTTCACGCACCCGGCGACCGCCGGTGTGCCGCTGGTGATCGAGACTCCGGGCGGCAGGGAAGGACACGCGGCGGACGTGGAGCGGCTGAAGAAGCTGCGCGACGGCTGACGCCACCGGGCGCGGGGCTGTCACAACGCGGGGCGGGTCACAGCACGGGGCTGTCACAACGGGGCCGGTCACAGCACGGGCTGTCACCGCACGGGGCCGGTCGCGGCTCCGGGCCGTCGCCGGGCACTCCTGGGAGAACCGACCCTCACCAATACGGACAAGTCATACTAAGCGTGCACTTACTGGACGGCCTCCGGGTGCGGTGCGAAGATGCGGCCACTTGCCCAGTCCCGCCCCGGAAGGAGCCTGCGATGCAGGGCGACCCTGAGGTCCTCGAATTCCTCAACGAACAGCTGACGGCCGAGCTGACCGCGATCAACCAGTACTTTCTGCACGCGAAGATGCAGGAGAACTTCGGCTGGACGAAGCTCGCGAAGTACACCCGCACCGAGTCGTTCGACGAGATGAAGCACGCGGAACTGCTGACCGACCGGATCCTCTTCCTGGAGGGACTGCCGAACTACCAGCGGCTCTTCCATGTGCGCGTCGGCCAGACGGTCACCGAGATGTTCCGGGCGGACCGCGAGGTCGAGGTGGAGGCCATCGACCGGCTCAAGCGCGGTATCGATGTGATGCGGGGCAAGGGTGACCACACGTCCAAGGGCATCTTCGAGTCGATCCTGGAGGACGAGGAGCATCACATCGACTATCTCGACACGCAGTTGGAGCTGGTGGAGAAGCTGGGTGAAGCGCTCTACATCGCCCAGGTGATCGAGCAGCCCGACAGCTAGAGCACCTTCGCGGCCCGCAACTAAGCGGCTTCCTCAAGGCCGGCGGGCGCCTGGGCCCGGACCTGCGCCACCTGCCCGAACGCCGAGGTCCCCTGGTCCAGCAGCTCACGGCGCGGGCAGCCGCCCCGGCCGAGAAGCGACTGGATACGGCGTACGCACGAGCCGCAGTCCGTGCCGGCCTTGCTGACCGAGGCTATCTGGCGCGGCGTGCACGCCCCCGCATCCGCGTGTTCCCTGACCTGCTGCTCGGTGATCCCGAAGCACGAGCACACGTACACGCGGGTTCACCTCCGGACGAGATCAGACGGGTTCAGACGGAATTCAGACAGGACCAGACAGGACCAGGCAGATCGAACGGGATTGCTGGTCGGCGCCACCGCTTCTTGGTGAGGCAAACCTAACCTTACCCACGACCTGCCGCCATTCGAAGCCCGGGTACGCCAGTGGGGCGCGGATCACATCGATCCGCGCCCCACGTCAGCCGTCTGATCAGTACCGCTACTGCGCCCGGTACATCTCCGCGACCAGGAACGCCAGGTCCAGCGACTGGCTGCGGTTGAGGCGCGGGTCGCAGGCCGTCTCGTAGCGCTGGTGCAGATCGTCCACGAAGATCTCGTCGCCGCCGCCCACGCACTCCGTGACGTCGTCGCCGGTCAGCTCGACGTGGATGCCGCCCGGGTGGGTGCCGAGGGTCTTGTGGACCTCGAAGAAGCCCTTCACCTCGTCCAGCACGTCGTCGAAGCGCCGGGTCTTGTGTCCCGAGGCCGCCTCGAAGGTGTTGCCGTGCATCGGGTCGCAGATCCACGCGACCTGCGCGCCGGACGCCGTGACCTTCTCGACCAGCTCGGGGAGCTTGTCCCTGACCTTGTCCGCGCCCATCCGGACGATGAAGGTCAGCCGGCCGGGCTCCCGCTCGGGGTCGAGGCGGTCGACGTAGCTCAGCGCCTCGTCCACGGTGGTCGTGGGGCCGAGCTTGATGCCGATGGGGTTGCTGATCCGCGAGGCGAACTCGATGTGCGCGCCGTCCAGCTGGCGGGTGCGCTCACCGATCCAGACCATGTGGCCCGAGACGTCGTACAGCTTGCCGGTCCGCGAGTCGACGCGGGTCAGCGCCGACTCGTAGTCCAGCAGCAGCGCCTCGTGCGAGGAGAAGAACTCGACGGTACGGAACTCCGCCGGGTCGGTGCCCGCCGCCTTCATGAAGTTCAGCGCGTTGTCGATCTCGCGCGCCAGCTGCTCGTAGCGCTGCCCGGAGGGGGACGACTTCACGAAGTCCTGGTTCCAGGCGTGCACCTGGCGCAGGTCGGCGTAGCCGCCGGTGGTGAAGGCGCGGACCAGGTTCAGCGTCGCGGCCGACGCGTGGTACATCCGCTTGAGACGTTCCGGGTCGGGGATCCGGTCCTTCTCGTTGAAGGCGAAGCCGTTGACCGAGTCGCCCCGGTACGTCGGCAGGGTCACGCCGTCGCGGGTCTCGGTGCCCTTGGAGCGCGGCTTGGAGTACTGCCCGGCGATCCGGCCCACCTTCACCACGGGCACGGACGCCGCGTACGTGAGGACCGCGCCCATCTGGAGCAGCGTCTTCAGCTTGTTGCGGATGTGCTCGGCGGAGACGGCGTCGAAGGCCTCCGCGCAGTCGCCGCCCTGGAGCAGGAACGCCTCGCCCCTGGCGACCGCCCCCATCCGGGTGCGCAGCTGGTCGCATTCGCCCGCGAAGACGAGCGGCGGGTACGACTCCAGCTCGGCCACGACCTCGCGCAGCGCTTCCCGGTCGGGATACTCCGGCTGCTGGGCAGCGGGAAGATCGTGCCAGGACGGCACAGGGGTCGCGGGGTTCTCAGCGTTCACTGTCACACAGCCAGGCTACGGGGTCCCGGGCGGTGGGACGGCTCCGGCTCACACTGTGGAACGCCGCGTGTGCGCTATGGTTCCTCGCATGTTCGCGCTTTCGAATCAGACCTGGTGGTGGACCGCTCGTCCGGCGGCCCACTGATTCAGCGCGCACCACGAATCGCGAAGGCCGCCCGAGGGGCGGCCTTCGGTGTTTCCGGGCCGGGCCCGGGGAAGCGGGCCGTTCCTCCCTCTCCGGAAGGAACCGCCCATGCCTCCCCTGCCGCTCACCCCCGACGTACCGTCCGCCGGGACGGCGCCCCTCGACAGACTGCTCGCCCGTCTCGGGGACGGTGACGGCCCGCCCTTCGCGCTCCTGCGCCGGCGCACCCCCGGGCGCGACCACGAGACCGTGGAACTCCTCACCGGTTCCGTGCGCGAGGTCCGGCGGCTCGCCGACCTCCCCGTCGGCGACAGTCCCGTGCTCGCCCTGGTGCCGTACCGGCAGATCAGGGAGCGCGGTTTCGACGTACGGGACGACGGGACACCGCTGTCGGTACTCGTCGCGGACGAGACGTACGAACTGCCCCTGACCGAGGCCGTCGGCCGGCTGACCGCCCACGGCGTACGGGTCGAGGGCGGCGCGTTCGACATCGGCGACGAGCGGTACGCGGACATCGTGCGGCGGGTGATCCGCGACGAGATCGGCCGGGGCGAGGGCGCGAACTTCGTCATCCGGCGGACCTTCGAGGCCCGTGTCCCCGGCTTCCGCGCGGCCGACGCCCTCGCTCTCTTCCGTCGGCTGCTCGTCGCGGAGCGCGGCGCGTACTGGACCTTCGTGGTGCACACCGGGGAGCGCACGCTGGTCGGCGCCAGCCCTGAGGTGCATGTGCGGATGAGCGGCGGGACCGTCGTGATGAACCCGATCAGCGGGACGTTCCGCTACCCGCCGGAGGGGCCGGCTCCGGAGGCACTGCTCGCCTTCCTCGGCGACCGCAAGGAGACCGAGGAGCTTTCCATGGTCGTGGACGAGGAGCTGAAGATGATGTGCGCCGTCGGCGACCGGGGCGGGGTGGTGATCGGCCCCAGGCTCAAGGAGATGTCCCATCTCGCCCATACGGAGTACGAGTTGCGGGGCCGGTCCTCGCTCGATGTGCGCGAGGTGCTGAAGGAGACGATGTTCGCGGCGACCGTCACGGGATCACCCGTACAGAACGCCTGCCGGGTCATCGAGCGCCACGAGACGGGCGGACGCGGCTACTACGGGGGCGCGCTCGCGCTCATCGGCCGGGACAGCGGCGGCGCGCAGACCCTCGACTCCCCCATCCTGATCCGCACCGCCGACATCGACCGTGACGGCGGGCTGCGGGTCGCGGTCGGAGCCACTCTCGTACGCCACTCCGACCCGGCGGGCGAGGTCGCGGAGACGCATGCCAAGGCGGCGGGTGTGCTGGCCGCCCTGGGTGTACGGGCCGGGCGCCCGCGCACGGAGGCCGGCCGCCCCCGGCTGGCAGACGATCCGCGGGTGCGGGCCGCGCTGGACGCCAGGCGCGCGGACCTCGCACCGTTCTGGCTGAGGATGCGCACCGAGCCCGCGCCCCTCACCGGGCACGCGCTGGTCGTGGACGGCGAGGACACCTTCACCGCGATGCTCGCCCACCTGCTGCGCGCCTCGGGCCTGGAGGTGACGGTACGGCGCTACGACGAGCCGGGCCTGCGAGCGGCGGCGCTCGCGCACGAAGGCCCGGTGGTGCTCGGTCCCGGCCCCGGCGATCCGGCGGACGCGGACGATCCGAAGATGCGGCTGCTGCGCGCGCTCGCGGCCGGGCTGATCCGCGAGGGGCGCCACGGCGTGCTCGGTGTCTGCCTCGGCCATGAGCTGATCGCCGCCGAACTGGGTCTGGAGACCGTACGCAAGCAGGTGCCGTACCAGGGCGCGCAGACGAGGATCAGTCTCTTCGGGCGACCGGAGACCGTCGGCTTCTACAACAGCTTCACGGCGCGCTGCGACGACGAGACCGCCGTCGAACTGGCCGCGCACGGTGTGGAGGTGAGCCGCGAGCCGGAGACCGGTGAGGTGCACGCGCTGCGCGGGCCCGGTTTCGCCTCGGTGCAGTTCCACCCGGAGTCCGTACTGACGCTGAACGGCCCGGCCGTCGTCGCCGGGCTGCTCGCCGGGGTGCGGGACGGCGTACGGGACGGGATGCGGGACGGCAGCCGTACGGGTTCGCGGGGCGCGGGGGCGGCCGGCCGGGCGTGACGCCGGCCCCGGCAGCCGGCCAGCCGCTCAGATGTCGTCGAGACCGCGCTCGATCGCGTACCGCACCAGCTCGACGCGGTTGTGCAGTTGCAGCTTGCCGAGGGTGTTCTGCACGTGGTTCTGCACGGTGCGGTGCGAGATGACCAGCCGTTCGGCGATCTGCTTGTACGAGAGCCCCTTGGCGACCAGCCGCAGCACCTCGGTCTCGCGCTCGGTGAGCCGGGGCGCGCCCGGCTCACCGGAGGCGGCCGGCGCGGGGTCGGAAGCGAGCCTGCGGTACTCACCGAGCACCAGGCCCGCGAGGCCCGCTGTGAAGACCGGATCGCCGGCCGCCGTGCGGCGCACCGCGTCGATCAGCTCGTCCGTACTGGCCGACTTGAGGAGGTAGCCGGTGGCCCCCGACTTCACCGCTTCGAGTACGTCGGCGTGCTCACCGCTCGCGGAGAGCACCAGGACCCGCGGCGCGGGATCGGAGCCGACCAGTTCCTTGCAGACCTGGACGCCCGGTATGCCCGGCAGGTTCAGGTCGAGGACGAGCACCTGCGGGACGGCGGCCCGCGCGCGGCGCACCGCCTGCGGCCCGTCGCCCGCCGTCGCGACCACCTCGAACCCGGCCTCGCCCAGATCGCGGGCGACCGCGTCCCGCCACATCGGGTGGTCGTCGACCACCATCACCCTGATCGGGCGCCGCGGTTCGCTCCGCTCGCCGTGCTCGGTCATCGTGCTGCCTTCCCCCGTGGAGGTTTCGGTCGTGGAACCTTCAATTCGACCTCGGTACCCTGACCCGGCACCGAGATCAGTTCGGCCGTGCCGCCCAGTTCGCGCAGCCGGCCGCGGATCGAGAGGGCGACACCGAGGCGGCCCTCGCCCTCCGCCCGGGCGAGCCGGCCCCCGGGGATGCCAGGGCCGTCGTCCCGTACGGTCACGATCACCTCGTGCGGCCAGTCCTCGACCAGGATCCAGGCCCGCGCGTCCGCTCCCGCGTGCCGGGTGACATTGTCCAGGGCGGCACTGACAGCGGCCGCCAGTTCCCGGGCGGCGGCGGGCGGGAGCAGGACGGGGGCGCCCGGTTCCGCGAAGGTGACCTTGGAGCCCGCGTACGGCGCGAGCAGCGAGCGCAGATCGACCGGCCCCTGATCGGCGGCGGGCCCGTCCGGTCCGCCGCCCGACCCGGCGGTACCGGCCACGTCGCCGCCGGCCGCGTCCTGGGAGGCGCGCGTGGCGGGCACGAGTCCGCCGGCGACGAGGGTGCGCAGCGCGACCTCCTGCTCCCCCGCCATCCGTCCCAGTTCGCCGGCCTCGCCGCCCAGTGCCGTGCCGCGCCGCTGCACCATGGCGAGCACCTGGAGCACGCTGTCGTGGATGCCGCGGGCCAGCCGTTCCCGTTCGCGGGTGGCGGCCTCGATCTCCAGGGCGCGGGCGAGGGTGCGCTCGGAGGCGCGGGCGACCTCCACGACGTATCCGATGCCGATGGAGGCGACCCAGACGAGCAGGACGTTGTGGAACGTGTCCCTGCTGGGGTCGCCGCGCTCGACGAGGTTGGCGGCGGCGACGAACGAGGAAGCGACGCAGGCCAGCCGCCAGCCGCCCTTGATGGCGAAGGCCAGGACGGCGCCCGCGGTCCATATCGACGGCAGGGTGGATCCGTCGGCGGTCCGTGCCTGGAGGTCGGCGAGCGGGGTGAGCAGGATCCCGGTGAGTGCGACGGTGAGATCGCCGATCAGGAAGCCCCGGGTGCAGCTGGCGGCGCCGGCCACCTTGGGGAGGGTCGCGAGCGTCCAGACGGCGAGGACCGCGAGATACGCGACGGCGACCGCGGGGCGCTCGAACGTGTGGCGCTCGTAGACGAAGAGGGCGACCGCGTAGACCATGGTGAGCACGCGGTAGGCCATCAGCGCCCGCCAGAGCGGCTGCTCGACGGACATCCTCACGACACGCTCACGCTCGGCCATGGCCCCCCGTTCTTCCGGGCCGTTCCCTGTCTCGTGGTCTTCCGGCCGTTCCCTACCTCTCGGTGCCCGTGTCCTTGCCGTCGGCGCGCGCGGCACCGTCCTTCGCGGCGTCCGCCTTCGCCTCGTCGGCGATCCTGCGCTTGGCGGCCGTCGCGTAGATGTCCACGTACTCCTGGCCCGAGAGCTTCATGATCTCGTACATGACCTGGTCGGTCAGCGACCGCAGGATGAAGCGGTCGCCCTCCATGCCCTGGTAACGGCTGAAGTCCAGGGGCTTGCCGATCCTTATCCCCGGGCGCATCAGCTTGGGCACGACCTTGCCGGGCGGCTGGATCTTCTCCGTGTCGATCATCGCCACCGGGATCACGGGCGCGCCCGTGGCGAGCGCGACGCGCGCCAGGCCGCCCGGCTTGCCGCGGTAGAGGCGGCCGTCCGGCGAGCGGGTGCCCTCGGGGTAGATACCGAAGAGTTCACCGCTCTCCACGACCTTGATGCCGCTGGCGATCGCCGCCTCGCCCGCGCCCCGGCCTCCGGAACGGTCCACGGGCAGCTGTCCGACGCCCTTGAAGAAGGCCGCGGTGAGCGCGCCCTTGACGCCGGGCGAGGTGAAGTACTCCGCCTTGGCGATGAAGGTGACCTTGCGGTCGAGCACGGCCGGCAGGAAGAACGAGTCGGAGAACGAGAGGTGGTTGCTCGCCAGGATCGCCGGGCCCTCGGCCGGGATGTTCTCGATGCCCTCCACCCAGGGCCTGAAGGCAAGCTTCAGCGAGCCTCCGATGGAGAACTTCATTGCACCGTAGATCAACTCGACTTCCTCCTGTGATGTCCGCCCGACCATAACGTGTGACGCCTGCCCAGTCGTCGGTGGATCTGGTCGGTGTCGGTCCGGTCGCGTACGGTGAAGTACCACCTTTCGGAGCCCCGCGAACATTCACGAACAGGAGACCCCTGGTGCCGGTCCTGCCTGGAGCCGAGCCGTACCGCCATGACGGCGGTGAGGTCGGCGTCCTTCTCTGTCACGGATTCACCGGCTGCCCGCAGTCGCTGCGTCCCTGGGCCGAGTATCTGGCCGCGCGCGGTCTCTCCGTCTCCCTGCCCCTGTTGCCGGGACACGGCACCCGCTGGCAGGACATGCAGGTCACGGGCTGGCAGGACTGGTACGCGGAGGTCGACAGGGCGCTGTGGGAACTGCGGGAGCGGTGCGAGCAGGTCTTCGTCTTCGGGCTCTCGATGGGCGGGACGCTCGCGCTGCGGCTGGCGGCGAAGCACGGCAGGGCCGTCAGCGGGGTGGTGGTGGTCAATCCCGCGATCAAGCTGCGCGGCGCGGCGGCGCGCGCCCTGCCGCTCGTGCGGCATCTGGTCCCGTCGGTGCGCGGGATCGCGAACGACATCGCCAAGCAGGGCAGCGAGGAGCTGGGCTACGGCAGGGTGCCGCTGCAGGCCGCGTACTCGATGACCGCACTCTTCCGGATCGTGGACACGGCGCTGCCGCAGGTCACCCAGCCACTGCTGTTGCTGCACAGCCCGCAGGACCATGTCGCGTCGCCGGAGGACTCGGCCCGGATCCTCTCCCGTGTCTCCTCGACGGATGTCCGGGAGGTTTTGCTGGAACAGAGCTACCACGTGGCGACGTTGGACCATGACGCGGAGCTGATTTTCGAGGAGAGTCACGCGTTCATCGGTCGGCTCGCTCCGAGTGTCGGGAAGAAGGGGAACACCACCGGTGGCTGAGCATGACGCGGACCGTGAGCCGCAGCCGATCGACGAGGACGCGGCCTGGGCGGCGATCGTCGCCGGGTACGGGGAGGAGCCGGCGGATCCGCCGGGCGCGAAGCCCTTCAAGTCGGTGGACGGTCTCGCCGTGCTGGAAGGCGCACGGAATTCGACAGCGCCGGACGGGGACGCGGACGTGACGTCGGATCCGGCCTCGGCTCAGGAGCGGGACGCCGAGGACGGCCCCGAGAACGGCTCGGAGGACTCCGCCGGGGCCACCTCCGAGGAGGGGAAGCCGGTGACGGCCGGCTCCGCCGGGCTGGGCACCTCGGTGGTCTTCGCACCCGGTGTCGGCGGCCCGCGCGACTACTCACCGCCGGAGGCCCGGGACGACGACTTCGACGACGATGACGAGGGCCACTTCGTACCGCCGGAGCCGCCGTCCCTGCCCGAGTCCGACGTCACGGCGAAGTTCGCCTGGCTCGGGGTCGCCGGGGGCCCGGTGCTGATGCTGGTCGCCGTCCTGCTCCAGTGGGACATGACGTGGTGGCTCACGACGGTCTGCATCGGCGGGTTCCTGGGCGGCTTCGCCACGCTGGTGGCCCGGATGCAGCATGACGACGACGAGACGGACGACCCGGGCCGCGGCGCGGTGGTGTAGCAGGTCCAGGCAGGACCCGTACGCGGGCCCGCGTCACGAGGACGCGGGCACCCGCAGCGCGGCCAGCACCGGCAGGTGGTCCGTGGCCGCTCTCAGGTCGCGCTCGCTGATGCCGGGCAGGCCGCTGGGCACTCCGCAGCCGAGCACGTCGATGCCCTGGCTCGCGAAGACCGCGTCGATGCGCCGCTCAGGCAGCGCGGGCGTCCAGGTGTGTTCGCCGCCCCAGGGCTTCGCCGTCCAGCAGTCCTGGAGCCGTTCGGCCAGCAGCCGGAAACTGCGGCCGGTGGGGCGGTCGTTGAGGTCGCCGGCCGCGATGGTGTGCGGTACGTCCATGGCCGCGAGACGGTCGAGCGCCATCCCCGCCTGTGCGTAACGCTCATCGCCGTTCAGGCTCAGATGGCAGCACAGCAACCCCATCCTGGCGCGTCCGAACCGTACGACGGCGGTCGCGAACCCGCGCCGGTGGAGGCCGGGGGTGAGCGGCAGCAGGACGTCCTCGGTACGCTCCACGGTCGCGCGCAGCGAGCACAGCAGCAGCGGGCCCGCCGCGGTGGCGCCGCCGCTGAGCACCACCAGGTCCGTCTGCCTGGCCAGCCAGGCGGCGCGCTTGCGCCAGCGGAAGAACCGCGGTGCCTCCTGGATGAACACCAGGTCGGGCGCGCAGGCCCGGATCACCCGGGCCAGCGCCTCGCGGTCGTCGCGCATCGAGCGGATGTTGTAGCTGAGTACGCGGATCACGGCCGAACCGTCCGGCTCGGTACGGGAGTCGGGCAGTGAGTGGATCACCATGCCGACAAGATACGGGACGCCGTGCGGAGCGCCCGACCGGGCTGTGCCACGGGCCCGGCAGAGCTGTGCCCGCCGCCCGAGCGGGCTGTGGACCGGGCCCGGCACGGCTGTACCACCCGCACGGCACAGCTGTGCCCGCCGCGCCCTGAACCGGGTGCGGCGGGCACAGTCGTACGGATCAGCCCTGTCGCGCCAGGTCCGCCGCGCCGACCAGGCCTGCCTGGCCGCCCAGTTGGGCGGCGAGCACCTGGGCGTGCGGACGCCACTCGCCGCCGATCAGCCAGCGCCGGAAGGACTTGCGGATCGGGTCGAGGACCAACTCGCCCTCGTCCGACACACCTCCGCCGACGATGAACGCGGACGGGTCGAAGAGCGACGCCAGGTCGGCGAGACCCGCGCCCGCCCAACGGGCCAGCTCGCGGAAGGAGTCGATGGCGACCGGGTCGCCGTCACGGGCCGCGGCGCTGATGTGCCTGCCCTCGATGCCGTCCGGGGTGCCGTCGCCGAGGCCCAGCAGCGTCGCCGCGTTCTCCGGGGTCGCGTTGGCGCGCTGGCGCGCGTACCTGACGAGGGCCCGGCCGGACGCGTACTGCTCCCAGCAGCCCTGGCTGCCGCAGCCGCACAGCAGGCCGTCGGGGACGACCCGGATGTGCCCGAACTCGGCGGCCACACCGAAGCGTCCGCGCCGCAGCTTGTTGCCGATGATGATGCCGCCGCCGAGGCCGGTGCCGAGCGTGATGCAGATGACGTCGTCGTGGCCCTGCCCGGCTCCGAACCTGTACTCGCCCCAGGCCGCCGCGTTGGCGTCGTTCTCGACGACCACGGGCAGGCCGACGCGCTGCTCGACCTTGTCCTTGAGCGGTTCGTGGCGCCAGTTGATGTTCGGCGCGAACAGCACGGTGGCGCGCTTGTCGTCGACGTAACCGGCGGCGCCGATGCCCACCGCCTCGATCGTGTGTCCGGCCCCGGCGCCCGAGACCGCGGCGCAGATCGCGTCGACGATGCCTTCGGCGGTCGACGGCGTGGGCACCTTGTGCATGTCCCGGATGGTGCCCTCTTCGTCGACCACGCCGGCCGCGATCTTCGTGCCGCCGATGTCGACGCCGATGGTGAGTCCCATGTGTCCCTCAGATTTCAATCGAGCGCTAGGGCCCAACCGTACCCGAGGGCAGGCCACCGGCCGTCAGTCCAGGTCGATATGACCGTCCGGGCCAGGCCCCTCGTCGCGGGGGTCGGTCGGGTCGTCGGACTTCTTCATGTCGTACGTGCCGCCCGGCTCCGCGTCCGAAGTCCGCGCGGTCCTGCCGGTGTTGCCGGTGTCGCCGGTGTCGTCAGGAGCCGCGTCGCCGGAGGGAGCGCCGGGGCCCTGGGTCCAGCGGCTCTCCTGGTTCTCGACGGCGGTGCGGTACGCGGCGAGAAGCTCGGTCCCGGCGGCCGCGAGATGGTCGAAGACCGCTGGGTTGCGCTCGATGACCGGCTCGACGGCGGCCTTGGCCTGGTTGATGAACTGCTGTACCGCACCCTGTCCGACCATGCCGAGCAGCGGGTTCTGCAGGGAGGAGACCTTGTCGGCGACGGCGTCGACCAGCTTGCGCAGTTCCTCGGCGGCGGAGCCGGGCGGCTGGCCGTACTCCTGGCGGCGGCGGGCCTTCTCCGCCGCCAGATCCTCGGCGGCCGCCGTGGCCCAGGCGTCCGAGTCCGCGTCGGGGCGCTCGCTGGCATCGCTCATGGGGTACTCCTGCGTCTGGGACACGGGGCCTTCCGCCACCGGGGCGGCAAAAGGATTCGTCACTTCGACGGTACCCGAACGCCCGCGAACCGTTCAGTCCGCGCGCGTGGCACTGGCCCGAGATCACCGTGGCCGCCGGCACCGTTCAGTCCGTGCGCGAGGCCGCCCGTACCCGGAGCCCTCGGCCCGCACCCGGCCCCTCGGCGCCCGTGCCCGGGCCGATCAGTCGGTGCGGGGCCAGAGGCCGGGATCCGGCGAGAACCTGACCCGCAGCTCGCCGTCCGTGAGGGCCGCGCCCGTGACCGTGCAGCGGCGCAGAGCCGAGGGCAGCGCGACGATACGGCGGAACGGGCCGACGGTGAGCAGGAGTTCGTCGTCCCTGCGGACCAGCTTGACGTCGCTCTTGACCGCTCCCGGCAGCGGCAGGACCCAGACGAGCAGATCCTCTTCCGCGATCCTGTCCTCCACGCGCCAGGGGGCGGAGGACGGCACCGGCTGCCCGCTGTCCCGTTCCACCGCGAGGCCGTCGCCCTCGGAGAGCCCGCCGCCGGCGGCCGCCCCACCCGCGCCGGCGCCTGCCGCGCCCGCAGCGCCGCTGCCCGTCCCGCCGAAGGCCGTGCAGTCCGATTCCAGGTCCAGCAGGACCAGGTCGCCGACGCCGTGCGGATCCCGGCCCAGATGGCCCACCTCGCACAGGGAGACGCCGTCGGCCGGCCATTCCCCGTACCAGTCCTCCAGGGTCTTCTGCTGCTGCGCCGCCAGGGTCGCGAGCCAGGGGTCGACGGAACCGCGCGGCAGCAGCCTGTTCGCCACGAGGGTGTCCACGCGCAGGCCGAAGAGGGCGGCTCCGGTGCGCGCGGTGCGCAGCGACTCCTGCGCGGCGGGCCCCGGCTCCGCGACCAGCCGCAGCGAGGTCGAGGGGGCCGCGAGCAGCGACTGGACGGCGGCCAGCTCCGCGTCCCGGCGCGCGACGGTCTCGTACAGCCACTGCGAGGGCATCGGCACGCCCGCGAGCTGGGCCATCATCGGGCGCAGCGCGCGGGCCGCCTGCCGTTCGCGCGGTACGAGGCGCCGCAGGTAGCGGCGCAGCTGCTCGGGCAGGGCGAGCAGGGCGAGGGCGTCGCGCAGCGGCGGCAGGTCGACGACGAGGACGTCCCAGTCACCGTCCGAGGCCCGGTGCAGGGCGTGGAGCAGGGCGAACTCCTCGCTGCCCGGGAGTTCGGTGAGTTCCTCGCCCGCCAGCTCGCGGGCGCCGAGCATGGACAGCACGGCGGCCGCGCGCTCCTGGAACGCGAGGAGTTCCGTACGGAAGTGGGCGCCGGTGTCGACGCGCACCGCCCACAGTCCGTCGGTGATCCCGGCCGGTTCCGCGAGGTCGGATCCGGTGGCCGTGCCGAGCAGGTCGTCGGTGGGCTCCGTGGTGAGCAGCAGAGTGCGGTCACCACGCTTGGCCGCGGCCAGCGCGCTGGCGGCGGCGATGGTGGTACGGCCCGCACCGCCGGGGCCGGTGACCAGAACCGTACGCATCGGGCTCAGGCTCCAGTTGCGGATTCGACCCCGGAAGTGGACTCCACGCGCTTCTTCAGGCCGGCCAGGGCGCGGTCGATGATGACCTTCTCCGCCTTGCGCTTGATCATCCCGAGCATCGGGATCTTGACGTCGACGGTCAGCCGGTAGGTGACCTCGGTGTGCGCGCCCCCGGCCAGCGGGACGAGGGTGTACGCACCGTCCAGGGCGCGCAGCATCTGCGACTTCACCAGCGTCCAGCTGACCTCCTGGTCACCGGTCCAGGTGTACGCGAGGGTGTGGTCGTCCTTGATCGCGCCGGCGTCCAGCACCAGCCTGACCTTCTCTGCGCGGCCGCGGGTCCCGGGGTCGAGCACCTCGGCCTCCTTGACCTCACCGGTCCAGTCCGGGTAGCGCTCGAAGTCGGCGATCACGCCCATGACCTCGGACGCTGCCGCCTCGATCGTGATGCTCGAACTGGTGTGCTCCGCCATCGCCGTGCTCCTCTGAGGACTGGGTACGCAGCGTGCAGGCTATCGCGTGCTCACCCCTCACCATTCCAGAGACCAGGGTCGTCCGGTCGACGCGAAGTGGCCCACGTTCACGCACTCCGTGGCGCCGATACGCATCCGGCGGGCCAGCGGCTGATGGACATGGCCGAACAGCGCGTACCGGGGCCTCGTCCTGCGGATGGCGTCCAGCAGGGCGCGGCTGCCCCGCTCGAAGCGGCGGGCGACGGTGTCGTACAGCAGCTCGGGCACGTCGGGCGGGATGTGCGAGCACAGGACGTCGACCTCGCCCAGCGCCTCGACCTTGGCCGCGTACTCCTCGTCGGAGATCTCGAACGGGGTGCGGCTCGGGCTGCTCAGACCACCGCCGACGAAACCGAAGACGCGGCCTGCCAGCTCGACGCGGTCGCCGTCGAGGACGGTGGTACCGGGCCCCGCGTACTCCGGCCAGAGCCCCGGCATGTCGACATTGCCGTAGGTGGCGTACGTCGGTGTGGGGAAGGCCGCGAACAGCTCCTCGTACTGACGGCGCACGGCGCCCTCGATGGCCGCCGCGGGCTCGCCGTCGAGCCCGCCCCACAGCTCGCGGCCGAACTCACGCGCCTCCTCGAACCGGCGCGCGGTGCGCAGCTCCACGATCCGGTCGGCGTTCGCCTCGCCGAAGAGGTCGGGGAAGATGCCGCGCGAGTGGTCCGCGTAGTCAAGGAAGAGAATCAGGTCGCCGAGGCAGATGAGCGCGTCCGCGCCCTCTCCCGCCGTCGCGAGGTCTCGCGCGTTCCCATGTACGTCGCTCACCACGTTGACTCTCATGCCTCCGCCTCCCTTGCCGATCACCCTAGAACGCCGTCCGCGTACTCGGTAGAGGGCGCCGGACCTGCGATTACTTCCCCGGTGTCAGTGGGGTGGACTACTGTGCGCCGAGTACGCGGAAAAACGTGTGACGCAGGAAACATCTGGTCAGGGCCCCCTATCCGTACTGAGTACCGGTGGGTAACGTCCGGGCGGTCCAACCGTGCTCACCCCCACGAGCCCCCGCCCGATCTTGGACCGCAGCCGGTGCGACCCGCGGAGCCGTGGCACCGGCGCCCGATGAGGAGCAGCAGTCTTGCGCGAGTTCAGCCTTCCGGCCCTGTACGAGGTCCCCTCGGACGGCAATCTGACGGATCTCATCCGCCGCAACGCCGATCAGCACCCCGATGTGGCGGTCCTCGGCCGCAAGGTCGCCGGTGCCTGGACCGATGTCACCGCCACGCGGTTCCTCGCCGAGGTGCGCGCGGCGGCCAAGGGCCTGATCGCCGCGGGCATCAGACCGGGTGAGCGGGTCGCGCTGATGTCCCGTACCCGCTTCGAATGGGTGCTGCTGGACTTCGCGATCTGGAGCGCGGGCGCGGTCACCGTCCCCGTGTACGAGACCAGCTCGGCCGAGCAGGTGCAGTGGATCCTCGGCGACTCGGGCGCGGTCGCGGCGATCGTGGAGACCGGCGCGCACGCCGCGTCCGTGGAGTCGGTACGGCACAGCCTGCCGGCCCTGCGCGACGTCTGGCAGCTGGACGGCGGCGGCCTCGACGAACTGACCGCCGCGGGCGCGGAGATCACGGAAGCGGTGGTCGACGAACGTTCGGCGTCGGCGAAGGCCGACGACCCGGCGACGATCGTCTACACCTCGGGCACCACGGGACGCCCCAAGGGCTGCGTCCTCACCCACCGCAGCTTCTTCGCCGAATGCGGCAACGTGGTGGAGCGCCTGAAGCCCCTCTTCCGTACCGGCGAGTGCTCGGTCCTGCTCTTCCTGCCGACCGCGCACGTCTTCGGGCGGCTGGTCGAGGTGGCCTCCGTCATGGCGCCCATCAAGCTGGGCTGCGTACCGGACATCACGAACCTCACCGACGAACTGGCTTCCTTCCGGCCGACGTTGATCCTCGGCGTGCCGCGCGTCTTCGAGAAGGTCTACAACTCGGCACGGGCCAGGGCCCAGGCGGACGGCAAGGGCCGGATCTTCGACAGGGCCGCGGACACGGCGATCGAGTACAGCCGCGCCCTGTCCACTCCGCAGGGCCCGGCCCTGGGCCTCAAGATCAGGCACAAGGTCTTCGACCGCCTCGTCTACAGCAAGCTCCGCGCGGTGCTCGGCGGCCGCGGCGAGTACGCCATCTCCGGCGGCGCCCCGCTGGGCGAGCGGCTCGGGCACTTCTACCGGGGCATCGGCTTCACGGTGCTGGAGGGCTACGGGCTGACGGAGACCTGCGCGGCGACGGCCTTCAATCCGTGGGACCGGCAGAAGATCGGCACGGTCGGCCAGCCGCTGCCGGGCTCGGTCGTCAGGATCGCCGACGACGGCGAGGTCCTGCTGCACGGCGAGCACCTGTTCACGGGCTACTGGAACAACGAGGCGGCGACGGCCGAGGCGCTGGCCGACGCGTGGTTCCACACCGGTGACATCGGCACCCTCGACGAGGACGGCTACCTCGCGATCACCGGCCGCAAGAAGGAAATCCTGGTCACGGCGGGCGGCAAGAACGTCGCACCAGCGGTCATCGAGGACCGCATCCGCTCGCACGCGCTGGTGGCGGAATGCATGGTCGTCGGCGACGGGCGCCCGTTCGTGGGCGCGCTGATCACCCTGGACGACGAGTTCCTGGTCCACTGGGCGGCAGACCACGGCAAGGCCGCCGACGCGACGGCCGCGACGCTGCGGCTCGACCCTGAGCTGGTGGCGGAGGTGCAGCGCGCGGTGGACGAGGGCAACGCGGCGGTGTCGAAGGCGGAGTCGGTACGCAAGTTCCGCATCCTGACGGCGCAGTTCACGGAGGAGGCGGGGCACATCACACCGTCGCTGAAGCTGAAGCGCAACGTGGTGGCGAAGGACTTCGCGGACGAGATCGAGGCGATCTACCAGCGCTGACGGTTCACCGTCCGGCGCGGGGCCGCCGTCCGGCACGGGGCCGCCGTCCGGCGCGGGCGGGGGTGTTGTGCGTGGCGGTTGCGCTGTCCTCGGGTCGCCGGTTCGGCGCGGGTCGGCGTTCGGCCGGGGCGTCTTGCTTGCGGTTGTCGCCGGGTTCCGTGGAGGGGTCATGTCCGCCACTGCATTATTTACGGCGCGCTGACGCACAGTGGGCACCGAACCGGTGGTGTCCGCGCCGCAAAGTAACGCTTTACGTTCTGGACATCACCCCTCCACGGCCCCCTTCCACCCCGCGGACCGCCGGTCACTCAGGTGGCCAGCCCTTGGTATGCCTCCCGGAGGTCCGAGGCTTCGGGGAAGCGTCGCGTCTCGACTGCCTTGACGACTTCCAGTGCGCGCCAGTGATTCGATGGCACGATACGGCCGGACAGTGAGACGTGCTGGGTGTGCGGTGTCCCTGCGGTGCTCTATCTCTTCGCCGGCAGGACGCAATGGTTCACCTGCGTCACCCACCACGGCGCGATAGCCCTGCGCCTGCTGCGCGGCGACTTCACAGGCAGGCCGACGTAGCCCCAGCGCTGCGGACCGCCGGTCGCTCCGGTGGTCGGTGCTCTGGATGGCCCCTTGCGCGCCGATCCACACACAAGATGCACCAACGGGCCGCCCACGACGCCTCACGAGCCCACCCACATCACCCCAGTCACACCCACCCCCACCGGAGAGTGACCAGCGGTCTGGAACGGTGATTGCAGACGGTGCGGGTGGACGCCGAACCGACGCGCCACGACCCCATTCAAATGGTGCGTGCCCCGCAGGGCGAACCAGCCCGGCAGCCTGGGTCAAAGCCGCAGAACAAACGACCTCCCCGGGGGAACCCTCCCCCCCGGTATTCCAGCGGGTCCGGGACGGGAGTCAAGGGTGACCGAAGGTCATCGCGCAGCGATGCGACTTTACGAGCGCCCTTGACGCCCGGCACGGACCCGCCACCATCAAAACCACAGGGGCGGCCCCCGCGCTCACCCCACACACCACCGGCCCACCCCGGTTACCCCTCGCCTGAACCCGCACCCAACACCCCTCAGCAACCAGTGGCGCCCCCTACAACAACTCCCGCAACCGCAAAGCCAAAAGATCCCAGCTCCACTTCTCCGCCACCCACTCCCGGCCCCGCTCGCCCATCCGTTCCCGCAGGCCCGGGTCCTCCAGCAGGGTCACGATCCGGTCCGCCGTCTCTCGTGCCGCCAGGGCCGGGGGGCCGCCGTGGACGACCCAGCCCGTCTCGCCGTCGCGTACCGCGTCGGGCGCGCCTCCCGAGTCGCCCGCGACCACCGGGAGGCCCGTCGCCGACGCCTCCAGGTAGACGATGCCCAGGCCCTCGACGTCGAGGCCGCCGCGGCGGGTTCGGCACGGCATGGCGAAGACGTCGCCCGCGCCGTGGTGGGCCGGGAGTTCCGACCAGGGGACGGGGCCCGTGAAGTGGACGGAGTCCGCGACGCCGACCGAGTGGGCCAGCCGGCGCAGGTCCTTCTCGTACGGGCCGCCGCCCACGATCAGCAGTACCGCGTCCGGGACACGCGCCAGGATCGCCGGCATCGCGTGGATCAGGGTGTCCTGGCCCTTGCGCGGCACCAGCCGCGAGACGCAGACGACGACGGGTCGCTTCGTGAGACCGAGCCGCTCGCGTACGGCCTGGCCCCCCGAACCGGGGTGGAAGGTCTTCTCGTCGACGCCCGGCGGCAGTTGGACCATGCGGGCCGCCGCCTCGGGGGTCAGCGCGGGGGCGATGCGGGAGCGTGTGTACTCGCCGAGGTAGGTGATCGTGTCCGTGCCCTCGCCGATGCGCCGCAGCAGTGGGCGCGCGCCGGGCAGCTGCGCCCAGCCCGCCTCGTGGCCGTGCGTCGTGGCCACCAGGCGCCGCGCGCCCGCGCGGCGCAGCGCGGGGGCCATCAGGCCGAGCGGGGCCGCCGCGCCGAACCAGACGGACTCGCAGCCGTGCTCGCGCAGCAGCTGGACCGCGCGCCGGGTGACGCGTGGGGTCGGCAGCAGCATGGTCGTACGGTCGCGTACGACGGTGAACGGCTGCTCCGCGTCGAACGCGGCCGTCGCCGCCGCGCCTTCGCTGCCGCGCTTCCAGGTCGAGGCGTAGACCACCAGCCTGCTGGGGTCCAGGCGCAGCGCCATGTTGTGCAGGAACGACTGGATCCCGCCGGGCCTGGGCGGGAAGTCATTGGTCACGATCAGGGTCTTGTGCATCGCCGCAGACGTTACCTGCCGCGTCGCGTGCCACCGTGCCATGCATGATGGTGGGCCGAGTCACCGACGCAGACGGGATGATCATGGCGCGCGGCACACGGCTTCCCCTCGCGGTGCGGCTTCCCATCCCGGTGCGGCTCCCGATCGTGGTGTGGATCCTGACCAGGACGCTGCTGCTGTTGTGGGTCTTCAAGGTCTTCACGTTTCCCGGGCCCGATGTCACCACGGACGTCTCGGTGATCTACCGGAGCTGGTACGACGTGCTGAAGCTCGGCACGTATCCGCTGGCCGACGTGACCTGGCAGTACCCGCCGGCCGCCGCGCTGGCGATCGCCTCGCCCGCCGTGCTGCCGTTCCTGGAGTACGCCGCCGCGTTCTTCGTGCTCGCGTTCCTCGCCGACGCGCTGGTGTTCCGGCTGCTGCTCCGGGCCGGCAACCGGGCCGGGGCCTCGCTCCGGGGCGCCTGGGTGTGGGTGGCGGGGGTGCCGCTGCTCGGGCCGACCTCGTACGCGCGCTACGACCTGATGGTGACGGCGGTCGCGGTCGCGGCTCTGCTGGCCGGGGCGCGCAGGCCGCGCCTGATGGGGGCGCTCGCCGGATTCGGGGCGCTGCTGAAGGTGTGGCCCGTGCTGCTGCTGGTGGGCACGGTGCGCGGGCTGCCGACCCGCCGGGCGTGGACCGCCGCCGTAGTCACCGGGCTGGCGGTGACGCTGGTGTGCTGCGCCGCGATGCCGGGCGCGCTCGCCTTTCTCACCTTCCAGCGCGACCGCGGCACCGAGGTCGAGTCGCTGGGCGGTCTGGTCTTCCAGGTGGCACGGCACTTCGGCTGGCAGGGGCAAGTACTGCTCAATTACGGCTCGGTCGAGTTCGTCGGGCCGTACGTGTCACTCGTCAGCGGGGCCGCACTGGGGCTGACGGCGCTGGCGTTCTGCTGGCTGCTGCTGTGGCGGCTCAGGGCGCGCGAGTGGGCGGCGGACACACCGGGGGATGCCGCGTTCACAGCCGTGCTGCTGTTCACCACCACGAGCCGGGTGATCAGTCCGCAGTACCTGCTCTGGCTGGTCGCTCTGGCCGCCGTCTGTCTGGTCCTGCGGACGAGCCGGATGGTCGTGCCCGCACTGCTGGTGCTGGCCGCGACCGCGGTGACACTGCTCGAATTCCCGCTCTGGTTCGCGCATGTGGTGGCGGGTGACGCGGCGGGCGTGCTGCTGCTCGTCGTACGCAACGGTCTGCTGGTCGCGGCTTCGCTGCTGGCCTGTGCGCGGCTGTGGCGGCGTACGGTGCGCGGCGAGGGCCAGGAGGTCGCCGCGGTCAGTTCAGCCGCCGGCGCAGATATTCGCGCCAGCGCGCGGTGAAGTCGTCCGGCGTGGTCGACAGCACGTCGTGCATGGCCTTCTCCACCGCCCCGTCGCGCTGCCCGGCCGCGCCCACCGTGCGGTAGAAGTCCGTCAGGCGCTTCTGGCCGTACCGCTCGGCGATGAGCGCGCAGGCCAGCCAGCCGCCCTCGTATGCCCGTGCCAGGCTGTCGGGATCGCTGCCGAAGGCGAAGTCCTCGTCCGTGGGCAGCGCGGCGGGCAGTTCGCCGCGCCGTACCGCGCGCTGGAGTTCGGGAGCGATCTGCCCGGCCGTCCTGCCCGAGTCCCGGTACGCGACCCAGTCGGCGAAGCCCTCGGAGAGCCAGGCCGGGGTGGCGGCGGAGGTGGCGGTGCGGGTCGCCACATGGGTGGTCTCGTGGGTGAGGACGATGTGGCGGCCGAAGTCGCCGAGCGCGGTGTACGCGTCGGGGTTGACGATGACGCGGTCGGCGGGCGCGGCGCCCTTCTTGCCGGTCTCTCCCGTCGTGACCGCCGCGATGCCCGTGTAATTCGCCGCGGGCGCCCCCAGGAGCCCCGCCATGGCCTGGAGCGAGCCGGGCACGAGCAGCACCACCCGGCGGGCCCACGCGCCCGGCCAGGCGTCGTCCACGGCCGGTACGGCCAGGTCCTCCGCGGCGGCGATCGCGCGCAGCCCGCGGCGGTCCTGTCCGACGCCGAGGACCAGGCTGCGGGCGCCGCGTACGGCCGTGACCGGGCCCTGCTGCCAGAGCTGCTCGGCGCCGCCCCTGCCGGGTCGGTCGGCGCTCACGTACCAGTGTCCCGACCGCTCGGTCAGTTCCAGGACGCGAGGTGTCGAGACCGGCGCGCTGTCGTAGCCGTCGAGGCGGTAGCGCAGGTCGGCGCGGGCGGTGGCTCTGGATCCGCTGCGTTCGACGGCGGTGACGCGGTACTCCCAGGAGCGCAGCGGCACTTCGGCGAGGTTGTTGAACTCCGCGCGCTCGGTGGCACGCAGTTTCGCCGCCGCCGGGTCGACGGCGGACAGGTACGCGCTCTCGTCACGGTCGAGCACGGCCGCCGCGCGCCGGTCCAGGGTCTGCCGGATGGCGGGCGTGGCGGAGTCGGGCCGGACCGGGGACGCGCAGCCGGCGATCAGCAGCAGACCGGCGAGGGCCACGGCCGCGCGGCGGCGCGCACCGTGCGGCGCGGTGAGTGCGGTACGTCTTCGGCCTGGCACGCCGCCGATCGTACGGGGCCGACGGGACGGGAGGGACCGCACGGGACGGGGAGAGACGGGGCTGGACGGAGAGAGACAGTGGCGGAACGGATCAGACGCGGGTCACCGAGGAGACCGGCAGCATGCCGACGGGGTCGTAGCGCACGGGCGCACCCGGGTACGGCGCGTGGATCACCCGGCCGTTGCCCACGTACATCGCGATGTGGCTCGCGTCGTCGCGGTACACCACGAGGTCGCCGGGCCGCGCCTGGGAGAGCGGCACCTGGCGGCCCGCGTACCGCTGGGCCTGCGAGGTGCGCGGCAGTCCGACGCCCGCCTGGGCGTACGACCACTGCGTGAGGCCCGAACAGTCGAAGCCGGAAGGCCCGTTGGCGCCCCACACGTACGGCAGGCCCACGGCGCGCCTGGCCGCGCTCACCGCGGCGGCGGCCCGTCCCGAGGCCGGTCCGAGGTCGCCGCCCGGCAGGGGCAGTTCGCTGTCGCGGCCGCCGGAGCGTGAGGCACGGTCGTAGGAGTCACGGTCGGCGGCGGAGAGCCGGCCGAGCAGCCGCCGTGCCTCGCCGAGTTTCCGCTCGACGGTGCGCTTGTGGCGGGCGACCTCGGCCCTGCTGCGCTCCAACTCGGCCAGGTCGTGGGCCGTTTCCGTACGCTGTTGTGCCATCTTCCTCTGTGACTCTTGGAGTTCGCGCAGGGCCTCGGACTGGCGCTCGCCGGCCCGGTTGAGTACGGAGGCGCGTTCCAGGTAGGTGTCAGGGTCCGAGGAGAGCAGCAGGGCGAGGGCCGGATCCATCCCGCCGGAGCGGTACTGCGCTCCGGCCACCGAACCGAGCGCCCCGCGCATCCGGTTGACGCGTTCCTGACCGCGTGCCGCCCTGTCCTGCGCCTCGTGCACCAGGACCCGCAGTTTCCCCGCCCGCTCGTCGGCCTTGTTGTACTGCTCGGTCGCGCTTTCGGCCTGCTCGTACAGCCGGTCCACCTTGGCGCGGGTGGCGTCGGCGGAGTCGTGCGGGTCCGCGCCCGCCGGGGCCGTACCGAGGGCGGCGGCCGTGGCCGCCACAACGGACACGGCCGCGACGGCGCCGCCGCGGGCGCCGCGGCTCAGGCCGGGGTGTGAGGGACGGCGATGGGACACCACAGGAAGCCGCACTTCCTTCCACTGGACGCACGCGCGCGGCCCCTGCCGCCCGGCGGGCGGACCGATGTCCGGAGCTGCGCGCAGCAGACAGTAGTGGTGCGAACACGGAGCGGCTACGACCGCCTCGCTCGAACACAACGACGCCCCGGCGGAGACCGAGCAGGTCACCGGCGGGGCGTCGGATATGCGGGAGGTGCCACAACTTCGCCCGAACGGGCGAGACCGGCGGCGGTCTAGCCGATGCGGACGCCGAACTGGAACGGCATGTTGTTGATCGA
Organism: Streptomyces sp. NPDC088725; assembly: GCF_044751305.1. Taxonomy (NCBI): domain Bacteria; kingdom Bacillati; phylum Actinomycetota; class Actinomycetes; order Kitasatosporales; family Streptomycetaceae; genus Streptomyces; species Streptomyces sp. NPDC088725. The sequence continues at coordinate 344,324 of NZ_JBIVLO010000002.1, forward strand.
CTCGTAGCGCACGACGGCGCCCGGCTTCGGTGCGTGCAGCACCATGCCGTTGCCGGCGTACAGGCCCACGTGGTGCGCGTCGCCGTAGAAGATCACGAGGTCGCCCTGCTGGAGCTGGCTCATCCCGAGGTGCGCGCCCGCGTTGGCCTGAGCCTCCGAGGTGCGCGGGATGGAGACACCGGCCTGGGCGTACGCCCACGAGGTGAGCCCGGAGCAGTCGAAGGAGCTGGGGCCGGTCGCGCCGTAGACGTACGGCGTGCCGATCATGCCCTGTGCGGCGGCGAACGCGGCACCGGCACGCTGCGAGGCGGGGACCGCGGCACCGAGGTTCACGCGTCCGCTCGCGCGGTTGGCGCGGGCGTCGTCTGCGGCGAGCTGCGCCTTCTCCGCCGCGGTCATCGTGTTGAGAAGCTTCTGCGCGGAGGCGAGCTTGCCCTGGACTTCCTTCTTCTTGGAGCCCAGTTCCTTGCGGGTCTCCGCGAGGTCCTTGACCTTGTCCTGGGCTTCCTTGCGCTCCTGGGCGAGGGTGCGCTGCTTCGCCTGGATCTGCTGGAGGGCGTCGGCCTGCTTGGCGCTCACCTGGTCCAGCGTGGACGCCTTCTCCAGGTAGCTGTTCGGGTCCGAGGAGAGGAAGAGCTGAATGGACGGGTCGATACCGCCGGTGCGGTACTGGGCGCTCGCGATGGCACCGAGACCGTCACGCAGCTCGTTCAGCTCGTCCTGGCCGCGGGCGACCTTGTCCTGGAGAGCCTCGACCTGCTTCTCCAGCTTGCTCTGGTTCTCCTTGGCACCGTTGTACTTCTCGGTGGCCTGTTCAGCCTCTTCGTAGAGCTTGTCGACCTTCTCCTTGACGTCGCTCTTACTCGGCTTCGGGTCGGCATGAGCCGCCTGGGACGTCAGAGCAACAGCCGCGGCAGCGGTCGCGGTGAGCACGGTCACCCGAGTGCGGCTCGGAGGCTTGGGACGACGGTGGGACGCCACGAAGGCGAGCTCCTTCTTCCTCAACCGCCTACCGGGCGTTGGGGACAAGATCCCCGGACTCGGCGGTACCTTCGCGGCCACCCCGAATGGGTGATCAACCGCGCGAAGGTTCGAACCGACTTTAGTGACCTACTTGTGATCAGTTCAAATCCTCACGCGAAAAATCTTGGTTGAGAGGGCATAAATCACAGGCATCACACGCGCAGTGAGGGACATTTGACGGTGCGCTGTCCCACGAAACGGCCAATTGGGGCATGTGCCGCAGGTGTTGCTCGGAGACACGTGCCGCTCGGACGCGGCGACGCTCGGACGCGCCTGCCCCGCGGGTACGGCGACGCTCGGACGCCCGTGAAGCCCGAACGCGCGTGCCGCCCGGACGTGCGTTGCGGCGCGGGTACGGCGATGCTCGGACGAGGCATAGCCCGGTCGCCGGTGCCGCTCGGGCGCGGGCACTGCCCGAACGCCGATGCCGCTCGGACGCGGGTGCCGCTCGGGTACGACGCCACTCGGACGCGGGCACTGCCCGAACGCCGGTGCCTCTCGGACGCGCGTACCGCCCGGACGCGCGCGAAGCTCAGACGCGGGAGAGTCGCTTCAGCAGCAGGGCGGACGCCACCGGCCTGGCCCCCGCCTTCGCCACCCCGTCCGCGACCTCGCGGTCGGTGGAGACCACCACCACGGGACGGCCCGGCGGTTCGGCCCTCACCAGCTGGCGGATCAGTTCGTCCGCGGTCACGCCCGGCTTGGAGAACAGCACCCGCACACCGCGCGGCGGCGCGAGCAGCACCGGCGCCGCCAGCTCGGCGCCGTCGAAGACACAGGTCATCTCGGCGCCCGTCTGCGCCGCGAGCATCGCGAGACCGCCCAGCAGCCGCAGCCGCTGCTTCTCCAACGGCATGGTCGGATAACCGGTCTTGGTGACGTTGTAGCCGTCCACCAGCAGATGCGCCTGCGGCAGCGCGAGCAGTTGGTCGAGCAGCGCCGGGTCCATGTCGGAGAGCGCGCGGGCCGCCACGTCCTTCGGCGACATGCGTCCGGGCTCGACCGCGTCGACGGTGTCGGCGGGGCGCGCGGAGGCGGGCGGCAGCGCCAGCTCGCGCCGCAGCCCCTGCGCCGATTCGAGGACCGTGTCGAGCAGCAGCCGCAGCCGCATGTCCTCGGTCGAGCGGCCCTCGCGGGCGGCGCGCCGGCTCGCCTCGACCGCCGACTCGGCCTCGGTGAGCCGCGCCCTGATCCGGCGGGTCTCGCTCTCGGCGGCCGACACCTGCGCGGACGCCTCCGCCCTGACCGACTCGATCTCGGTGTGGGAGCGGCGCAGAGCCGCCTCACCGCGCTTCACATCGCTCTGGGCGCTGCGCAGCTTGCGGTGCAGCGACTCGGTCTCCTTGCGGGCCGCGTCCAGCTCGGAACGCAGCCGCTCGGTCTCGCTCTTGGTGTGCGCCCGCGCGGCCACGAGCTCTTCGCGCAGCCGTTCCAGTTCGCGCCGGGACTGCTCGTCGGCGCGCTCGGCGTCGGCGCGCAGGGCCTCCTCGCCGGCGGCCGCCACCAATTTCACCCATCCGGGTGGCCTGAGCACATACGCGGCCGCGGCCACGTCAACCGGATCCGCGGCAGCGGGCGGCGATCCCGACTCCAGCGCGGCGGCCAGCTCCGGCTGCGCCTGGCTGAGGCGCTCGCCGATCCGCTGCCGGAACAGCGGCTCGCTCTCCAGCGCGGCGGCCATGGCGTTGCCCGCGAACTTGGCACGCCTGTTCGGTGTGAAGCGGGCGTACTGCCGCAGCTGCGAGGGGAGTTCGGTGACGGTCAGACCGCCGAAGGCGTCAGAGACCAGCGCCACGACCCTGCGCCGTACCCCGTCAGGGAGCGGGCGGTCGAGCGCCTCCACGGCATCACCGCCGGCCGCATCGGCCGGCTCAGCGCCGCTTGCCGGCTCCTCCACGATCCGTCACCCCACTACCCTTGCGGGCGGCTCCCTCAGGAGTCGGCGCCCGGCCTGTCCACCAGTTCGATCTGATCCACCGCATTGCACCACCGGCAGCGGACCGACTCGATGGTCTCACTGACCACCTCGCGCTCCTCCACCTTCGGCGCTCCCGCCAGGTCCAGATGGACGTACTCCACCACCTTGGACGAGCGGGTCACATCGAAGCGCGTGAGGTTACCGCACTGGGAACAGCGCCACCGGGTGTCGTCCGTCGGCAGGGGAACCGTCGTCATGGTGCCGTCCTCTTCTGATCTGCTGATCGTCTTGTCTTCGCGCCGTCTCTACAGCGTCCGTACGCGGGTCTCCAACCCTACGGCCTCACGGGTTTCGCGGACCCGGCGAGGCGCCCCCGCCGATTGATTCCGGTACGCCATGCTCTGTCCGTGATCAGTGGGCGGACAGTGTCGGGCAGGCCGGTGGTGACGTACGGGCTGATCGGCCTCTGTTCACTGGCCTTCCTCGTCAGTCCGCTGTCCGGGTTCAACCCCGTGTACGGCACGGGCGACGCGCTGCTCGGCGCGCAGAGCGACTACTTCGTACGCTGGGGAGTCGTCCCCGCCACGCTCACCCACGGCTCCCCGGACGCCCTGCTCACACCGCTCACCGCGCTGTTCGTGCACGCCAACTGGCTGCATCTGCTGGGCAACATGCTCTTCCTCCACGTCTTCGGGGCCATGACGGAGGAGCGGATGGGCCGGACGGCGTTCACGCTCTTCTATCTGGCCGTCGGCTGTCTCGCGCTCACCATGTACGCGGTCGCCAACGCCGACTCCGAACAGACCCTGGTGGGAGCTTCCGGCGCGATCTCCGGTGTGCTCGGCGCCTTTCTCCACCTCTTTCCCAAGGCGCGCGTGACCAGCATTTTCCCGTTTCTTTTCTTCCTGCCGCTGCGCTTCCCCGCCTGGATCGTGCTGATTTTCTGGTTCATCCTCCAGGGGCTGGCGGCACGGACCGCCGGATCGGGTCCCGGCGTCGCCTATCTCGCGCATCTGGTGGGCTTCGGCGCGGGCTTCCTCTACGCATGGGCGCGTTACCGCCGTACCGATAAGGTGGGAGGCCAAACCGCGGCCACTGAGGGAGAACGCCAACCGTGATCACCGCGATCGTGCTCATCAAGACCAGCGTGGACCGGATCCCCGAGATCGCCGAGGCGATCGCCTCGCTGGAGAGTGTCAGCGAAGTCTTCTCGGTGACCGGTACGTACGACCTGATCGCCATGGTGCGAGTCGCCGCGCACGACGATCTGGCGGAGGTCATCCCCGGCCGGATCAGCAAGATCGAGGGCGTGCGGGGGACGGACACGCACGTGGCGTTCCGTACGTACTCCCAGCACGACCTGGAGGCGGCCTTCGCGATCGGGCTCGACTCCTGAGACTCCCGAGGCTCCCGAGGCCCGCGAGGCCGACCCGGTCCTGACTCCCCACGGGAGACGCCGCCTGGACATCGCGGGGGAATATTGTCCGATATTGCGGTATTACCGTGAAGCCTGTGCTCAATGGCAGTACGGGCCTTACGGAGGCCGTCATGCGTATCGGATTCACTCTCCCCCAGATGGGCACCCTCGCCCACCACGCCGCCGGTGCCGGGCGCTTCGCCCGGGAGGCGGAGGCGCTCGGCGCGGACAGCCTGTGGGTCAGCGACCGGCTGCTGTCACCGGTGCGTCCCGCGATCGGTTACGGCGGCGGCATCGGCTTCCCCAAGGAGTTCAACGCCGTCCTCGACCCGCTCACGGTCCTGACCGTCGCTGCGGCCTCCACCGAACGCGCGCTGCTGGGGAGCAACGTCCTGGCGGCTCCCTGGTACCAGCCGGTGCTGTTCGCCCGTACGCTCACGAGCCTGGACCTGGTCAGCGGTGGACGATTGATACCCGGGCTCGGCACCGGCTGGTCCCCCGACGAGTTCCGGGCCGTCGGCGTCCCGATCGAAGAGCGGGGCGCCCGGCTGGACGAGACGCTCGACGTGCTGGACGCCTGGTGGTCCACCAACCCCGTGGCGCACGAGGGCCCTTACGTGAGCCTGCCACCCACTCATGTCGACCTCAAGCCGGTGCGGCGGCCCCGCCCGCCGATCCATCTGGGCGGCTGGGCCCCGGCGGCGCTGCGCCGTGTCGCACGCCGGGCGGACGGCTGGCTGCCCGTCCTCTCGCCGAGAGGCGGTTACTACGACCCCGCCTCCGTCAACGGCCCGCTGCGGGAGATCCGCAGGATCGCGGCGGAGGAGGGCCGTGACCCGTCGGAGATCGGGGCGATCCTGCGGTTCATCCCGACCCGGGTGACCACGGTCGAGGAGGTGGCCGAGGCCATCGGACTGACGCGCCGCGAGACGGACATCGACCACGTCTTCGTGGACCTGATGTGGCTGTCCAAGGACATCGACCACTCGCTCGAACTCGTCAGGTCCGTGCTGGACCTCGCCCGCGAGGACTGATCCCGCCTCCGGGCATCAGTATCAGCAGGGAGCCGGGACGCAACGGCCGTCCTCGGTGCGGTAGTTCCAGCGGGCGCCGTCGCGCACCAGCTCCTTGACCGCGCCGACGAACCGGTCCACGTGCTCCTCCGGCGTTCCCGCGCCGAAGCTGACCCGGATCGCGTTGAGCGAGCGCTCGCCGGGCTCGGCCTCGGGGGCGCCGCACTCCCCCTGCTCCTGCGGGTCGTTGTCGAGCAGGGTCCGTACGAGCGGGTGGGCGCAGAAGAGGCCGTCGCGCACGCCGATGCCGTACTCCGCCGACAGCGCGGCGGCGAAGTGCGAGCTGTTCCAGCCCTCGACGACGAACGACAGGACGCCGACGCGCGGTGCGTCGTCGCCGAAGAGCGAGAGCACCTTGACCTCGGGCACCTCGGCGAGCCCCGCACGCACGCGGGCGACCAGCGCCTGCTCGCGGGCGACCAGCGTGTCGAAACCGGCCTCCTTGAGCGCCGTGCAGGCGGAGGCGATCGCGTACACCCCGATGACGTTCGGCGAACCGGCCTCGTGGCGGGCCGTCGTGGTGTGCCAGTCGACGTCCACCCCGCCGTCCTCACGCCGGGTGACCCGACGGCTCGCACCACCGCCCGCGAGGTACGGCTCCGAGTCGAGCAGCCAGTCCGAACGGCCCGCGAGCACGCCGGAGCCGAACGGCGCGTACAGCTTGTGTCCGGAGAACGCGACCCAGTCCACGTCGAGTCCGGTGACGTCCACCGGGTGGTGCGGCGCGAGCTGCGCGGCGTCGAGGACGATACGGGCGCCGTGCGCGTGCGCGGCGGCGGCCAGCTCCTGTACGGGCCACAGCTCGCCGGTGACGTTGGAGGCGCCGGTGACGCAGACGAGCGCGGGCACCGAGGTGTCCCGTCCGGCCAGCGCGCTCTCCAGGGTGGCGACGGCGGCGGCCGGGGTACGCGGCGCGTCGAGGATGTTCACCCGGGCCGCACGCCACGGCAGCAGCGCGGCGTGGTGCTCGGTCTCGAAGACGTACACCTCACAGCCGGCGGGCAGCGCGGCGGCCAGGAGGTTCAGCGAGTCGGTGGTGGAGCGGGTGAAGACGACCTGGTCGTCCGCGCGGCAGCCGAGGAACCCGGCGACCGTGCGGCGGCTCTTCTCGAAGAGGTCGGTGGACAGCTGCGAGAGGTAACCGGCGCCGCGGTGGACGCTGCCGTAGTACGGGGCGTACGCGGCGATGTCGTCCCACACCCGCTGGAGGGCCGGCGCGCTCGCCGCGTAGTCGAGCGCGGCGTACGTGACCTCGCCACCGGTGACGAGCGGGACGGTGACATCCCGCCCGAGCACCGGCAGCGGCTGCGCACAGGCGGCTTCGGAGTCGGTGCTGACGGCGGCGACAGTGGCACTGGCGTATGCGGACATGTCGAGACTGCTCCCTCGAGGACCAAGGACCCCAAGGCATGCAGGGGTCCGCGCTTGCCACAGACCTCGCTGCCTGCGGCCTGGTCTTCACCCGGGGCACCCCGCCACGGACGGAGGGTTGCCGGACAGCGGGCCGGGGCCGTAGTCGCTGTCACTCATGACCTGTCGAAAAGCATGACACAGGCTCCACGGTCATGGGCAACTCCGGTCCACATCCCGGACATCGGCCGGCCGGCCCCGCGCCACCGCACCGTCCGGATCAGGCGGTACTCGCGCTCACCCAGCGCTCCAGCGTGGCCTTGGCCGCGCCGGAGTCGACGGACTCGGCCGCCGTGGCGATCCCGGCGGCGATCTGGTCGGTCAGCGGCGCGTCCGTGGGGCTCAACGCGACCAGTGCGGCAGCGGAGTTGAGCAGGACGGCATCGCGCACGGGCCCCTGCTCGCCGGCCAGCAGGCGCCGGGCCACCTCGGCGTTGTACGCGGCGTCCGCGCCGCGCAGCGCCTCGATCGGCACCAGTTCGATGCCCACGTCGCGCGGGTCGAACGACGTCTCGCGCACGGCGCCGTCCCGGACGATCCAGACCGTGGAGGTGGCCGTCGTCGTCAGCTCGTCCAGGCCGTCGTCCCCGCGGACGACCAGCGACGAATTGCCGCGCGCCGCCAGCACACCGGCCACGATCGGCGCCATCCGCCGGTCCGCGACGCCGACCGCCTGCGACCGTACCCGGGCCGGGTTGGTGAGCGGTCCGAGGATGTTGAACGTGGTCTGCGCGCCCAGCTCCTTGCGCGCCTTGGCCGCGTACCGCAGGGCGGGGTGGAACTTCACCGCGAAGCAGAACGTGATGCCCGCTTCCTCGGCGACCTCGGCGACCCGCCGCGGGGTCAGTTCCAGGTTGACGCCGAGGCGTTCCAGTACGTCGGAGGCGCCGCTCGCCGACGAGGAGGCGCGGTTGCCGTGCTTGACGACCTTGGCGCCCGCGCCGGCCACCACGATCGCCGACATCGTGGAGATGTTGACGGTCTTCGCCATGTCACCGCCGGTGCCGACGATGTCGACGGTGGGGCCCGGCACCTCGATGGTCCTGGCGTGCGCGTACATGGCCCGCACGAGCCCGGAGACCTCCTCGACGGTCTCGCCCTTCGCCCGCAGCGCGACCGCGAATCCGGCGATCTGCGCGTCGGTGGCCTCGCCGCTCATGATCCTGTCCATGGCCCAGGCGGTGTCGTCCGTGCTCAGGTGCTCGCCGCGCAGCAGCGGGTTCAGCACGCCCGGCCAGCTGCGGGCCGCCACGGTGTCGCCTCCGACGGGGGTAACAGCGCTCATGCTCGCTCCTGGGTCTCTGCGGGGGTTCCACGGGCCTGTGGCGGCCTTCCCGGCCAGCCTATCGGCGCGCGCCCCGCAGGAAGAACGCCGAGGGCCCCGGCCGGTCCCCTCGCGGGGAGCCGGGCCGGGGCCCTCGGTGGTGGCGAACCTGACGGTTCTGGCGGGATCAGTGGTGGCCGTGGCCGCTGGTGATCTCCTTGTACTGCTCGGCGGTGGGCTTGGGAATCTGGTTGCCCTCGCCGAAGTAACCCTTGCTGAGGCTGACCCTGGCCTTCTCGACGGGCGAGACCTTGCGCTCGACACCGTTCTCGTCGGTCGTGGGGCCGATCTCGGCCGGGCTGGGCTGATCGTGCGCCGTGAGCTTGTAGAGGTCGCCCTGTTCGAGCGGCGTGTGGACCTCGACGAACTCACCGTGCGGCAGCCGCTTGATGATGCCGGACTCGCGTCCGTGCAGCACCTTCTCGGCGTCGCTGCGCTGGAGACCCAGGCAGAACCGCTTGGTGATGATGAAGGCGACGACCGGGGCCACGAAGAACGCGATCCGCACGAACCAGGTGATCGTGTTGATCGAGAGGTGGAAGTGCGTGGCCCAGAGGTCGTTGCCGCCACCGATCAGGAGGACGCCGTACCAGGTCAGCCAGGCCACACCGAACGCGGTACGGGTCGGCTGGTTGCGTGGCCGCTCCGCGATGTGATGCGCGCGCCGGTCGCCGGTGACCCATGCCTCGATGAAGGGATAGACCGCGATGGCGACGAGCACCAGCGGGAAGATCATCAACGGGATGAACACACCCAGGACGAGCGTGTGACCCCAGAGGTTGATCTCCCAGCCGGGCATGACACGGATCAGACCTTCGGAGAAGCCCATGTACCAGTCGGGCTGGGCTCCGGTGGAGACCTGGTCGGGCCGGTAGGGGCCGATGCCCCAGATCGGGTTGATCGTGGCGATGGCGGCGATGATCGAGATCACGCCGAAGACCAGGAAGAAGAAACCGCCGGCCTTCGCCATGTAGATCGGCAGCAGCGGCATGCCCACGACGTTCTTGTTCGTACGTCCGGGACCCGCGAACTGCGTGTGCTTGTGGTAGAAGACCAGGATCAGGTGACCGACCAGCAGGCCGAGCATGATGCCCGGCAGCAGCAGGATGTGGACCGAGTAGAACCGGGCCACGAAGTCGCCGCCCGGGAACTCCCCGCCGAACAGGAACATCGACATGTACGTGCCGACGATCGGGACGGACAGGATCGCGCCTTCCATGAAGCGCACACCGGTGCCGGAGAGCAGGTCGTCCGGGAGCGAGTAACCGGTGAACCCGGTGAACATGCCCAGGACGAACAGCAGGAAGCCGAAAAGCCAGTTGACCTCACGGGGCTTGCGGAACGCACCCGTGAAGAACACGCGCATCATGTGCACGAGCATCGCGGCGAGGAAGACCAGCGCGCCCCAGTGGTGGATCTGCCGGATCAGCAGACCGCCACGGACCTCGAAGCTGATGTTCACCGTCGACTGAAAGGCCTCCGACATCCGCAGGCCCTGCAGCGGCACGTAACTGCCGTGGTAGACCACCTCGTTCATCGACGGGTGGAAGAACAGCGTCAGATACACACCCGTGAGGATGATGATGATGAAGCTGTAGAGCGCGACCTCACCCAGCATGAACGACCAGTGGTCGGGGAAGATCTTGCGCATGTTGGCCTTGGCCAGGCCGTAAATCCCCAGCCGGCCGTCCGCCCAGTCGGCGATCTTCTCGCCTGCGGGCACTGTGCGCTGTGAATCGTTCGCAGTACTCATCCGCGCTCCCAGAAGGCAGGACCGACGGGCTCGTCGAAGTCGCCGAGCGCCTCGAGATTGCCCTCACCGTTCACACCGATCCGCAGCTGCGGGAGAGCGTGACCGGCCGGGCCGAAGATGACGCGGGCGCCGTCGGAGAGGTCGAAGGTGGACTGGTGGCAGGGGCAGAGCACGTGGTGCGTCTGCTGCTCGTACAGGCTGATGGGACAGCCCACGTGGGTGCAGATCTTGGAGTACGCCACGATGCCCTCGTGGGACCACTCCAGCTCGCGCTTGTCCTTGATGTCGTCGGGCTGGAGCCTGACGATCATCACGGCGGCCTTGGCGATCTCCTTCTGGAACTCCTCGCTGTCCTCCTCCAGGCCCTCGGGCATGACGAAGGTGAGCGAGCCCACGGAGACGTCCTCGGGACGCAGCGGCTCCATCGTGTTCATGTTGATGAGCTGCTTGCCCTTGGCCCACAGCGTCGTACGGAGCTTCTTCTCCGGCAGCGGACCGAGGTCGCGCAGCAGCATGACGCCGGAGAGCGGCACCAGGGCCATCGCGCCGAACATCGTGGTGCGGATCAGCTTGCGCCGTCCGATGCCCGACTCGGCTGCGCCTGCCGCGAAGTCGGCCATGACCTGGGCCTTGACCTCGGGCGACGCCTCGATCGGATGACGCTCGTCGGGGATCTCCTGGTCCGACATCAGCGTCCTGGCCCAGTGGACCGCTCCGGCGCCGATGGTGAACAGCGCCACGCCCAGGGAAACTCCCAGGGCGAAGTTCAGCACGCTGACGTGACCGATCGGGAAGATGTAAATGATCTTGTCGACCGGGAAAATCACATACGACGCGATGAAGGCGATCGTCGCCAGCATGGACAGCGTGAAAAGGAAGGCGACCACGCGCTCGGAGCGCTTGGCGGCTGCCTCGTCGATGTCCTGGATACGCGGCTGGTGGGCCGGCAGACCGGGGTCGGCGAACGGATTGTCCGCGACCGCCACCGAGCCGTGTCCGGCGCCCTGCTCGCTCGGCAGGTTCTCTTCTGAATTCTCTTCTTGGTTACTCATGACTTCTTGGCCTTAGCGGTGTGGGCCGCGACCCAGATGGCAAGCGCGACCATCGCGCCCATACCGAAGATCCAGCCGAACAGACCCTCACTGACGGGACCGAGACCACCGAGGCTGAGGCCTCCGGGGCTTTCGGCGTTCGACCCGTTCACCGTATGGATGAACTTGATGATTTCCTTCTTCTGCTCCTCCGGCATCGTCGTGTCGGGGAAGGAGGGCATGTTCTGCGGGCCGGTCTGCATGGCCTCGTAGATGTGCTTCGCGCTCACGTCGGCCAGGTCCGGGGCGAACTTGCCCTGGGTCAGGGCACCGCCCTTGCCCGTGAAGTTGTGGCACTGCGCGCAGTTGGTGCGGAACAGGTCACCGCCCTTGGCGACGTCCGCGCCCGCGGGGCTGTACTGCGCCGCGGTCGGGATGTTCGGCCCCGCGCCCAGGGACGCGATGTACCCGGCGAGCTGGTCGATCTCACTCTGCGAGTAGATGACCTTCTTCTTCGGGACCTGCACGCCGGGCTGCTGCGCGGGCATCCGGCCGGTACCGACCTGGAAGTCGACGGCGGCCGCGCCGACGCCGACCAGGCTGGGACCGTCGGTACTGCCCTGACCGCCCACGCCGTGGCAGCTCGCGCAGCCGACGGAGTAGAGCTTCTTGCCCTCGTCGATGGCGAGAGACTGGGCGGTTGTGTCGGCCTGCGCCTTGTCCGCGGGCGCGAACACGGCGTACAGCCCCCCCGTGGCCGCCAGCGCGAAGAGTAGGACGACGACCGCCGCCAGCGGATGGCGTCGTCGTGAGGAGAGCTTTTTCACGGATTACCCCGGTGTCAGGATCTTCTGCGTCGGTGCTTCTGGACTGTGTGCGAGCGCTTCTGGCGCTCGGGCTCGCTACTGGATCAAATAGATCGTGGCGAAAAGGCCGATCCAGACGACATCGACGAAGTGCCAGTAATAGGACACGACGATGGCTGCGGTTGCCTGCTCGTGGGTGAACCTCTTGGCCGCGTACGTCCTGCCGAGAACGAACAGGAACGCGATCAGACCGCCCGTCACGTGCAGGCCGTGGAAGCCGGTGGTCAGGTAGAACACCGAGCCGTACGGGTCGGAGGACAGCGAAAGGCCGTCGTCCTTGACCAGCTCCGTGTACTCGAAGATCTGACCGCCGATGAAGATCGCACCCATCACGAAGGTGATCACGAACCAGGAGCGGAGCTTCTTCACGTCACCGCGCTCAGCGGCGAAGACGCCCAGCTGGCAGGTGAGGGAGGAGAGCACCAGGATCGTGGTGTTCGTTGCCGAGAACGGCACATTCAGGTCCCCGGCCACTTCCTTCCAGTGCGCCTCGCCCGTCACTGAGCGAAGGGTGAAGTACATCGCGAAGAGGGCCGCGAAGAACATCAGCTCGGAACTCAACCAGATGATGGTTCCGACGCTGGTGAGGTTCGGCCGATTCACCGACGGGTGCGTGTGCCCGGTTTCTACTGTCGTTGCTGTCGCCACGACCGACATTATGTCGGTCGCTTATCCCGCCCTCACTCCGGGGGGTGCCGTTCGGTGTGTTCATGGGGCATGTCCTGCCCGAACAGCCCAGCGAAGAGGTGCTCTTACCCCTCCTGACAGGCTGTCCGACGGAGTAGCATCCGCGCATCGGTTCATGGCACTGAAGCCCTGAAGCCCTCGCAGACACTGATGTCACGGAGGAACAATGCAGCCGACCGCCACGGTGCTGGTCTACAGCGACAACGCGCACACCCGCGAGCAGGTACGGCTGGCGGCGGGGCGCAGGCCGGCCTCCGACGTACCGCCGGTCGAGTTCCTGGAGTGCGCGACCCTGCCCGCGGTCCTCAAGGCCCTCGGCAGGGGCGGGATCGACGTCTGCGTGCTGGACGGGGAGACGACCCCCGCGGGCGGCATGGGCGTCTGCCGGCAGATCAAGGACGAAATCTTCAACTGCCCGCCCGTGCTGCTGCTCATCGGCCGCCCGCAGGACGCCTGGCTGGCCACGTGGAGCCGCGCGGAGGCCGCGGTGACCCTCCCGGTCGAACCGGTCGATTTCGCGGACTCCCTGGCCGCCCTGCTGCGCCGCAGGCTCGCCGTCGGAGCCTGAGGAGGACGGCGCCCCCGGCGCGCCGTCCCACGCCGCCCCGGCCGGTGCCGGTGGCGGTCAGAGCTGGGGGCGCAGCCGGGCCGCGTCGGCGGGGGTGCTGCCGTCCCTGGTTCCGGCCTGCAGGACGCTGCCCTTGCGCCACTTGTCCCAGTTCAGGTTCCAGTCGCCGAAGCCGTTGCCGAACGGTTCCATCATCTCGCCGCCGCTGTTGATGACCTTGACGATGTCTCCCGGGCGCACGGTCTCGAAGAACCACTCGGCGTTGTCGGTGGACATTCCGATACAGCCGTGGCTGACGTTGGCGGAGCCCTGGGACCCGACGGACCACGGCGCGGCGTGCACGTACTCACCGCTCCATGTCACCCGGGTGGCCCAGTGGACGGGCAGGTCGTAGGAGTCGCCGCTGCCTTCCGCGATGCCGACGGTCGTGCCGCGCATCCGCACGAACTGTTCCTTGCCGAGGATGACTTTGATGCCGTTGCGGGTGGAGAAGCCCGGCTTGCCGGTGGTCACCGGCACGGTGTTGATCTCCTTGCCGTTGCGCAGGACCGTCATCTGGTGTGTTTCCGAGTCGGTGATGGCCTCGACGCGGTCGCCGGTGGTGAGCTTGAGGGGTTTCACGGCAGCGCCGTACAGCTTGCCGGTGACTTTCACCCCTTGGAGTGACCCGGTCGCGGTGATGGTGGCGTTCGCGGGCCAGTACTCCTTGGGGCGGAAGTGCAGGTTCTTGTCGTCGACCCAGTGCCAGGCACCGGTGACCGCGGGCATGGAGGTGACTCTGAGGGAGCGTTCGACGACGGCCCTGGCCTCCTTGGACTTCACCGGGGCGCTCAGCTCGGCCGTGATGGGCTGGCCGACGCCGTACTTGCCCGCCTGCGGGCCGAATGTGACCTTGAGGAGCTTCTTGGCGGCGGAGGTGTCGAGCGTGAGCACACGGGAGCCTGGGGCTCCGTCCTCGTCCTCCGTGGAGACCTTGACGGTGTAACGGGTGCCGGCCGCGAGCGGCGCGGTGGAGCGCCACCGGGTGCCGTCGGCGTTCAGCTCTCCCGCGAGGTAGTGGCCCGCGGTGTCCCTGGCCGTGACGTCGGTGATGCGGTCTTCGCTGTCCTTGGCGGTGACTTCGAGCGGCTTGTCGGGGTCTGCCTTGCCCTTGCCCTGCGGCCCGTGGACGGCGATCTGTCCGGCGGCGTCGTAGGGCTTGACGGAGAGTGAACTGCTGTCCGTGTGACCGCCGCACGCTGTCGCGCCCGCCCCGAGGGACACGACCAGCAGGCTGCAACTGAGTACGGTGCGGATGCGTGGCGTGTGGTTCATGGCCTCACGTTATGGAGACTTCGTCGCCGACAGCGCGACGAGTGAGGCAAAAGAGTGACCCGGACCCTCCGTCACGGAGTGTCCGGGCCACGTGGTGCTGCTGTACGTGTTACTGGTTGCGGCTCTCACCGCGGTAGTACTCGAAGACCCAGCCCCAGAGTCCGACGAAGATCAGCGGAGCCGAGAAGTAGAGCAGCCACCAGCCGATCGCCACGGCCAGGAAGGCCAGGGCGCCACCGATCGCCAGCGAGAACGGCTGCCAGCTGTGCGGGGAGAAGAACCCCACCTCGCCGGCCTCGTCCGCGACATCGGCTTCCTTGTTGTCCTGGGCCAGCGCGTCCACGCGCCGGGCCGTGAACGACAGGTAGAAGCCGATCATGATGGCCAGGCCGAACGCCAGGAAGAGCGCGGTGGTGCCGGCGGCTTCCTTCGACCACACGCCGTACAGGACGGCGATGGCCAGGATGAAGATACCCAGCCAGATGAACAGCCTGCCTTGGATCTTCACTTCCCGACCTCCTTGCCGCCGGACAGGGCGGTGTCCTTCTGGCCGTGACCGACGAGTTCGTCCAGGGCGGCGATCTCAGGGTGGTGCAGGTCGAACGCCGGGGATTCGGAACGGATCCGCGGCAGCGAGGCGAAGTTGTGCCTCGGCGGCGGGCACGACGTCGCCCATTCGAGCGAGCGGCCGTAGCCCCACGGGTCGTCGACCTCGACCTTCTTGCCGTACTTGGCGGTCTTCCACACGTTGTAGAAGAACGGCAGGATCGACAGTCCGAGGAGGAACGAGCTGATCGTGGAGATGGTGTTCAGCGTCGTGAACCCGTCGGCCGCGAGGTAGTCCGCGTACCGGCGCGGCATGCCCTCGGCACCCAGCCAGTGCTGGACGAGGAAGGTGCCGTGGAAGCCGATGAACAGCGTCCAGAAAGTGATCTTGCCGAGCCGCTCGTCCAGCATCTTGCCGGTGAACTTCGGCCACCAGAAGTGGAATCCGGCGAACATCGCGAACACGACCGTACCGAAGACCACGTAGTGGAAGTGGGCGACGACGAAGTACGAGTCGGAGACGTGGAAGTCCAGCGGCGGTGAGGCCAGGATGACGCCGGTCAGGCCACCGAAGGTGAAGGTGACCAGGAAGCCGATCGTCCAGAGCATCGGTGTCTCGAAGGACAGTGAGCCCTTCCACATCGTGCCGATCCAGTTGAAGAACTTCACCCCGGTCGGCACCGCGATCAGGAAGGTCATGAACGAGAAGAACGGGAGCAGTACCCCGCCCGTCACGTACATGTGGTGCGCCCAGACCGTCACCGAGAGACCGGCGATGGCGATGGTCGCGGCCACCAGGCCGATGTAACCGAACATCGGCTTGCGGCTGAACACCGGGATCACCTCGGAGATGATCCCGAAGAAGGGCAAGGCGATGATGTACACCTCTGGATGCCCGAAGAACCAGAAGAGGTGTTGCCAGAGCAGCGATCCGCCGTTGGCGGCATCAAAGACATGTGCTCCGAACTTGCGGTCCGCCTCCAGTGCGAAGAGGGCGGCGGCGAGCACGGGGAAGGCCAGCAGGACCAGCACACCGGTCAGCAGCACGTTCCAGGTGAAGATCGGCATCCGGAACATCGTCATGCCGGGGGCGCGCATGCAGATGATCGTGGTGATGAAGTTGACCGAGCCGAGGATCGTGCCGAAGCCGGAGAAGGCCAGACCCATGATCCACATGTCGGCGCCGATACCCGGCGAGCGGACGGCGTCCGACAGCGGGGAGTAGGCGAACCAGCCGAAGTCGGCGGCACCCTGCGGGGTGATGAAGCCGGCCACCGCGATGATCGAGCCGAAGAGGTACAGCCAGTAGGCGAACATGTTCAGCCGCGGGAACGCCACGTCGGGCGCGCCGATCTGCAGCGGCATGATCCAGTTCGCGAATCCGGCGAACAGCGGCGTAGCGAACATCAGCAGCATGATCGTGCCGTGCATCGTGAACGCCTGGTTGAACTGCTCGTTCGACATGATCTGCGTGCCGGGGCGGGCCAGCTCGGCGCGCATGAAGAGCGCCATCAGACCGCCGATGCAGAAGAACGCGAACGACGTGACCAGGTACATCGTGCCGATCGTCTTGTGGTCAGTGGTGGTCAGCCACTTCACGACGACGGTTCCGGGCTGCTTGCGCCGTACCGGCACCTCGTTGGCATACGAGTCGTCAGCAGCCGCGGCACCCTGTGGTTCGTTGAGGATGCTCACAGTGTCTTCTTCTCCGCGTTCCTGGCCGGTGCCGTCTGCTTGATGCCTGCCGGGATGTAGCCGTCCTGACCCTTCTTGTGCAGGTCCTCCAAGTGCTTCTGGTAGCGCTCCGGGGAGACGACCTTGACGTTGAAGAGCATCCGCGAGTGGTCGACGCCGCACAGCTCGGCGCACTTGCCCCGGAAGGTGCCCTCCTGATTGGGAGTCACCTCGAAGGAGTTCGTGTGCCCCGGGATGACGTCCTGCTTCATCAGGAAGGGGACCACCCAGAAGTCGTGGATGACGTCGCGCGAGGTCAGGATGAACCGGACGCGCTCACCCTTGGCCAGCCACAGGGTCGGGCCCGGGTCGCCGTTCTGGGGGTTCCGCTCGCCCGGGACACCGGCGTCGTAGACGCCTTCGGCTCCCTTGGGGAACGCCTTCTGGAACTTGTCCGGAATGGCTTCCAGGTTGGTGCGGTCGTTGGCCGAGATCCCCGTGGAGTCGTTCCCGTCCACGTTCTCGATGTAGTTGAAGCCCCAGCTCCACTGATAGCCGACCACGTTCACGGTGTGGACCGGCTTCGGCTTGAGCTCGAGGAGCTTCGACTCATCGCGGGCGGTGAAGTAGAAGAACACCGAGACGATGATGAGGGGGACCACGGTGTACAACGCCTCGATGGGCATGTTGTACCTGGTCTGCGGAGGTACCTCGATCTTGGTGCGGCTGCGCCGGTGGAAGATGATGCTCCACAGGATCAGACCCCACACCAGAATGCCCGTGATGAGCGCTGCCGCCCACGAGCCCTGCCACAGGGAGAGCACCCGAGGGGCCTCCTCCGTCACCGGCGTAGGCATACCAAGGCGGGGGAAGTCCTTGTAGGTGCAACCGGTTGCGGTCGCAAGGATCAGGCCCGCAGTCAGCACCTGCGGCAGCTGCCGCCGCATCGGGCGCCGCGACGAGCGGTCGGAGCCGTTGGGACTCACGTAGCGCCTTCCCGAGAGTCTCGCCCGCGCGGCCGGCTGCGGCCGTCTCGGTCGGTCGCCGGCCCTGACACGGGCAGGGGTTTGGATGTTTATGCGGACCAAACCCTACTGGACGCAATTTGGGGTCGCGCGGGGAGGGTACCCAACGCGCCGCACGGCACCCCGAAGGGATGGAATGCCCGCCTCCGGGGCACTTCTGACGCCCCCTCCGGGTACCGGGGTTAGCGTGGCGCTGTGCCTTACTTCGACACGGCCTCGTCCGCACCGCTGCATCCCGTCGCCCGGCAGGCCCTCCACGCGTCCCTGGACGAGGGTTGGGCGGATCCGGCCCGTCTCTACCGGGAGGGACGGCGGGCCCGGCTGCTCCTCGACGCCGCCAGGGAGTCCGCGGCCGAGGCCGTCGGCTGCCGTCCCGACGAGCTGGTTTTCACCCCTTCGGGGACATCCGCGGTGCATTCAGGAATGTCCGGGGCTCTTTTCGGGCGTCGGCGTGTCGGATCCCATGCCGTCGTGTCCGCGGTGGAGCACTCGTCTGTTCTGCACGCGGCACGGGCGCACGGGGACGCGACCGGCGGCGAGGTGACCGAGGTACCCGTCGACCGGTACGGAGCGGTGTCGCCGGGGACGTACGCCGGGGCGCTGCGCGACGACACCGCGCTGGCGTGTCTCCAGTCCGCGAACCACGAGGTGGGTACGGAGCAGCCGGTGGCGGCGGTGGCCGAGGCGTGCCGGAGCCGGGGCGTGCCGCTGCTGGTGGACGCGGCGCAGTCGCTGGGCTGGGCTCCGGTGGACGGCGCCTGGTCGCTGCTCACCGCGAGCGCGCACAAATGGGGCGGGCCCGCCGGGGTCGGGCTGCTCGCCGTACGCAAAGGGGTGAGGTTCGCCCGTCGGGGTCCGGCCGACGAGCGGGAGTCGGGACGCGTGCCCGGCTTCGAGAACATCCCGGCGATCGTGGCGGCGGTGGCCTCGCTGCGGGCGGTGCGCGCGCAGGCCGCGGACGAGGACGTGCGGCTGCGCGTGCTGGTGGACCGGATCCGGGCGCGGGTGCCCGAGCTGGTGCCGGATGTCGAGGTGGTGGGCGATCCGGTGCGCCGGCTCCCGCATCTCGTCACCTTCTCCTGCCTCTACGTGGACGGCGAGAGCCTGCTGCACGAGCTGGACCGGGCGGACTTCTCCGTCAACTCGGGCTCGTCCTGTACGAGCAGCACGCTGACGCCGAGCCATGTGCTGCGGGCGATGGGCGTCCTGTCGGAGGGCAACGTCCGGGTCTCGCTCCCGCTCGGGACACCGGACGCGGAGGTGGACCGGTTCCTGGAGGTGCTGCCGGGCGCGGTGTCCGGCGTACGCGCCCGGCTCGGCGCGCCGGTGTCGGCGCCGCTGGCCGGCTCGGGGCGGCCGGCGCCGGGCGCCGGGGCGCCCGGGGATCCTTCCGGTGGTCCGGTGTCCGGTGGTCGGTCCGGTGACGCGCTGCCCGGTACCGCGCCCTCGCTCGTGGTGGACGCGCTCGGCAGGCGGTGTCCGATCCCGGTGATCGAGCTGGCCAAGGTGTTCGGCGAGGTCCCGGTGGGCGGGACGGTCGCCGTGCTCTCGGACGACGAGGCCGCGCGGCTGGACATTCCGGCGTGGTGCGAGATGCGCGGCCAGGAGTACGTGGGCGAGGAGCCGGCGGACCACGGTGTCGCGTATGTGGTCCGCCGGGTGTCCTGAGGCCCTGTGTCCTGAGGCCCGGTCCGGCCGTGCGCCGCCGGTGGGGCGGGTCAGGCCGGGCAGTTCAGGCGGCCCTGGATCTCTTCCGCGGCCTCGTGGCCGTACGCCTTGGTGAAGCGGTCCATGAAGTGGGTCCTGCGCAGGGTGTACTCCTGCGTGCCCACCGTCTCGATGACCAGTGTCGCGAGCATGCAGCCGACCTGGGCCGCGCGCTCCAGGCTGACACCCCAGGAGAGACCGGAGAGGAATCCGGCGCGGAAGGCGTCGCCGACGCCGGTCGGGTCGGCCTTCGTGTCCTCCTCCGGGCAGCCGACCACGATCGTCTCGGCGCCGGTGGCCTCGATCCGTACGCCCTGCTTGCCGAGCGTGGTGACGCGGTGGCCGACCCGGTCCAGGATCTCGGCGTCCGTCCAGCCGGTCTTGGACTCGATGAGCCCCTTCTCGTACTCGTTGGAGAAGAGGTAGGTGGCGCCGTCGAGCAGGGTGCGGATGTCGTCGCCGGTCATCCGGGCGATCTGCTGGGAGAAGTCCGCGGCGAACGGGATCTTGCGGCTGCGGCACTCCTCGGTGTGGCGGAGCATCGCCTCGGGGTCGTCCGCGCCGATCAGTACCAGGTCGAGACCGCCGACGCGGTCGGCGACCTTCTTCAGCTCGATCTGGCGGGCCTCGCTCATCGCGCCCGTGTAGAAGGAACCGATCTGGTTGTGGTCGGCGTCCGTCGTGCAGACGAACCGCGCGGTGTGCAGGACCTCCGAGATACGGACGGAGGCGGTGTCGACGCCGTGGCGGTCGAGCCAGCCGCGGTACTCGTCGAAGTCCGCGCCCGCCGCGCCGACGAGGATCGGGCCTGTGCCCAGCTGGCCCATGCCGAAGCAGATGTTCGCGCCGACACCGCCCCTGCGCACGTCGAGGTTGTCGACCAGGAAGGACAGGGAGACCGTGTGCAGCTGATCGGCGACCAGTTGGTCGGCGAAGCGGCCGGGAAACGTCATCAGATGGTCGGTGGCGATGGAGCCGGAGACTGCGATTCGCACGGCGGGAACGCTCCAGGGGGCGAGAACGGTTGACAGTCCACGCTACCGGGTCGCGGGAGCCACCGGACCATGGTCTCTTCGGCACCGGGGCCGCGCCGCGAACCGGCGCGGCGAAGACACGGACCGGAACCGCGCGTCCATCCCCTCCGTCAGACCGGTGTCCCGTCAGGATGGCAAGTCCAACCAGGCAGACTGAGGAGCCAGCGGTGAACAGTACGCACAGCACCGGGACCACGGGCGCCGGCGGCGCGCGGTGGCGGCGTTCTCCGCTCGCCGCCGTCACCGTCACGGCAGCGGTACTGGTCGCCGCGGGCGGCGGCGCCTGGCTCGCGACCAGCGCCTCGGGCAGCGACCACCGCAGCGGCGCGCCGGCGGCCGACGGCAATCCGCCGCCGCTCGCACTCGACGGCCACCCGGGCCCGGCGCCCGGCGGCCCCGGCGGACCGCCGCCCAACGGCATCGCGCCGGGCGAGCCGGATCCGCACGGGGTCGTCTACCGCGCCAGGGGCGCGCTGCCCGAGGGGCCGGACTCGGCGCGCGTCTACCGTACGGAAGGGGACGTCGGCGCGGCGGACGTGACCCGGCTGGCCAGGGCCCTCGGGCTGACGGGTACGCCCCGCACGGACGGCACGACGTGGAAGGTCGGTGCGGCGCACGACGGTTCAGGACCGGTGCTGCGGGTCCAGAAGCAGGAGCCCGGGGCATGGACGTACGACCTCTTCGGCCCGTCGAAGGGCGGCGACAACTGTCTCAAGGGCAGGAGCGGCTGCCCTGGCACCGGCAGCGGCACGGGCGCCGGGACGGGCAACGGCTCCGCCGTCAGCGAGGCGGCCGCGAGGAAGGCGGCGGCCCCGGTTCTCAAGGCGCTGGGCCAGGACGACGCGAAAATCGACGCCCACCGGCTGCGGGGCGCGGTCCGGCTGGTCAACGCGGACCCGGTGATCGGCGGGCTGCCCACGTACGGCTGGGCGACCGGGCTCCAGGTGGGCGCGGACGGCGGACTGCTCGGCGGCAGCGGACAGCTGAACGCCCCTGATCCCGGCGACGAGTACCCGGTGATCGGCGCGGCGGAGGCGCTGAAGCAGCTGAACACTCCGCGTGTCGACAGCGGGAGCGGTGGCTGCGCGACCGCGGTGCCTGCGGCCGGCAGGTCCCGGGCACAGGCACCGTGCACGCCGCAGGCCGGGGCGGCCCGTGCGCCGGTGACCATCGAGAAGGCGGTCTTCGGTCTCGCGGTGCACTCCGTGGAGGGGCGGCGGACGCTCGTCCCCTCGTGGCTGTTCGAGGCGGCGCCCGGCGGCGGCGCGCCGTCGTACACGCTGGCGCAGCCGGCGGTGGCGCCGCGTTTCCTGACGCGGCCCGCTCCCCCGCACAAGGAGCTGCCGGGCGGCCCCGCCTCGGCGGGCCCCGGTCAGCGGCGCGTCACGTCGTACAGCGCGGAGGGCAGGACGCTGACACTGCGGTTCTGGGGCGGGGTGTGCGGTGAGTACGGGGTGAGCGCGGACGAGAGCGGTACCGCGGTCAAGGTGAAGGTGACCGGTCCGGTGTCGGATCCGCCGGACGGCAAGGAGGTCTGCGTGGCCCTCGCCAAGGAAGTGACCGCGCGGACGACGCTGGACCGGCCGCTGGGCGGCCGGCAGGTGGTGGACGGAGTGACGGGCGACGTGATCCCTCTCGGCTGACGCACCCGTACATGCCTGACGCACCCGTACATACGGAAGGCGGCGACCCCCGAGGGGATCGCCGCCTTCCGCGTTCCAGCTGTACGGCTGGATCGGGCGTTCAGCTGAAGGAGTCGCCGCAGGCGCAGGAACCCGTGGCGTTCGGGTTGTCGATCGTGAAGCCCTGCTTCTCGATCGTGTCGACGAAGTCGATGGAGGCACCACCCAGGTACGGGGCGCTCATCCGGTCGGTGACGACCTTGACGCCGCCGAAGTCCTTCACGACATCGCCGTCGAGCGAACGCTCGTCGAAGAACAGCTGGTAGCGGAGGCCCGAGCAGCCGCCGGGCTGGACCGCGACGCGCAGTGCGAGGTCGTCCCGGCCTTCCTGGTCCAGCAGGGCCTTGACCTTGCCCGCGGCGGCGTCGGACAGGAGGATGCCGTCGCTCACGGTTGTGGTGTCGTCCGATACGGACATCTGCTTCTCTCCCGGGTTGTACGGACTGCTTGCCGACGTTGCAACCGGCATGGCCGCGGATTCATTCCTGGCCCTGGCATGTGTCTTCCCTCGTTCATGCTCGCACACGCACGCGCCCGGCGGGACTCCGTGGCCCCACCCGTATCCCCCGCCGTGCCGCTCTCCCCTGGAACGCGTCACATCGACGCTATCGGTGTCGTCAACGTGACATGAAGGGACTATGATAGATAGCGTCAATTAGACGAAAAGGCTCGTCTGCAGAGAAGAAAGGGTGCGTGACGTGACCACCGCCCAGCCCCGACAGGTTCTCGATGTCCAGCCGACGCCCCTGGCACTGCTGCTGCTCGGCCGCGACGCCGACCCGCGCAGCGAGCGTGGCGTGGAGTGCCCCGGCGACCTGCCCGCCCCGTCAGACCCTGATCTGGTGGAGCGTGCCCGCGCGGCGAAAGAGAAGCTCGGGGACAAGGTCTTCGTCCTCGGCCACCACTACCAGCGCGACGAGGTCATCCAGTTCGCGGACGTCACCGGAGACTCCTTCAAGCTCGCCAGGGACGCGGCGGCGCGCCCCGAGGCGGAGTACATCGTCTTCTGCGGCGTGCACTTCATGGCGGAGTCCGCGGACATCCTGACCGGCGACGACCAGAAGGTCGTCCTGCCCGACCTGGCGGCCGGCTGCTCCATGGCCGACATGGCCACGGCGGAGCAGGTCGCCGAGTGCTGGGACGTACTGACCGAGGCGGGCGTGGCGGACCAGGTCGTGCCGGTCTCGTACATGAACTCCTCCGCCGACATCAAGGCGTTCACCGGCAAGCACGGCGGCACGATCTGCACGTCCTCGAACGCCGAGCGCGCCCTGAACTGGGCCTTCGAACAGGGCGAGAAGGTGCTCTTCCTGCCCGACCAGCACCTGGGCCGCAACACCGCGGTGCGTGACCTCGGGATGTCGCTGGAGGACTGTGTCCTCTACAACCCGCACAAGCCGAACGGCGGGCTCACCGCCGAGCAGCTGCGGGACGCCAGGATGATCCTGTGGCGCGGCCACTGCTCCGTGCACGGCCGCTTCTCGCTGGACTCCGTCCAGGAGGTACGGGAGCGGATCCCGGGCGTCAATGTGCTGGTGCACCCGGAGTGCAAGCACGAGGTCGTGTCCGCGGCGGACTACGTGGGCTCGACGGAGTACATCATCAAGGCGCTCGAAGAGGCCCCGGCCGGTTCCAAGTGGGCGATCGGCACGGAACTCAACCTGGTGCAGCGGCTGGCGAATCGTTTCGCTGCCGAGGACAAGGAAATCGTCTTCCTCGACAAGACGGTCTGCTTCTGCTCCACGATGAACCGCATCGACCTGCCGCATCTGGTGTGGACGCTGGAGTCGCTGGCCGAGGGCAACGAGGTCAACCGCATCCAGGTCGACGAGGAGACGGCGGAGTACTCCCGGCTGGCGCTGGAACGGATGCTGGCGCTGCCGTAACCACGCGTTCCGTGATCGCGTGTCAGGGGCGCCCCGCCTGTGGCGGGGCGCCCCCGCGTTCTTCCAGGATCAGTACGTCATTACGATGTGAGGCGTTTCTTGAGCGGGTTCGACCCGGCTCCGCCTCGCGGTCGTCTCCGGGGCGCCTCTGCTCCAGCCATCCCTCCGAGTAACCGTCCCTGCGACCCCTGTTCCTCACTCGGATGCTGGAGATGTCCCGCCGTGCCCCTGCTCACCGCAGCGCTCGTCCTTCTGTGCTTCGTCGGTCCGCTGTCGACCGACATGTATCTGCCGGCCTTTCCCGGTATCGCCACCGAACTGCACACGGACCCGTCCGGGGTGCAGCTCACCCTCACCGCGTTCCTGATCGGCATGACGCTCGGCCACCTGGTCTTCGGCCCGCTGTCCGACCGGTACGGGCGGCGCCGACCGCTGCTCGCCGGTGCGGCGGTGTGCGCCGCGGCCACCGCGCTGTGCGCGCTCGCGCCGTCGCTGGAGTGGCTGATCGTGCTGCGCCTGGTGACCGGGTTCACCGGGGCCGCGGGGGTCGTGATCGGCCGGGCCGTGGTCTCCGACGTCACCGAAGGCCCGGCGGCGGCACGGCTGTTCGGCATCCTGATGACCCTGTCGAGCACGGCGCCGATCCTCGCGCCGCTCGCGGGCGGTGCGGTGATCGGCGCGGCGGGCTGGCGAGCCGTGTTCTGGGTGCTCACCGGCGTCTCGCTGCTCGCGCTGGTGGGCGTGCTGGCAGCCGTACGGGAGAGCCTGCCGGCCGAGCGGCGCAGGGCCGGCGGCGGAGGGGTGTGGCGCGGGGTGCGGGAGGTCGCGGGTGACCGCGCGTACGTCGGCTACACGTTCGCGTTCGCCTTCGCCTTCGGCGCGCTGTTCTGCTACATCGCGGGATCGCCGTTCCTGCTCCAGAACGTCCTGGGGCTGAGCGTCGGCACGTCGTCCGTGGTCTTCTCCGGCGGCGCGGTGATCTCCACGCTCTCGAACGCGACGAGCACCAGGCTGGCGGGCCGGGTCGCCCCGCAGCGCCTGCTGCGCACGGGCCTGTACACGATGCTCGCGTCCACGCTCGTGCTGCTGGCCGTCACGGTGGCCGGTGTCCTGACGCTCCCGGTGTACGCGCCGCTCATCGCCGCGATGTTCGGCGGTCTCGGCCTGGTGTTCCCGAACGCCGCGTCCCTGGCGATCGCCCGGGTCCCGCAGGCGGCGGGAACCGGCTCCGCGCTGCTCGGTACGGCGCAGAGCCTGCTGGGAGCCGTGGTGGCGCCGCTGGTGGGGCTGGCGGGCGGCGGGACGGCGGTGCCGCTGTTCGCCGGAATGGTGCTGTGCACCGGTGCGGCGGCGTTCTTCGCGCGCAGCGCGGTGCGCGCGGGCGCTGTCGCGCCGGCGCGGCAGCTTCCCGGCGTGGTCGGCATGTCCGTCCCGGCCGACATCCCGCTCCCCCGCTCCGAGGACAAGCCGGAGCGGCACGGCGCCTGACGCCCGCGGGCCACGCCAGTCGTGGCCCGGCTACGGGCCCGGCTCCCGCTCCCGCTCCCGCTCCAACCCCGGCTCCGGCTCCGGCTCCGGCTCCGGAAACGTGTAAGGGGTGTGGGCCCGGCGTACCTCTCGTACGCCGGGCCCACACCCCTTGACGGTCCCGTTACCGCGACCGCCTGTCCCCGAAGGGACCGAACGGACTACGCGTTGGCCGGTTCACGGTCGGTCTCGGCCGGGGACGGGTCCGACGCCGCTTCCCGCTTGGCCGCCTTCTTCTTCGCGCGGCGTTCCTTCCGCAGCTCCACCATCGCGTACAGCGCGGGCACCAGGAGCAGCGTCAGCAGCGTGGACGTCACCAGACCGCCGATCACCACGACCGCGAGCGGCTGCGCGATGAAGCCGCCCTGACCGGTGATCCCCAGCGCCATCGGCAGCAGCGCGAAGATCGTGGCGAGCGCCGTCATCAGGATCGGGCGGAGCCGGTGGCGGCCACCCTCGACGACCGCTTCCACCACGCCCAGACCCTGCGACCTGTACTGGTTGATCAGGTCGATCAGCACGATCGCGTTGGTCACCACGATGCCGATCAGCATCAGCATGCCGATCATCGCGGGCACCCCGAGCGGCGTCCCCGTCAGGAGCAGGAGCCCGAGCGCGCCGGTCGCGGCGAACGGGATCGAGACCAGCAGGATCAGCGGCTGGATCAGCGACCTGAAGGTACCGACCAGCAGCATGAAGACGATCGCGATGGCCGCCAGCATGGCGAGGCCGAGCTTGACGAAGGCGTCGTCCTGGTCCTGCGAGACACCGCCGATGGAGGCGGTCGCGCCCTGCGGGAGGTCGAGGGCGTCGATCTTCTTCTGGAGGGACGCGCTCACCGCACCGGTGTTGTCGCCGGTCGGCCGCGCCGTGATCGTGGCGGCACGCGCCCCGTCGATACGGGTCAGCGAGACCGGTCCGGGGACCAGCTTCACGTCGGCGACCTGACCGAGCTTCACCGGACCCAGCGGAAGGTCCTTCAGCTGGGCGATGGTCGTCGCCGGCTTGGCCGACGTGATGACGACGTCCCGCTCCGTGTCGCCGAGGATCGCCGAACCCGCCGGGGTACCGCGTACGGCCTGCGTGACGGCCGCGCCGAGCGTCGCGTCACTGAAACCGGCCGCGGCGGCCTTGGAGTTGGCGGTGACGGAGATCCGCGGCACGCTCTGCGCGAGGTCGCTCTGGACGTCGGTGACGTCGTCGAGGGTCGCGACGGCGTCCCGTACCTGGCTCGCCGCCTTCTTGAGGGTGTCCGCCTCCGACGCCTTCACCACGACGCTCAGGTCCTGGCTGCCGAAGCCGCCGCCCGCGCCGACCGTCGTCTCGCCGATGCCGTCGAGCTTCGCCAGTGCCTTCTCGATACGGTCCTGGGTCGCCGCGTACGTCGTGGCGTCCTTCAGTGTCACCTGGTACGACGCCTGGTTGGCACCGGAGCCGCCGCCGAAGGCGGCCATGAAGCCGGAGGAGCCGACGGTGACCTGGTAGTCCTTGACGTCGTCCAGACCGGCGAGGACCTTCTCGACCTTCTTGGCCGCGGCGTCGGCCGATTCGAGGCTCGTACCCGGGGCCAGTTCCTGCTTGAGGGAGATGACTTCCTGGTCGCCCTGGTCGAAGAAGTTGGTCTTGAGCAGCGGGGCCATACCGAACGTGGCGAGCAGCACCACGACGGCGATGGCCACGCTCATGATCCTGCGGCGGGTCGCGAACCGCAGCACCGGCACGTACAGCCGCTGGAGCCTGCTGCTGTTCTCCTTCTTCTCCGCGATCCGGCGCGCCTCCTCGGGGCTGACCCCGAGCGCTTCCTTCGGCGGGCGCAGGAACCAGTACGAGAAGACCGGGACGACCGTCAGCGAGACGAGGAGCGAGGCGAGCAGGGCCGCCGTGACGGTGAGCGAGAACGAACCGAACAGCTCTCCGACGATGCCGCCGACGAGTCCGATCGGCAGGAACACCGCGACCGTGGTGAGCGTCGAGGACGTGACCGCGCCGGCGACTTCCTTCACCGCGGCGGTGATCGCGCTCTGCCGTTCCTCGCCGTAGCTCAGATGGCGCTTGATGTTTTCGAGCACCACGATCGAGTCGTCGACCACGCGGCCGATCGCGATGGTGAGCGCGCCGAGCGTGAGGACGTTCAGCGACAGGTCACGCGTCCACAGCACGATCAGCGCCAGGACGACGGAGAGCGGGATGGAGATCGCGGTGACCAGGGTGGAGCGGAGCGAGGCCAGGAAGACCAGGATCACGATCACCGCGAAGACCAGGCCGAGCGCGCCCTCGGTGGTGAGGCCCGAGATCGACTTCGAGACGGCGGGGCCCTGGTCGCTGGCGACGGTGAGCGTGGCGCCGGAGCCGAGCTGCTTGCGCAGGTCGTCTAGCTTGTCCTGAACGCCGTCCGAGATGGCGACGGCGCTGCCGTCCTTGTCCATCGTGACGTTGACGGCGAGGCTGGGCTTGCCGTTCGTCCGGGTCAGGGACGTCGCCGCGGACGGCTCCTGCTTCACGGTGGCGATGTCGCCGAGGCGTACGGGTCCGGCCTGACCGGAACCGCCCTGACCGGAACCGCCGCCCTGCGCCGGGGCGATCCGCAGGTCCTCGATCTGCTTCAGCGAGGTGTAACCGCCGCCGACCTGGACCGTCCGGCTCTTGCCGTCCTCGTTGAACGAGCCCGCGGGGAGCGTCGCGCCGCCGGCCTTGAGCGCCTCGGAGAGCGCCATGGGGTTGAGTCCGGCCGCCGCGAGCTTCGCGGCGTCGGGGGTGACGGAGACCTGGAGGTCGCGCACGCCGTCGATGCTGACCTGGCCGACGCCGTCGATGTCTTCCAGCGCGGGGACGACCGTGCGGTCCAGCTGGTCGGCGAGCGCCTGCTGGTCCTTGTCGGAGGTGACGGCGAGGACGACGGTCGGGATGTCGTCCGTCGAGCCGGCCACGACCTGCGGGTCGACGCCGTCGGGCAGCTGGCTGCGTGCGCGGTTCACGGCCTGCTGGACGTCGGCGACGAGCTGCTTGGTGCCGCTGTCACCGAAGTCGAAGCTGGCCATGACAATGCCGGTGCCCTCGCTCGCTGTCGAGGTGACGCCGCTGATGCCGTCGACGGCCTTGATCGAGTTTTCGAGGGGTTCGACGACCTGCTTCTCGACCACATCGGGGGAGGCGCCCTGGTAGGGGGCGAGCACCGACACCATCGGGAGTTCGATGGAGGGCAGCAGTTGCTGCTTGAGCTGCGGTATCGCGATCGCCCCGAAGACGATCGCGATGATCGACATCAGACCTATCAGGGCCCGTTGCGCGAGGCTGAATCTCGACAGCCAGGACATGGGGTCTCTCTTCTGTGGTGTACGCGGCAGGTGGGCGCGGCGGCCCGGCTACGGATGGGCACGTCGGTGGGCGCTTCGGTGCGCTTCGTCGGGGCACCTCGGTGGAAACGCTTCGGCGGGGCGGGACTGAGCCCACCCGGCCAAATGAGGCCCCTCTATACGATCGGTCATAGGTGGCGGCGATCTGTCAGCCACAAGTCCATTTCCTGCCGCGTCGCGTACCGCGCCTGGAGTACGCGAGGGACGGGGTTCACTCCACCCGTGGACGTACCAGGCCCGATTCGTAGGCTATTACCACCAATTGGGCCCGGTCGCGGGCGCCAAGTTTTGCCATCGCCCGGTTCACATGGGTCTTGACCGTCAGCGGACTGACCTCCAGCCGGTCCGCGATCTCGTCGTTGGAGTGGCCGCCCGCAACGAGGACGAGCACCTCGCGCTCGCGCACGGTGAGCGCCGCGAGGCGTGCGGAGTACGCGGCGGCCGCGGGGCCCTCGGCCGAACTGCCGCCCTGGGCGAGGAAGGTGGCGATCAGGCCCTTGGTCGCCGCGGGCGAGAGCAGCGCGTCACCGGCGGCGGCGATCCGGATGGCGCTGAGCAGTTCGTCGGGCTCCGCGCCCTTGCCGAGGAAGCCGGAGGCGCCGGCGCGCAGCGACTGCACGACGTACTCGTCGACCTCGAAGGTGGTGAGCATGACGACGTGCACGCCCGCGAGCGCCGGGTCGGAGCTGATCATGCGGGTGGCGGCGAGGCCGTCCGTGCCCGGCATGCGGATGTCCATCAGGACGACGTCCGCCTTGAGGTCGCGGGCGAGGGTGACGGCCTGGGCGCCGTCCGCGGCCTCGCCGACGACCTCCATGTCCGGCTCCGAGTCGACGAGCACCCGGAACGCGCTGCGCAGCAGTGTCTGGTCGTCGGCGAGCAGGACTCTGATGGTCATACGGTCTCCCCGGTGTCGCCCGTGGGCGCGGTTTCGGCGGCGGGGGCCCCGGTGGCCGGGGCCCCGGTGGCCGGGGCCCCGGTGGCCGCGGTGCGCGCCCGTGGCACGCCTGCCGCGCTCGCGCCGCTCTGCACCGGCAGTATCGCCTGGACGCGGAAGCCGCCGCCGTACCGGGGTCCCGCGCTGAGGGAGCCGCCCAGCGCGGTGACCCGCTCGCGCATGCCGAGCAGGCCGTGGCCGCCGCCGTCGGACGGTTCGCCGGTGCCCCGGCCGTTGTCCAGGACGGTGATCTCGATGGTGTGCCCGACCGGTACGACACTGACCTCGGCCCTGGCTCCGGCGCCCGCGTGCTTGCGGACGTTGGTCAGGGCCTCCTGGATGATCCGGAACGCGGCGAGGTCGACGGTGGCGGGGAGCCTGGGTGTGCCGTCGGCGGCGGCGAAGTCGACCGGCAGGCCCGCGTTGCGGAACGTGCCGAGGAGCCCGTCGACGTGGGCGAGACCGGGCGCGGGCTCGGTGGGCGCCTCCGGGTCGCCGGACTGGCGGAGCAGACCGACCGTGGCGCGCAGTTCGTTGAGCGCGGAGCGGCTGGCCTCACGTACGTGGGCGAGGGCTTCCTTGGCCTGGTCGGGGCGCTTGTCCATGACGTGGGAGGCCACGCCGGCCTGGACGTTGACCAGCGCGATGTGGTGGGCGACGACGTCGTGCAGATCGCGGGCGATGCGCAGCCGCTCCTCGGCGACGCGGCGGCGCGCCTCCTCCTCGCGGGTGCGTTCCGCGCGTTCGGCGCGTTCTCGTATGGCGCCGATGAAGGCGCGGCGGCTGCGTACGGCGTCACCGGCGGCTCCCGCCATGCCCGTCCAGGCGAAGATGCCCAGGTTCTCCTGCTCGTACCAGGGGCCCGCGCTGAAGCCCATCGCGAGGGCGGTGAGCACGGTCATGGTGGCGAGGCCGACGCGCCAGGTGGTGGAGCGGTCGGTGCGGGCCGCGACGGTGAACAGCGCGATGACCGTGCTGAAGACGACCGGGGCC
Source organism: Streptomyces sp. NPDC088725 (assembly GCF_044751305.1). Classification (NCBI taxonomy): domain Bacteria; kingdom Bacillati; phylum Actinomycetota; class Actinomycetes; order Kitasatosporales; family Streptomycetaceae; genus Streptomyces; species Streptomyces sp. NPDC088725. Next base: position 375,072 of record NZ_JBIVLO010000002.1, read on the forward strand.
GGCGGGGCGCTCAGGACGAGGTCGACCGCGGTGAGCGTGCCGGTGCACAGCAGGACGGCCATGGGATTGCGGCGGCGCCGGACCAGCGCGGCGGCGGCGACGGCCATGAGGACCACACTGAGGGCGTCGGGCGCCCGCTCGCCGAAGGTGGGCCCGGGGCCGCCCGCCCGGCTGTGCGGCCCCGCGAACGAGCCGACGAGCATCGCGAGCAGGACGGCTGCCGCGAGGACCGCGTCGGGCGCGAGCGGATGCGCGCGGGCCCAGCCGCGGGCGCGGGCGAACACGGTTCCGAGGGAGGTCACGTCAGCAACGGTACGGGGAGGCGCGCCGCGCGCCCGGACCGTGGCGCCGCCCCGTACGCACCGGGGTCGCGGCGCCGGGCCCGGACCGGCACGAGCGGGCACGGACGGCGCGAGCGCGCACGGGCGGCCAGGCGGCGCGAACCGGCACGAACGAGCGCAGGCGGCGCAAGCAGGCACCGGAGCCAGGCGGCGCGAACCAGCACAAGCGAGCGCGGACCGGGACAAGCAGGCACAGACGGCCAGGCGCACCGACCGGCGCCGGCAGCACCGCGCGCCGCGCCGGGTCACAGCCGGATCGCGGCACCGGCCTCGTACGCGCCGGTCACGCCCCTGCCCGCATGCGCCCGGGTCACACCGAGGGGATCAGGCCGTCGTCGGTCAGCAGGTCGCGGACCTCTTCCAGCGTCGCGCCCGGCGCCGGCAGGATCAGCTCCGACGGCTCCAGGGCGTCGTCGGGCAGCGGCTCGCCCAGCTCGCGCACCTGCGCGAGCAGCGCGTGGAAGGTCCGGCGAAAACCCGCTTCGTCGCCCTTCCTGACCTCGGCGAGCAATTCGTCGTCGAGCGAGTTGAGCGCGGTGAAGTGGCTGTCCGCCAGCTTCACCTGGCCCTCCCCCATGATCCGTACGATCATGACGAGCTCCTACTGCTTGTCGAACTTGGTCGGCGGAGCGTCCTCTTTGTCCGTGCCGCCCTCGATCGCCTGCTGGGAGGACGAACCGCCCGCAAGCTCCGTCTTCATGCGCTGGAGCTCCAGCTCGACGTCCGAACCGCCGGAGATCCGGTCCAGCTCGGCGGCGATGTCGTCCTTCGCCAGCCCGGACTGGTCGTCCAGCGCGCCCGAGGCGAGCAGCTCGTCGATCGCGCCGGCCCTGGCCTGAAGCTGCGCGGTCTTGTCCTCCGCCCGCTGGATCGCCATGCCGACGTCGCCCATCTCCTCGGAGATGCCGGAGAAGGCCTCACCGATCCGGGTCTGCGCCTGCGCGGCGGTGTAGGTGGCCTTGATGGTCTCCTTCTTCGTACGGAAGGCGTCGACCTTGGCCTGGAGGCGCTGCGCGGCGAGCGTCAGCTTCTCCTCCTCGCCCTGGAGCGTGGTGTGCTGCTCCTCCAGGTCGGAGGCCTGCTGCTGGAGCGCGGCGCGGCGGGACAGCGCTTCGCGCGCCAGGTCCTCCCGGCCGAGCGCCAGCGCCTTGCGGCCCTGGTCCTCCAGCTTGGCGGACTGACCCTGCAACTGGTTCAGCTGCAATTCCAGCCGCTTGCGGGACGTCGCCACATCGGCGACCCCGCGGCGCACCTTCTGAAGCAGCTCCAGCTGTTTCTGGTACGAGTAATCAAGGGTCTCGCGCGGATCCTCGGCCCGGTCAAGGGCTTTGTTTGCCTTCGCGCGGAAGATCATCCCCATACGCTTCATGACACCGCTCATGGGCTTCGCGCGCCCCCTTCTGACGAACTAAAGCTCCAGCACTCCAACAGAACCCACAGTACGGGCCCTGCCTCCATTACCGCACTGTTCGGACACGGATGCGCTCCTCCCCAAGGACGACTGTGCCGCGTCCCCGTCAGGCTCCAGGAGTAGATGACCATGGGAGAAGGAGGAGACATCCCCGAAGTAGGGGGGAAAGCACGGTCACGTCCGCTCTGTCCCATGTAAGGAAACAGGCCGTTGTGTGATCGTTCCCCTCGGGGGTGGGGTCCATGCGCGGCACCCCGTACCCTTGGTCTTTGTGTTCCGTAGCCGTGCCAACGAAGAGACGTCCCCTGCCACCAAAGTGACGGCCGACCTCTCGAAGCAGCCTCGCGACCCGCAGTCACCCAAGGGCCGCCCGACCCCCAAGCGCAGCCAGGCGGAGTCGCAGCGGCGCCGTGCCTCCACGACGCCGACCGACCGCAAGACGGCCATGAAGCGGCAGCGCGAGGCGCGCCGTGTGGATCTGGCCAAGCAGCGCGAGGCGCTGGCGAGCGGGGACGAGCGCTACCTGCCGGCCCGCGACAAGGGCGGGGTGCGGCGCTACGTGCGCGACTACGTCGACTCGCGCTACTGCATGGCGGAGTTCTTCCTGCCGCTCGCGGTGGTGATCCTTGTGCTGAGCATGGTGAAGGTCGGCTCGCTCCAGAGCATCGCCCTGCTGCTGTGGCTGATCGTCATCGTGCTGATCGTCATCGACTCGATCGGTATCGCGATCCGCCTGAAGAAGCAGCTGGCCGCGCGCTTCCCGGACGAACCGACCCGTGGCGCCATCGCCTACGGTCTGATGCGTACGCTCCAGCTGCGCCGGATGCGGCTGCCCAAGCCGCAGGTCAAGCGCGGAGAGCGGCCCTGAGCAAGGACCTCACCGGCTTCTCCGGGGCTTCGGCGAGCTGGCTCGCCGGCCTGGGAGGGCTGCGCAACGTCGTCCGTCAGGAGCTGGTGGCCCGCCAGCTGGACGAGCAGATCACCGGGCGCTTCCCGGTGGGACAGCGGCTGCGGATCCTCGACGTGGGCCTGGGGCAGGGCACTCAGGCGTTACGGCTGGCCCGTGGCGGACACACGGTGACCGGCCTGGAGTCCGACAGCGAGATGCTGTCGACCGCGCGTGAGACGTTCTCCACGGAGCCCGAGGGCATACGTGAGCGGGTCACACTGGTGCAGGGCGACGGTCTGGAGACCGGCGTGCATTTCCTGCCCGGCAGCTTCGACGTGGTCCTGTGCCACGGCGTGCTGATGTACGTCGAGGAGCCGGACGCGATGCTCGCGGGCCTGGCCAGGATGCTGGCGCCCGGCGGGCTGCTGTCGCTGCTCGTGCGGAACGCGGACGCGCTCGCGGTCCGTCCCGGCCTGGCCGGGGACTGGGCGGGCGCCCTGGGCGCCTTCGACACCGACCTGTACGTCAACCGGCTGGGCCGTCAGGTGCGCGCCGACCGGCTGGACGCCCTGACCGCGACGCTCGCCGGGATCGCCGCGCCGCTGCACGCCTGGTACGGGGTGCGCTTCTTCACGGACAGCGCCCCCGACGACGCCGAGGTGCCGACGGGCGAGGAGCTGGAGCGGCTGATGTCCGCCGAGGACCGGGCCGGGCGTACGGACCCGTACCGCGGGATCGCCTCGCTGCTGCACCTGTGCGGGGTCCGGGGCTGAACGCGACCGCGCGCGGGACCCGCCCGTGCGCGGACCGCCCGCGCGAGGCCGACCCCAACGTCTGACCGCCCGCGTGGGGCCGTCCGGCCGCGTGTCCACCCGTACGTGTGACCGCCCGTGTGCGTCCGAGCACCCCCTGATCGGCGGCGCAGCGCAGGCGGCCTCCGACGGGCGAAAGGGATACTCCGGACATGGATGCTCCCCTTCACCGCGGCCGTACGCGCCGGTTCCTGCTGCCCGTGACCGCCGCGATCTGCGCCGTGGCGCTGATCGGCGGCTGCGCCGGCTCCGCCCCCTCCGCCGACCGTCCGGCTTCCGACAGCACGACACCCGACGCCGCCCAGGCGGCGGACGTGAGCCCGGCGACCAACAGCCTCCAGACCAATTACGAGACCGTCATCAAGAACGTGCTGCCCTCGGTCGTCCAGATCGACACCGGGAACGCCCTGGGCTCGGGCATCGTGTACGACAACAAGGGCCACGTCGTCACCAACGCCCATGTGGTCGGCAAGCACAAGACGTTCCACGTCACGGTCGCCACCCGCGAGCACCCCCTCACGGCGAAGCTGGTCTCCAGCTTTCCGCAGCAGGACCTCGCGGTCATCAAGCTGGACAGCATTCCCAACGGACTGAAGGCCGCCACATTCGGCGACACCTCCAAGGTCGCGATCGGCCAGATCACCCTCGCCATGGGCTCACCGCTCGGCCTGTCGAGCAGCGTCACCCAGGGCATCGTCTCCGCCATCGGCCGTACCGTCAGCGAGAGCGACTCGGGCGGCGGTACGGGCGCCACCATCGCCAACATGGTGCAGACCTCGGCCGCGATCAACCCCGGCAACAGCGGCGGCGCGCTGGTCAACCTGGACAGCCAGGTGATCGGCATCCCGACGCTGGCCGCGACCGACCCGCAGCTGGGCAACACCGCCGCTCCCGGTATCGGCTTCGCGATCCCGGTGGCGATGGTCAAGACCGTCGCGGATCAGATCATCAAGAACGGCAAGGTCACCAACTCGGGCCGGGCGGCTCTCGGTATCGAGGGCCGTACCGTGCTCGGCGGCGACTTCGAGCCCGCGGGCGTCGCGATCGTCAGGACCACCAAGGGGAGCGCCGCCGCCAAGGCGGGACTGCGCGCCGGGGACATCATCACCCAGCTCGACGGTACCGACGTGCCGACGATCGCCATCCTGTCCCAGGTGCTGGCCTCGGCCAGACCCGGTCAGCGGATCAAGGTGTCGTACACGCACAACGGCAGCCCGAAGACGGCGAACGTCACGCTCGGCGAGATGTGACGCCCCGGCAGACAGCGCCGGGACGTCGGGGTGCTGGGCACGGACACGCCCGCGAAAACCAGCGGTAAGCGCCCGCGCGCGCCGGATGAGGGCTCACGCGGGCGCCGTCGCGCCGCTCGCCGTCAGTCCTGTTCGACCTGTTCGGGCTGTTCGGACTCATCGGCCTGATCGGCCTGATCGGCCTTCAGGCTCATCGGGCCGTAGATCTCGGTGCCGTCCTCGAACAGGTGCACCTGTTCCGCGCCGCCGTCGAGGAGTTCCTTCCACACCTCGCCGATCCACGACTCGGCGTCCCCCTGAGTGGTGAACTCCTCCGGCTCCACCGCCGGCGCGACCTCCGTACCGTCGGACTTCTCGAACCGCCACGTCCACGCCATGTGCGCCTCCCGGGCCCCGGCCAGCTGATCAGTTACCTGCCCGCAGCGTAGCCGGGCGCGCACCGTACGCGGCTACGCGGGAGGATCATCTACGTGGAACTCACTCTGCTCGGCACCGGAGCCCCCGCCGGCCTCCCCCGCCCCCACTGCCCGTGCGCCGCCTGCGCCGCCGCCAGGGGCGCTTCGGCGCGCGCCGCGACCGCCCTGCTCATGGACGGTGTCCTGCTCCTCGATCTCACCCCGGGGGCCGCGCTCGCCGCCGCCCGCGCCGGGCACTCGCTCGCGGGCGTACGGCAGGTCCTGCTCAGCCATCCGCACGACGGTCCCGCGGTGGAACTGCCCGCGGGGCTGCCGACGGCGGGACGGGTGGCGGACGGCCGGGTGCTGACGCTGCTCGGCGGGCACCGGGTGCGGGCGGTGGCGATGGACGCGCCGGGCACGGGCTACGAGGTGACGGCGCCCGGCGGCGAGCGGCTGCTGTACCTGCCGCCGGGCGGCGCGCCCGCGGGACTGCCCGGCACGCCCGGCAGGGCCGCCGCGACGGTCACGTACGACGTGGTGGCCGCCGATGTCGTCGGGCGGCCCGACGCGGTGGCCAGGCTGCGCGCGACCGGGGCGGTGGGCCCGGACACGGACGTGATCGCCGTTCACCTCGACCACGACGTGCCGCCGGGCGCCGAACTGGACCGGCGGCTCGCGGCCGCGGGCGCGCGCGCCGTGCCCGACGGTACGACGATCACGGTGGGCGCCTACCAGGACGTACCGGTCGTCCCCCGGCGCACGCTGGTGACCGGCGGGGCGCGCTCGGGCAAGTCGTGGGAGGCGGAACGGCGGCTCGCCACGTTCCCCGGGGTGGTGTACGTGGCGACGGGCGGCAGCCGCGACGGCGACACGGAGTGGGGTGCCCGGGTGCGCGAGCACCGCGACCGGCGGCCCGCCTCCTGGCTCACGGAGGAGACCTGCGACCTCGTCCCGCTCCTCGCGGACACCGGGCCTCCGCTGCTGATCGACTGCCTGTCGCTGTGGCTGACCGACGCGATGGACCGGGTGGACGCCTGGGACGACGCGGCCTGGGCGGCGGGCGGCGAGAAGGCGCTGCGCGAGCGGACCGCCGGGCTGGTCGGGGCGGTACGCCGGACGCGGCGGACGGTCGTCGCGGTGTCCAACGAGGTCGGTTCCGGCGTGGTGCCGGCGACCACGTCCGGGCGGCGCTTCCGGGACGAGCTGGGCCGGCTGAACGCGTCGTTCGCCGCCGAGTGCGAGCACCTGCTGCTGGTCGTCGCGGGACAGGCCCTCACTCTGCGCGGGTGACGGAGGCCGGTACTGTTCGGCGAATGAGCTCGCTGAATCTCGATGACTTCTCCGATCTGATCGAGCGCCCCGACAGCCGTACGCGCCGTGACGCCGAGGAACGCAGGGGCCGGCTGACCGTGCCGCCCGGCGCGCTGGGCCGCCTGGACGAGCTGGGCGAGTGGCTTTCCGCCGCGCAGGGCTCCGTGACCGTGAAGCCCGTCGAGCAGCCCCGCGTGGTGCTGTTCGCCGGTGATCACGGAGTGGCCTCGCTCGACGTCTCCGGGCGTCCCGCGGGCACCGCGCACCTGCTGGTGCGCGCCACGCTCGACGGCGTGAGCCCCGTGGCCGTGCTGGCCCGCAGGGCCGGAGTGCCGGTGCGGATCATCGACGCCGGGCTGGACTGCGACCCGGAGCTGCTGCCCGAGGACGTCGTGAAGCACCGGGTGCGGCGCGGCAGCGGCCGTACCGACGTCGAGAACGCGCTGACGGTCGAGGAAGCCGAGCGTGCGGTACGGCTCGGCATGGCGATCGCCGACGAGGAGGCGGACTCCGGTACGGATCTGATCGTCCTCGGAGACCTGAGCGTCGGCGGCACCACCCCGGCGGCCACCCTGATCGCGGCGCTCTGCGGTACGGACGCGTCGGTGGTCACCGGCCGCGGTGGCGCGGGGATCGACGATCTGGCCTGGATGCGCAAGTGCGCGGCCGTCCGCGATTCGCTGCGCCGGGCCCGTCCCGTCCTCGGCGATCTGCTGGAACTGCTGGCGGCGGTGGGCGGCGCCGACCTCGCGGCCACGACGGGCTTCCTGCTCCAGAGCGCGGTACGGCGGATGCCGGTGATCCTGGACGGTGTCGTCTCCGCGGCCTGCGCGCTGGTGGGTCAGCGCGCCGCGTTCCGCGCGCCCGACTGGTGGATGGCGGGCCAGCTGAGCGGCGAGCCCGCGCAGGCGAGGGCGCTGGACCGGATGTCACTCACCCCGTTGCTCGACCAGGGCGTCACGGTCGGCGAGGGAGCGGGCGCGCTGCTCGCGCTCCCGCTCGTGCGGGCCGCGGCGGCGCTGGCGGCGGAGCTGCCGGAGCGTCCGGCGGAGGGCTCCGAGGACGAGGAGGACGCCGAGGACTCCGAGGACGCCGTCGGCTGAGCGCTCAGCGCGGCAGACGGCCCCCGGGCGGTTCGTCCGGGGCGCCGCCGATCAGGTCCTGGACCCGGCGGCGCGGTCCCGACCAGCGGATGTCGTGGCGGTAGCCGCGCAGCGCCGCTTTCGCGCGCGCCTTCGGCCGGTTGCGGTAGAAGCGCCTGGCCCACGGCGAGCCCGGCCTGCCCAGCCTGATCGCGCCCACGACCGCCACGAACGGCACCAGGACGCCGACCAGTCCCGTCCGCGGCTTCCCCTTGAAGAGCGTGACGACGGCGAAAGCGAAGTTGACCACGATCGTGACGATCACCGAGCCGCGGTCCTGCTGCTGGTCCGCCGACAGGGAGTTGACGCCGAGCGGGGAGTATCCGCCGAGCACCAGCAGCGCCAGCGCCGCCGCCAGGATCACCACCTCCACGCTCTGCCTGCCCTGTTCGCTCCAGTAGACGTCCTGAAGGTGCAGGATCAGCGCGAACTCGTCCAGGACGAGCCCGACGCCCACCCCGAAGATCACCGCGCACACGGACGCCGCGATGCCGTGCCTGCCGGTGCCGACCGCACCGAAACCGCCGATCACGGTCAGCACCACCCCGGGCACCACGTGATGGATGTGCGTACCGCCCGGTGAGACGTCCCTGAACGGCCCCTTTCCGGCCCGGATGAGCCGGGTGATCGTCCGGGTCACCACGAAGGTGAGCACGAAGGAGGCGACGGCCAGCAGCGCGGGAAGCTTGCCCGGCTCGACGATGTTCTGGTGAAACCAGTGGCCCATGCCGCCCGCTTCCGAATCGCGCCTCGTCCGATCTGACGTCATATATGCGGCAATTTACCGCCTGTTGGCCGGTGCGGTTCCCCGGCCGTGCGCCGCCGGCGCCCCTTCCGGCCGCCGCCGCGACCGGCTCCTCTAGGATTTCGGGCGATGACTCCCACGGACGGCCCGCGTTTCGCCTTCGGCACGCTCACCGCGCTGCCCGTCCGGGTGACACGCTGGGACCGCGAGGCGGCCCGTGCGGGCATGCTGTGCGCGCCGCTCGCCGGGCTCGTCGTGGGCGGGTTCGCGGCCGGAACCGGCCTGCTGCTGCTCCTGGCGGGAACGTCGCCGCTGCTCGCGGCGGTCGGCGCGGTGGCCGTACCCGCCGTCCTCACCCGAGGTCTGCACCTCGACGGTCTCGCCGACACCGCGGACGGCCTCGGCAGCGGCAGACCGGCCGCCGACGCCCTGCGGATCATGAAGCAGTCGGACATCGGCCCCTTCGGGGTCATCACCCTGCTGCTCGTGCTGCTCGCCCAGGTCGCGGCGGTGGCCGAGCTGTACGGGCGCAGCCCGGCGCTCGGCGCCGTCGGGGTGTCGGCCGCCGGGGTGGTCGCGCGGCTCGCGCTCACCGTCGCCTGCCGTACGGGCGTCCCGCCGGCCAGGCCGGACGGTCTGGGCGCGGCCGTGGCCGGCACGGTCCCGCTGCCGGCCGCCGCCGCCGTCGCGGCGCTGGTGACGCTCGCCTGCGCGGCGGCGGGCGCGTCCTTCGGCCCCGGCGGCGCCCTGCGGCACGGTCTCGCGGCCCTGGCCGGGCTGCTCGCCGCGTGGTCACTGCTGCGGCACTGCGTACGCCGCTTCGGCGGAGTCACCGGCGATGTGTTCGGCGCCCTCGCCGAGACCGCCGCGACAGCGACGCTGATCGCGCTGACCCTGGGCTGAGCCGAGCCGCCCCGCGGCGCGGACCGGCCCCGCGGCCCGGCGGCGGCAAGGGCGCGCGTCCGGCTGCGCACATCCGGCGAAAACCAGCCCACGGTCAGATGAACGGCAAACCGCCGTGAGCGGATCACATCACCGCGCGTAGTCTCATTCCCGGCGTTCATCGGGCCGGACACCGGACCGGATCCGGTGCCCAACGGGCCGGATGACGATGCGGCGGGCCCGGTCGGCCCACCCCCCGACCGCCATGGAACTCAACGGAAGCGAGAAATCACCACAGTGACTGCTCTCACTCTCAGTACAGCCGGGGCGTCGACGCTCCGCGTCGACGTGGTCGTCGTCGGCATCGCGAAGGGCGGCAAGGGCCCGGTGATCGCTCCGGGCGCCGAGGCCGTGAACAAGGCCTTCGACGGAAAGCTCGCCACCGTTCTGGAAACCCTCGGTGCCACCGGCGCCGAGGGCGAGGTGACCAAGCTGCCCGCGCCCGCCGGCTACAAGGCACCCGTCATCCTCGCCGTCGGACTCGGCGCGGTCCCGGAGAAGAACGAGTCGTACGGCTCCGAGGCGCTGCGCCGCGCCGCCGGCACCGCGGCCCGCGTCCTGTCGGGCACCAAGAAGGCCGCGCTCGCGCTGCCCGTGGCCCAGGCCGCGGACGTCGAGGCCGTCGCGGAGGGCGCTCTCCTCGGCGCGTACGCCTTCACCGCCTACCAGGGCGGCGAGAAGCGCGCGAAGAAGGGCGACAAGGGTCCCAAGCTGCCGCTCGCCGAGATCACACTCCTCGGCGCGAAGCCGCGCGACAAGGCGCACAAGGCCGCGGCCGACCGTGCGATCGCGCTGACCGAGGAGATCAACCGCGCGCGCGACCTGATCAACACCCCGCCGAACGACCTCACCCCCGAGGCCTTCGCCGCCGTGGCGTCCGCCGCCGGCAAGGAGAACGGCGTCAAGGTAGAGATCCTGGACGAGAAGGCGCTCACCAAGGGCGGCTACGGCGGCATCCTCGGCGTCGGCCAGGGCTCGGTCAGCCCGCCGCGCCTGGTGAAGCTCTCGTACACGCACCCCAAGGCGGCGAAGACACTCGCCCTGGTCGGCAAGGGCATCACCTACGACTCGGGCGGCATCTCGCTCAAGCCGCCGGGCCACAACGAGACGATGAAGTGCGACATGAGTGGTGCTGCCGCCGTGTTCGCCACCGTCATCTCGGCCGCCAGGCTCGGCCTGCGCGTCAACGTCACCGGCTGGCTGGCGCTCGCGGAGAACATGCCGTCGGGATCCGCCGTCCGCCCCGGTGACGTGCTGCGCATGTACAGCGGCAAGACCGTCGAGGTGCTGAACACCGACGCCGAGGGCCGGCTCGTGCTGGCCGACGCGATCACCCGCGCCTCCGAGGAGGCCCCGGACGCGATCATCGACGTGGCGACCCTGACCGGCGCGATGATGGTGGCGCTGGGCAACCGCACCTTCGGCATCATGTCGAACGACGACGCGTTCCGTACGTCCCTGCACGAGATCTCCTCGGAGGTCGGCGAGGCGTCCTGGCCGATGCCGCTCCCCGCGGACCTGCTCAAGGGCATGGACTCCCCCACCGCCGACATCGCCAACATCGGCGAGCGGATGGGCGGCGGTCTGGTCGCCGGGCTGTTCCTGAAGGAGTTCGTGGGCGAGGGCATCACCTGGGCCCACCTCGACATCGCGGGCCCGGCCTTCCACGAGGGGGCGCCCTACGGCTACACCCCCAAGGGCGGTACGGGATCCTCGATCCGCACGCTGGTCAGGCTCGCGGAGCGCACCGCCGCCGGCGATCTCGGCTAGGTATTTCTCCCGCGCGGGAACCCGGCCGGAACCCGGCTTGGAAAAAGCCCGGGAACCGGCCGCGCACCGGGCCGCGGAATAAAGCGCTGCGGCCCCGGGCTCTTATTGCCCGGGGCCGCAGCGGCCTTTTCGCCCTGGACGAAATCCGTACGTGTGTACAGGTTGGTAACCCTGTAGTGCGGGGTCCCGGCTGTCCCGTACCCCGGCCCCGCGTCCCGTCACCCGTCAACAAGTGCGAAGATGGGTTCTCGGCAGGACAGGGCCCCCACCACAGGGCCGAAGACAAGCGGCCGAATACCAGCCGCCGCCCGGTCAGAGAAGGCCGGCGCCCGGCGCACATGCATGGAGGACGTGACGTGGCGAACGACGCCAGCACCGTTTTCGACCTAGTGATCCTCGGCGGCGGTAGCGGCGGTTACGCCGCGGCCCTGCGCGGAGCGCAGCTGGGCCTGGACGTCGCACTGATCGAGAAGAACAAGCTGGGCGGCACCTGCCTGCACAACGGCTGCATCCCGACGAAGGCCCTGCTGCACGCCGGCGAGATCGCCGACCAGGCACGCGAGTCCGAGCAGTTCGGTGTCAAGGCCACCTTCGAGGGCATCGACATCGCGGGTGTGCACAAGTACAAGGACGACGTGGTCTCGGGCCTCTACAAGGGCCTCCAGGGACTCATCGCCTCCCGCAAGGTGACGTACATCGAGGGTGAGGGCCGTCTCTCCTCCCCGACCTCCGTCGACGTCGAGGGCCGCAGCGTCCAGGGCCGTCACATCCTGCTGGCGACCGGCTCCGTGCCGAAGTCGCTGCCGGGCCTGCAGATCGACGGCAACCGGATCATCTCCTCGGACCACGCGCTGAAGCTGGACCGCGTCCCGCAGTCCGCGATCATCCTGGGCGGCGGCGTCATCGGCGTCGAGTTCGCCTCGGCGTGGAAGTCCTTCGGCACCGACGTGACGATCGTCGAGGGTCTGAAGCACCTCGCTCCCCTCGAGGACGAGAACAGCTCGAAGCTTCTTGAGCGCGCGTTCCGCAAGCGCGGCATCAAGTTCAACCTCGGCACGTTCTTCGACAAGGCCGAGTACACCGAGGACGGTGTGCGGGTCACCCTCGCCGACGGCAAGACCTTCGAGGCGGAGGTGCTGCTGGTCGCGATCGGCCGCGGCCCGGTCTCGCAGGGCCTCGGCTACGAGGAGCAGGGCGTCGCGCTGGACCGCGGCTACGTCGTCGTGGACGAGTACATGCGCACGAACGTCGAGACGATCTCGGCCGTCGGCGACCTCGTCCCGACCCTCCAGCTCGCGCACGTCGGCTTCGCCGAGGGCATGCTCGTCGCGGAGCGGCTGGCCGGCCTCAAGACCGTTCCGATCGACTACGACGGCGTGCCCCGGGTGACGTACTGCCACCCCGAGGTCGCCTCCGTCGGCATCACCGAGGCCAAGGCCAAGGAGATCTACGGTGCGGACAAGGTCGTCGCCCTGAAGTACAACCTCGCGGGCAACGGCCGGAGCAAGATCCTCAAGACCGCGGGCGAGATCAAGCTCGTCCAGGTCAAGGACGGCGCCGTGGTCGGCGTCCACATGGTCGGTGACCGTATGGGCGAGCAGGTCGGCGAAGCCCAGCTGATCTACAACTGGGAGGCCCTGCCCTCCGAGGTCGCGCAGCTCATCCACGCGCACCCGACCCAGAACGAGGCGCTCGGCGAGGCCCACCTGGCCCTGGCCGGCAAGCCCCTGCACTCCCACGACTGAGCCTTCAGTCCGGCCGCGACGACCACTACCGCACATTCGTTAGGAGCAACTGAAACCATGGCGGTTTCCGTAACCCTGCCGGCGCTCGGCGAGAGCGTCACCGAGGGCACTGTCACCCGGTGGCTGAAAGCCGAGGGCGAGCGCGTCGAGGCCGACGAGCCGCTGCTCGAGGTCTCCACCGACAAGGTCGACACCGAGATCCCCGCGCCGTCCTCCGGCGTGCTGGCGTCCATCAAGGTCGCCGAGGACGAGACGGTGGAGGTCGGCGCAGAGCTGGCCATCATCGACGACGGTTCCGGCGCCCCCGAGGCCGCCCCCGCCGCCGAGCCCGCCGAGGCCCCGGCCCCGGCGCAGGAGGCCCCCGAGGCCGCCCCGGCGCAGGAGTCGCAGCCCCCCGCCCCGGCGCCGAGCGCCGAGGCCGCTTCCGGCGGCGGTTCCGCCGAGGGCACCGACGTGGTCCTTCCGGCGCTCGGCGAGAGCGTCACCGAGGGCACCGTCACCCGCTGGCTGAAGGAGATCGGCGACTCGGTCGAGGAGGACGAGCCGCTGCTCGAGGTCTCCACCGACAAGGTCGACACCGAGATCCCCGCCCCGACCGCCGGTGTCCTGCTGGAGATCGTGGTCGGCGAGGACGAGACCGCTGAGGTCGGCGCCAAGCTCGCCGTCATCGGCGCTCCCGGTGCCGCGCCCGCGGCGGCTCCGGCCGCTCCCGCGCCCGCCCCGGCGCAGGAGGCCCCCAAGGCTCCGGCTCCCGCCCCGGCCGCCGCGCCTGCTCAGGAGGAGGCCCCCAAGGCCGCCGCTCCGGCTCCGGCCGCGCAGGCCCCGGCCCCGGCTGCGCCGGCTCCCGCGAAGGCTCCGGCCGCCGCTCCCGCCGCGACCTCCGGTGACGACGGCGCGTACGTCACGCCGCTGGTCCGCAAGCTCGCCTCCGAGAACGGGATCGACCTCGGCGCGGTCAAGGGCACCGGCGTCGGTGGCCGTATCCGCAAGCAGGACGTCCTCGCAGCGGCGGAGGCCGCCAAGGCCGCCGCCGCGGCTCCGGCTCCGGCCGCCGCGGCTCCCGCCGCGTCGAAGGCGCCGAAGCTGGAGTCGTCTCCGCTGCGCGGTCAGACCGTCAAGATGACCCGCATGCGCAAGGTCATCGGCGACAACATGATCAAGGCGCTGCACGACCAGGCCCAGCTGACCTCCGTGGTCGAGGTGGACATCACCAAGCTGATGCGTCTGCGTGCCCAGGCCAAGGAGTCGTTCGCGGCCCGTGAGGGCGTCAAGCTCTCCCCGATGCCGTTCTTCGTCAAGGCGGCGGCCCAGGCGCTGAAGGCCCACCCGGTCATCAACGCCCGGATCAACGAGGGCGAAGGGACGATCACCTACTTCGACACCGAGAACATCGGTATCGCGGTGGACTCCGAGAAGGGTCTGATGACCCCGGTCATCAAGGGTGCGGGCGACCTCAACCTCGCCGGCATCTCGAAGAAGACCGCGGAGCTGGCCGCCGCCGTGCGTGCCAGCAAGATCACCCCGGACGACCTGGCCGGCGCGACCTTCACCATCAGCAACACCGGTTCGCGCGGCGCCCTGTTCGACACGATCATCGTGCCCCCGAACCAGGTCGCGATCCTCGGCATCGGTGCCACCGTCCGGCGCCCGGTGGTCATCAACCACCCGGACCTGGGCGAGACCATCGCGGTGCGCGACATGACGTACGTCGCGCTCTCCTACGACCACCGCCTGGTGGACGGCGCCGACGCGGCCCGTTACCTGACGACCGTCAAGGCGATCCTGGAGGCCGGCGAGTACGAGGTCGAACTCGGCCTGTAGTCAACGCGGTTCATCGCACGTCGGCGCCCCCGTCCGGAGAGATCCGGGCGGGGGCGCCGACGTTGTCGGTACTGGGCCGTATTGTCGAGGAACCGTCCCCGCCAGGAGGAGCACATCCATGACCCCGCCCGTCGTCCACTCGCTCCGCGAACAGATCCGCGAGCACATCGTGGAGGGGATCGTGAGCGGGCGCTGGAAGCCGGGTGAGCGGATCGTCGAGCGACGGATCGCGACCGAGCTGCGGGTGAGCCAGACGCCCGTGCGCGAGGCGCTGCGTGAGCTGGAGAGCCTGCGGCTCATCGAGTCGGCGCCCAACAAGGGCGTACGGGTCAGGAACCTCAGCGCGGCCGATCTGGAGGAGAGCTACCCGGTACGGGCGGGCCTGGAGCAGATCGCCGCCGAGCTGGCCGCCGAGCGGCTGGCGGTGGACTGTTCCGCGCTGGAACCGCACGTCACCGCGTTGTACGCGGCCGACCGGGGACACGACGGGACCGCACAGGTGCGGCACACCGTCGGCTTCCACCGCGAGCTGGTGCGGGCGGCCGGGAACAGCGTGCTGCTGCACACCTGGGAGGGTCTTGGCATCGAGGTGTTCACCGCGCTGTCGATCCGCTGGCTGGGCACCGTACAGAAGTCGTACGCCGAAGAACATCAGGATTTGGTCGAAGCGTTCCGCAGACGGGACCCCGCCATCGGCGCTCTGGTGAAAACACATGTGCTCGGATGCGCGCCGCGCGCCTGAATCACCCGATTTGCCCAGGGAATTTCGGCGTCACTGCGTGCCTGTACCCATGGCACGGGATGCCAATTCATTGAAAACGAAAGATTTTCCTCTCAACCCTTTGATCGATCATCGATCAGCGAATTAAAGTCGAACACGGACTGCACACAGCCCACGGCCCCGTCCTGCCAGACAAGGCCCTTCTTCATCTCTCCGTCCTGTCCGGAAGGCGGCGACCATGCCCGACCCCGTAGGCAAACTTCCGAGCGAGCTGGACCAGCTCCCGGACCGTGACACCGAGGAGACCGCCGAATGGGCGGCCTCCCTCGACGCCGTCACCGAACACGCAGGACCGCACCGCGCCGCGTACCTGATGAAGCGCACGCTTCAGCACGCCGGAACGGCGGGGGTACCGGTGCCGGCGCTGCTGGAGACCGACTATGTGAACACCATCCCCACCGCCGCCGAACCCGAGTTCGACGGCGACCTGGAGATGGAGTCCCGCATCACCGCGTGGAACCGCTGGAACGCGGCCGCGATGGTCACCCGCGGCGCCCGCTACGGCGTCGGCGGCCACATCGCCACCTTCGCGTCCGCCGCGTGGCTGTACGAGACCGGCTTCAACCACTTCTTCCACGGCAAGGAGGGAGACGGCTCCGGCGACCAGCTCTACGTCCAGGGCCACGCCTCCCCCGGCATATATGCTCGCGCCTTCCTCGACGGCCGGCTCTCCGAGGAGCAGCTCGACAACTTCCGCCAGGAAGCCGGCGGCAACGGCCTGCCCTCGTACCCGCACCCGCGCCGGCTGCCCTGGCTGTGGGAGTTCCCCACCGTCTCCATGGGCCTCGGCCCGCTCTCCGCGATCTACCAGGCACGGTTCAACCGCTACCTGACCAACCGCGGCATCAAGGACCTGTCGGGCTCGCACGTATGGGCCTTCCTCGGTGACGGCGAGATGGACGAGCCCGAGTCGACGGCCGCCCTCGCGCTCGCGGCCCGTGAGGGTCTGGACAACCTCACCTTCGTCATCAACTGCAACCTCCAGCGTCTCGACGGTCCCGTCCGCGCCAACTTCAAGATCGTGCAGGAGCTGGAGGCCCAGTTCCGCGGCGCCGGCTGGAACGTCGTCAAGTCCCTGTGGGGTTCCGCCTGGGACGAGCTGTTCGCCCTGGACACCACGGGCGCGCTGGTACGCCGCCTGCGCCAGGTGCCCGACGCGCAGTTCCAGACGTACGCCGCCCGCGACGTCGCGTACATCCGTGAGCACTTCTTCGGCGCGGAGCCCGCGCTCGCCGAGCTGGCGAAGCTGCTGCCCGACGCGAAGATCGCCGAGCTGTTCTTCACCTCCCGCGGTGGCCACGAGGCCCGCAAGGTCTACGCCGCCTACCGCGCGGCCCTCGGCCACAAGGGCGCGCCGACCGTGGTCCTCGCGCAGACGGTGAAGGGCTACACGCTCGGCTCCGGGTTCGAGTCGCGCAACGCCAACCACCAGATGAAGAAGCTCTCGGGCGACCAGTTCCGCGCCATGCGCGACCTGCTCGAACTGCCCATCTCGGACGCGCAGCTGAACGTGGACCTCGTCCCGTACGGCCACCCCGGCGCCGACTCCCCCGAGGTCCGCTACCTCCAGGAGCGCCGTGCCGCGCTGGGCGGCCCCGCGCCGGCCCGCCGCGTGCACGCCGTCGCGCTGCCCGAGCCGTCCGACAAGCCGTTCCAGGCGGTCTACAAGGGTTCCGGCAAGCAGACGGTGGCCACCACCATGGCCTTCGTCCGCCTGATGAAGGACCTGATGCGGGACAAGGAGACCGGCAAGCGCTGGGTCCCGATCGTCCCCGACGAGGCGCGCACCTTCGGTATGGAGGCGCTGTTCCCGTCGGCCGGCATCTACTCGCCGCTCGGCCAGACGTACGACCCGGTCGACCGCGACCAGATCATGTACTACAAGGAAGCCAAGGACGGGCAGATCCTCAACGAGGGGATCACCGAGGCCGGCTCGATGGCCGACTTCATCGCCGCCTCGACGTCGTACGCGACGCACGGCGAGCCGATGATCCCGTTCTACATCTTCTACTCGATGTTCGGCTGGCAGCGCACGGGCGACCAGATGTGGCAGCTCGCCGACCAGATGGGCAAGGGCTTCATCGTCGGCGCCACCGCGGGCCGTACGACCCTGACGGGTGAGGGCCTTCAGCACGCCGACGGCCACTCGCACCTCATCGCGTCGACCAACCCGGCCTCCCTGAACTACGACCCGGCCTTCGCCTACGAGGTCGCGGTCATCGTCAAGGAGGGCCTGCGCCGGATGTACGGCCCCGACGCCGAGGACGTCTTCTACTACCTGACGGTCTACAACGAGCCCAAGCCGCAGCCCGCCATGCCGGAAGGCGTCGAGGAGGGCATCCTCAAGGGTCTCTACCGCTTCAAGGAAGGCACCCCGGCGGCGGCCGACGCCCCCCGGGCGCAGGTGCTGGCGTCCGGTACGGCGATCCACTGGGCCCTGGAGGCGCAGGAACTGCTCGCCGCCGACTGGGGAGTCACGGCCGACGTCTGGTCCGCGACCTCCTGGGGCGAGCTGCGCCGTGACGCGATGGCGGCCGACGAGGCGCTGCTGCTGCGCGGCGAGGAGCGCGTCCCGTACGTGACCCGCGCGCTGGAAGGCGCGCCGGGACCGGTCCTGGCGGTCAGCGACTGGATGCGTCAGGTACCCGACCAGATCAGCCAGTGGGTCGAGCAGGACTACTCCTCGCTCGGCACGGACGGCTTCGGCATCTCCGACACCCGCGAGGCGGCCCGCCGCCACTTCGGTGTCGACCCGCAGTCGATCGTCGTCGCCGTGCTGGCGCAGCTCGCCCGCCGCGGCGAGGTCAAGCCGCAGCGCGTCGTCGAGGCCCGCGAGCGCTACGGGTTCTGATCCCGCACCGTTTCCCCGGGGAGCCCCCGTCGCACCGCGACGGGGGCTCCCCGCGTTCCGCGGCCCGTCCTGCCGGGGGCACTTGGTGCGCTCTTCGCGGGACATGTCCGGGCCCGGCACAGACCGGCCGGAAGGCACCTTGCATCATGGTGGGCATGCGTGCTGCCCGGCTGATCAAGATGGTTCTCCTGCTCCAGTCCAGACCCTCCATGACCGGAACCGAACTGGCCGAGGCGCTCGAAGTCTCGGAGCGGACCATCACCCGGGACGCCCAGGCGCTCTCCGAGGCCGGCATACCGGTCTGCGCGGACCGGGGCAGAACCGGCGGCTACCGGCTGATGGGCGGCTACCGTACGCGGCTGACCGGGCTGGCCCGCGACGAGGCCGAGGCGCTGTTCCTCTCCGGAGTCCCCGGCGCGCTGCGCGAAATGGGCCTCGCCGACGCCGCCTCCGCCGCCCGGCTGAAGGTGACCGCCGCCCTGCTGCCCTCCGCGCGCTGCGCCCCGGACTCCGCGGCGCGGCGCTTTCATCTGGACGCGCCGGGCTGGTATCAGGAACCAGCCACCCCCGAACTGCTGCCGGCCGTCGCCGAGGCGGTGTGGGGCGACCGCGTGCTCAAGGCCCGCTACCGGCGCCAGGACACCGAGGTGGACCGCGAGCTGGCGCCGTACGGTCTCGTGCTCAAGGCGGGCGTCTGGTATCTCTGCGCGCGCTCCGAGAGCGCCTTCCGGGTCTACCGGCTCGACCGGTTCGTCTCCGCCGAACCCCTGGAGACCCGTTTCGTACGGGACGAGAGCTTCGATCTGTCCGCGTTCTGGGCGGAGCGCGCGGCGCAGTTCGCGCGTTCGATCCTGCGGACCGAGATCGTGATCCGCCTCACGGCGGACGGCGCCAGGCGCCTGCCGTACCTCGTGGACCGCGCCGCCGCCCAGGAGGCGCTGGCCGCCGCGGGACCACCGGACGCGGAGAGCCGGCTCACGCTCACCCTGCCGGTGGAGTCGCAGGACGTGGCGTACTCCCAACTCCTCACCCTGGGGCCGGATGTGGAGGTCCTGGAACCGTCCGCGCTGCGGATCCGCTTCGCGCGGGCGGCGGCCAGGATGCACGAGCTGTACGGCTGAGCCCTCGCGTTGTGCGAGGCCGGCTCCCGCGCGCTGTGCGGCCGGGAGCACGCGCACCTCGCACGGCTGCACCTGCGGGACATCCGTTGTCCGCCGACAAAACACCTGCCCTTTACGTGGCTCCGCGTGCGCGGCTCTCCCGTAACCACGATGCTGTATCCGTGATGGACGAGACGGAGTTCTGGGAGATCATCGACAGCACCCGCGAGGCCGCCGGAGGCGACCCCGAGGACCATGCCGATCTGCTGGTCGAGCGGTTGGTGCTGCTCGACCCCGACTCCGTACTGGATTTCGCCAGACACTTCGAGTCGCGGTACAACCGCGCGTACCGCTGGGAGCTGTGGGGCGCGGCCGCCGTCCTGCTCGGCGGCGCGAGCGACGACGCCTTCGACTACTTCCGGTGCTGGCTCATCGGACAGGGCCGCGAGATCTTCGAGGGCGCGCTGTACGACCCGGACAGCCTCGCCGATCTCCTGGACGAGTTCGACGAGGACCTCGACGGGGACGGCGAGGAGCTGGGGTTCGCGGCGGACGAGGCGTACGAGCAGCTGACCGGTGTGGAGGCCCCCGACCTCGGCATCGCGTCCCAGCCCTCGCAGCCCGAGGGCACGGCCCTCGACCCGGAGGACGACGCGACGCTGGCGGAACGCTTTCCCCGGCTCTGGGAGCGCTTCGGGGGCGTCTGACCGGGCGGGGAGACCTTGCGGCGGGGAGACGCTTGTCGCGGGCGGCCGGGTGCGGGCGTGTCCGGCCGCCGGGCGGTCACGTCAGGTCGTCAGGTCCAGCCCCATCCGTACGTCGTCCACGTAACTGCCCTCCAGCAGGAACTCCCCCGGCAGCACGCCCTCCACCACGTACCCCTCCGCCTCGTACAGACGGCGCGCGGCGTCGTTCCACCCCAGCACCCCCAGCCTCAGCCGCCGCGCGCCCTGTTCCCGCGCGAGCGCGGCGGCCGCTCGCAGCAGTGCGCGCCCCACTCCCCGGCCGCGGGCCCACTCGTGCACGACCAGGCCCTGGATCTGCCGCACGTGCGCGTTGCTCGCCAGCGACGTGGACGATACGACCCGGACGTACCCGGCGAGCCGGCCCGCGACCTCGGCCACCAGGAAGTGTTCCGGGCGGTGCGTGGCGTCGAAGAACGGGTCGAACGGCTCCTTCGGCCGCGCGGACACCGCGTGCAGCGGCGACCAGGTCTCCCGGTCCAACTGCGCCAGTTCGTCCTCGTCGTCGAGGAACGCGGAACGTATCTGAGTCTCGGACATGGCGGTACTGTGCCACGGCGTTCCGCGAGGGCAGGATGGAGCGATGAAGATCGCGGTCACCGGCTCCACCGGTCTCATCGGCAGAACGCTCGTACGCTCCCTGCGCACCGACGGGCACGAAGTGCTCCGTCTGGTACGGCGGCCTCCCCGGACGGGCGACGAGGTCGAATGGGACCCCAAGCGGCAACACGTCGACACGCGCGGCCTCCAGGGCTGCGAGGCGGTCGTACACCTCGCGGGCGCGGGGGTCGGCGACCGGCGCTGGACCGACGCGTACAAGAAGGAGATCCGGGACAGCCGGGTCCTCGGCACGGCCGCGATCGCCGAGGCCGTCGCCTCCCTCCCCGACCGCCCCCGGGTCCTGCTGTGCGGTTCCGCCATCGGCTTCTACGGCGACACCGGCGACACCGCGGTGGACGAGACCGCGCCTCCCGGCGAGGGCTTCCTGCCGTCCGTCTGCGTCGAGTGGGAAGCAGCGGCGGCAGCAGCCGAAGAAGCCGGCATCCGCACGGTCTTCGCCCGCACCGGCCTGGTCATCGCGCGCAGCGGTGGCGCCTGGGCCCGGCTCTTCCCGATCTTCCAGGCGGGCCTGGGCGGACGCCTCGGCACCGGCCGGCAGTACTGGAGCTTCATCGCCCTGCACGACCACGTGGCGGCGCTGCGGCACCTGCTCGACACGGAAACCCTGCGGGGCCCGGTGAACCTGACGGCCCCGGCGCCGGTCACCAACCGCGAGGTGACGGCGGCGATGGGGAGGGTACTGCGGCGGCCCACGGCGTTCCCGGTACCGGCGGCGGCGATCCGGGTGGCGCTCGGGGAGTTCGCGGGGGACGTGCTGGGCAGCCAGCGGGTGGTGCCGGCGAAGCTGCTGGAGTCGGGGTTCAGGTTCGCGTTTCCGACGATTGACGCGGCGATCCGCGCGGCCTGAGGCCGGAGGCCGCGTTTCGCCGTCCGGCGCGGGCCGGGTCGCATGGGGGCCTGAGCGACCGCCCGCCGGCGGGTGGAAGGGGGCCGTGGAGGGGTGGTGTCCAGAACGTAGAGCGTGACTTTGCGGCGCACTAACCACCGGCCCGGTGTCCACTACGCGCCCACGCGCCGTAAATCATGCAGTGGCGGACACTTCCCCTGCGCGGAACCCGGCGACAACCCCAACGCACAACACCCCAGCCCACGACGGCGGCGCGGACCGGCGACAACCGCAACCCTGCCGGGCCCGCGCCGGACGGTGGCCCGGTGGTCCCTGCGACAACCGCAACGCACCACGCGCCGCGCCGGACGGCGACCCCGTGCCGCCGTACCCCGCCGCCCGCGCCGGACGGCGAAACCGCGCCGGACGGCGACCCCGTGCCACCCGTGCCACCCCCATGCACCGGTGACCCCCTCCGCGCGCGGACCCCGCAGGCCCCGGCGCTTCCTACGCTCTAGCCGAACCCGGGCTTTCCGAGAGCCCGTCGGGGGCAGCAGCCCCCACCGCCGCGCCGACCTCGGGGAGGGGCTCGTGCTCAGCACCGCTCACAGATCACGTACACCGCACACCGCAGACGTCGTCATCATCGGAGCCGGTATTGCCGGGCTGGCCGCCGCGCACCACCTGATCAGCGCCGGTGTAACAGTCCGCGTCCTGGAGGCCGCCCCTTACATCGGCGGGCGTATGGCCACCGAAGAGGTCGACGGGTTCCGCCTCGACCGTACGAGTCAGCTGCTCAGCACTTCGTATGCCGAACTGCTCAGCGCACCGGGGCTCGAGGCCGCCTCGCTGCGCATGTTCTCCCCGGGCGTGCTGCTGCACAGCGACGGCCGGCAGTACAGGACCGGAGCCGTACGGAGCGCGCGGAGCGCACTGAGTGCCGCGCGCGCCCTGGCGAGCGCCCCCCGGCCTCCGCTGGGTGGAACAGGGGGCGCGCTCGATCAGGCGCGGCTCGCGGCGGCGCTCGGCCGGCTGGCGACCGTACCGACGGCCCGGCTGCTCGCCCGGTCGGAGCGGACCACGCTGGACGCGCTCACCGGGCGCGGTCTGCCCGCCCGCACGGTCGACGGGTTCTTCCGGCCGCTGCTGGCCGCGTTGCTCTGCGACCCGGACCTGACCACGTCGAGCCGTGTCGCGGACCTCGCGCTGCGCGGTTTCGCCCGGGGTCGGCTGTGTGTGACCGCGGGCGGCGCGGCCACGCTGCCGGAGCTGCTGGCGGCGGCGCTGCCGGAGGGCACGGTGCATACGGACACCTGTGTGACGGACGCGGCCATCAACTGCGTCACCACGAAGGAGCACGGCGAGATCACCAGCCGCTCGCTGCTGTTCGCGACCGGCGCGCGTGCGGCGGCGGAGTTGCTGCCGGGGCTGCGGGTGCCCGCGTTCCATCCGGTGACGACCCTTCACCACACCGCGCCCGTCTCTCCGCTGGCCGATCCCGCGCTGCTGCTGGACGCGGAGCCGGGCGGCGGTCCCGTCGCACACACGGCCGTGATGAGCGAGGTCGATCCGTCGCGCGCGCCCGGCGGGCGCGTGCTGATCTCGTCGGCGGTGCTCGGTACCCCGCCCCCCGCCGCCGAGCTGGAGCGCGCGGTCCGCGCGCATCTCGCGAAGCTCTACGGGACTCCGACGGACGACTGGGAGACGCTGGCCGTCCACCACGACCCGGAGGCCGTGCCCGCGATGCCTCCGCCGCACGACGCGCGCCGTACCGTGCGGCTGCTGGCGGGCCTGTACGTGTGCGGGGACCACCGCGATGTGAACACCGCGCAGGGCGCGCTGTTCTCGGGCCGCAGGGCCGCCCACGCGATCCTGGCGGACCTGGGGGTGAAGCCGGGGGCGGCGGCGCTGCCGGCCGCGGCGTAGCGGTCAGCCCATCGACGCGACCCGCTCGCGGTAGTTCCGTACGGCCGCGGCGTCCCGGTAGGGCTCCAGGCGCCGTTCGAAGTCCCGTACGTACTCCGCGGCCCGCGCCGAACGGATCTGGGTGGCCTGCTGGGCGGCTTCCGCGCCCAGCAGGCACGCCTGGTCCAGTTCGCCGAGGCCGAGACGGGCGCAGGCGAGCACGACGCCGCAGAAGAGACGGCTGCGCGCGAGCGCCGGTGCGCGCAGCTGGAGTGAGCGTTCGGCGTACTGGGCGGAGGATCGGTACTGCTGGAGATCGCGGTAGCAGTGGCCGAAGTCGTCGGCGAGCTGTGCCTCGTCGAAGGAGCGTCCCCAGTGCGGCACTTCGTCGCCGGGCCGCGCGGCCTCCAGGGCGCGTTCGGCCCGTACGAGCGAGGCGGTGCAGGCCCGTACCTCGCCGAGTACGCCGTGGCCGCGCGCCTCGACCGCGTGCAGCAGCGCCTGGACGACCGGCGGAGCCGACGAGCCGACGCCCTGCTGGGCGACGCGCGCGAGCTGGACCGCCTCGCGGCCGTGGCCGAGATGGACGGCCTGCCGGCTCATGGTGATCAGGACGTACGAGCCGTAGGCCCGGTCGCCCGCCGCCTGGGAGAGCCGCAGCGCCTGGACGAAGTAGCGCTGGGCGAGGCCGTGGGCGGCGATGTCGTACGAGGTCCAGCCGGCGAGCCGGGTCAGATCGGCGGCGGCGCCGAAGAGCTTGCGTCCGACAGTCTCTCCGTACAGTCCGCGCAGCATCGGCTCCGTCTCGTGTTCGAGGTAGCGGACGAGCGCCTGCCGGGCGTGGCCGCCGCCGTACGTCTGGTCGAGGGTGCGGAAGAGGTCGCCGACGGAGCGCAGGGCCTCGACGTCTCCGGCGGTGACCCGCTGGCCTGCGCCGCGTTCGGTGCGCTGCCGGGGCACGGCGGGCGCGGCGCGCCCCTGGGACGGCACCCGCGCGCTGTTCTGCGGTGCGAGGTCGGGGTGGCCGACCCGTTCGTCGGCGCGGCCGATCAGCCAGTCCCTGCTGGGCACGACGAGTCCGGCCGGGGTGAACGCGATCTTGCGCAGTTCGGTGTGGCTGCCCGAGTCCTTGCGCCAGAGACCGGCCACGATGTCGACGGCTTCTTCGGGGGTGGCGGCGAATTCGAGCCCCGCGTAGACCGGGGCGCAGGCTTCGAGGCCCAGGTCCTGTGCGGAGAGCCGGCGGCCGAGGCGGCGGGTGAAGACCTCGGCGATCAGGGCGGGCGTCGTGCCGCGTGGCTGCTGTCCGCGCAGCCAGCGCGTCACCGACGTCTTGTCGTACCGGAGGTCGAGGCCGTGTTCAAGACCGAGCTGGTCCACCCGGCGGGCAAGTCCCGCGTTGGAGAAACCGGCTTCTGCGATGAGCGCGGCGAGCTGGCGGTTGGGGATGCGCTGCGGAGGTCGTTCCGACATCAGCTGTTCGGTCTCCTGCCTTCCGGGCCGGGAAGCAGCCCACATGGAACGGCGCGAATTTAGCGGTATCGACCACCCACACTGTCAGGTTCGTCCCATATTCATCCGATCGTGTGAGAATTGCCGGAGTCGCTGACGGGTGCCCGGGAGTACCTGCCCGGCCTCCGCGCGCGGGGCCGCCGTACAGTTGCGGGAGCGCGATTCGCGCGCAGGGCGGGTACTGAGGAGGCGCTGCCGTGAGTGAGCTGCGGTATGTCCATCTGGGGTTCGGCAAGGACTCCGTCGACTACCAGGAAGCCTGGCAGGAGCAGCGCCGGGTGCACGCGGCCCGTTTCGCGGACGAGATCCCCGACACCTGCCTGCTGCTGGAACACCCCCCGGTCTACACGGCGGGACGGCGTACGGAGGACAGCGAACGCCCTCTGGACGGCACCCCCGTGGTGGACGTGGACCGCGGCGGGAAGATCACCTGGCACGGCCCCGGCCAGCTGGTGGGCTACCCGATCCTCAAGCTGCCGCGCCCGGTGGACGTCATCGCGCACGTGCGCCGGCTGGAGGACGCCCTGATCCTCACGGCCGCCGAGTTCGGCCTGGAGACGACCCGGGTGGAGGGCCGCAGCGGGGTCTGGGTGCTCGGCGATCCGGTCGCGGAGCGGCCCTCGGTGGGCGGCCTGTCGCTGGACCTCGACCCCCGGATGCGGGACGACGAGTTCGACCCGCGGCTGAACGGCCCGGAGTACGCCCCGTCCAACGCGGGCCAGCGCCGGGAGGACCGCAAGCTCGCGGCGATCGGTATCCGGATCGCCAAGGGCGTGTCGATGCACGGCTTCTCGCTGAACGTGAACCCGGACAACACCTGGTTCGACAAGATCGTGCCGTGCGGGATCCGGGACGCGGGCGTCACGTCGCTCGCGAACGAGCTGGGCAGGGACGTCACGATCGCGGATGTCGTACCCGTGGTGGAGAAGCACCTGCGGGACGTTCTGGAGCACGCGGAGCCGCAGCCGCGGGAGATCGAGCACGCGAGCGCCTGAGAAACGCGCACGGGGACGCGCACGGGCCGGGAGGCCCCGGGGGAATGCGTCCCTCTGGCCATGGGTTGGCCACACGTAATGCCACGCAAACAACGGGCGTAACCTGGTGTTCGCCGAAGAATCGAATGCCGCGCCAGCAGAGAGAGGTGCCGGACGTGTCCGCTGTCGCACCCGACGGACGCAAGATGCTGCGCCTGGAGGTCCGGAACAGCCAGACCCCCATCGAGCGCAAGCCCGAGTGGATCAAGACCCGGGCGAAAATGGGACCCGAGTACCAACAGCTGCAGAAGCTCGTGAAGAGCGAGGGCCTGCACACGGTCTGCCAGGAGGCCGGCTGTCCGAACATCTTCGAATGCTGGGAGGACCGCGAGGCGACCTTCCTCATCGGCGGTGACCAGTGCACGCGACGCTGCGACTTCTGCCAGATCGACACGGGCAAGCCGGAAGCGCTGGACCGTGACGAGCCGCGCCGGGTGGGTGAGTCGGTCGTCACCATGGACCTGAACTACGCCACGATCACCGGCGTCGCCCGCGACGACCTGCCGGACGGCGGCGCGTGGCTGTACGCCGAGACCGTGCGCCAGATCCACGCCCAGACGGCGGAGCGTGCCGCGGGCGGCACGAAGGTCGAGCTGCTCATCCCCGACTTCAACGCCGAGCCCGAGCAGCTGGCCGAGGTCTTCTCGTCCCGTCCCGAGGTACTCGCGCACAACGTCGAGACGGTGCCGCGGATCTTCAAGCGGATCCGCCCCGGCTTCCGGTACGAGCGCTCGCTCGAAGTGATCACGCGGGCCCGCGAGGCCGGTCTGGTCACCAAGTCCAACCTGATCCTGGGCATGGGCGAGGAGCGCGCGGAGGTCAGCGAGGCGCTTCAGGACCTGTACGACGCGGGCTGCGAGCTGATCACGATCACGCAGTACCTGCGGCCTTCCGTACGGCACCACCCGGTCGAACGCTGGGTGAAGCCGCACGAGTTCGTGGAGCTTCAGGAGGAGGCCGAGGAGATCGGCTACTCCGGCGTGATGTCAGGTCCGCTGGTGCGGTCCTCGTACCGCGCGGGCCGGCTGTTCCAGCAGGCGATCGAGCGCCGTGGCGCGGTGGCCGCCGGGCAGAGCGCGTAGGCGCGTGCAGGCGTGAGAAGCGGCGCGTGTACGCGTGAGAAGCAGGCGCGTAAGCGTGTGAAACGGAGCACAAGCTCCTACTGATCGGTAGTAAAAGATCAGGGCGCGGTCCGGACGCTCTCCGCAGGTGGGGAGGCGCGTACGGGCCGCGTCAGCGCTTTACCGGGACCGGTTCGGGGTTTCATTCGAGTTTGACCGCCCAGTCACCCGCTGGTAACACCGGTCGGAGACGCTAGTTCCACGCTCGCCACGGCTCCTAGGGGGACCGCCATCATGCAGGCCGCGCCGGTAGGACCCGCCACCGAGGCAATGGTGGCCACCACCCGCACCACCAGCACCCTTCCCCGCCCCACGACCAGGCCTTCCGTCTCCACCGCGCTGCGCGCCGTAGAGTCGCTGCTGCTCGCCGGCGGCCAGCGGACGGCCCGCCGGAACGCCTGGACCGCGGTCCTCGAGGACCGCCGCAGGGCCAAGGACCGGGTCGAGGTGCAGCAGGTACTGGAGGCGGTGTCGGACCGCGCCTCCCGCGCCACGTAAACTCTTTCGCATGGCGAGGAAGGAAAACGCAGACACTACTGCGAACCCGGGGCGACTGAAGCAGATCGCCCTTACCTACAAGATGACCCGGCGGGCCGACTCCAAGGTCGGTCTTGTCGTCGCGGGTGTGGGAATCGTCACCTTCGGTGTCTTCCTCGCGGTCGGCTTCTTGATCAACCACCCGGTCTACGCGGGCATCCTGGGCTTCATCCTGGCGTTCCTCGCGATGGCGATCGTCTTCGGCCGCCGCGCCGAGCGCGCCGCCTTCGGGCAGATGGAGGGCCAGCCGGGCGCCGCCGCGGCCGTACTGGAGAACGTGGGCCGTGGCTGGACCACGACACCCGCGGTCGCGATGAACCGCAGCCAGGACGTCGTGCACCGCGCCGTCGGCAAGGCGGGGATCGTCCTGGTGGCCGAGGGCAACCCGAACCGGCTGAAGACTCTGCTCGCGGCGGAGAAGAGGCGGATGGCACGGATCGTCGTGGACGTCCCCGTGCACGACATCATCGTCGGTGACGGCGAGGGCCAGGTGCCGCTGACGAAGGTCCGTACGACCTTGCTGAAGCTGCCGAGGGTACTGGCGGGCCCGCAGGTCACGGCGACCAACGACCGGCTTCGGGCGATGGGTGACCTGATGAACAACATGCCGTTGCCAAAGGGGCCCATGCCCAAGGGCATGCGGATGCCGCGCGGCGGAAAGTCACGCTGAACGCTCATCAGAAGGGCGGTTCCGGGAGCCATCGCTCCGGGAACCGCCCTCTTTACGTCTCCGGGTTACGTTTCCGGGCCCGGCTCTCTCAGATCCGCACCTGTACGGCGCGGGCGAGGCGGTCGTGCAGTCCGCGTCCGTCGCGGTCCCAGATCAGCGCGGGGATGGCGAGGCACAGCAGGACACTGCGGACCAGCACGCGCCCCGTACCGATCCGTCCGCCGTCCTCCGCGACGACACGCAGCCCGAAGAGGCGCTTGCCGGGGGTGAAGCCGACCGTGCCGACGGTGAGGACGCTCAGTACGAGAAGGACGCCGAGCGCCCAGTTCCCCGACGCCTGCCAGTCACCGCGCGCGAGCAGTCCGTATGCGATCAGCACGCACAGCGCCCAGTCGACGCACAGCGCACCGATACGCCGTCCGAACCTGGCCACCGAGCCGGGCCCCTCCTCCGGCAGACCGAGCCGCTGACCCCGGTACCCGAAGTCGACACCCATGTCCTCGGCGGCCGCGCGGGGCCCGGAAATCCATGATCCGATTGCGTCCCTGTTGTCCACCCGTACACGGTACTGCGACCCCGTTTGCCCCTCTTGAACCGGGGGGTGAACCGGGAGCGCGCGCGGGGCGCGAAGCCGTGGCGCACCCCAGCTCGCGGCACGTCCGGTTAACTTGGGCGAAACAAATGGGTCATGCTTGAGAAATCCCCGATATCTAAGGTCGGATCCAGCGTGTGCCACCGCACTGGCCGCACCACCGAGCGAGAGACCCCCGCCCCTTCCCGGGTCGGGAGGAGGAGGAGCTGGATGTTCCAGAACGCCGACGACGCCAAAAAGTTCATCGCGGACGAGGACGTCAAGTTCGTAGACGTCCGTTTCTGCGACCTGCCGGGCGTGATGCAGCACTTCACGATCCCGGCGAAGGCGTTCGACCCGAACGAGGAGCTGGCCTTCGACGGGTCCTCGATCCGCGGCTTCCAGGCCATCCACGAGTCGGACATGGCGCTCCGCGCCGACCTGTCGACCGCGCGGGTGGACCCCTTCCGCCGTGACAAGACGGTCAACATCAACTTCTTCATCCACGACCCGATCACGGGCGAGCAGTACAGCCGCGACCCGCGCAACATCGCCAAGAAGGCCGAGGCCTACCTCGCGTCGACCGGCATCGCGGACACCGCGTACTTCGGCCCCGAGGCCGAGTTCTACGTCTTCGACAGCGTGCGGTTCAACACCACGTCGAACGAGAGCTTCTACCACATCGACTCCGAGGCCGGCGCCTGGAACACGGGCTCCACGGAGGACAACCGCGGCTACAAGGTCCGCTACAAGGGCGGTTACTTCCCGGCCCCGCCGGTCGACCACTTCGCCGACCTGCGCGCCGAGATCTCCCTCGAGCTGGAGGCCTCCGGCATCCAGATCGAGCGCCAGCACCACGAGGTCGGCACCGCGGGCCAGGCCGAGATCAACTACAAGTTCAACACGCTGCTGGCCGCGGCCGACGACCTGATGCTCTTCAAGTACATCGTGAAGAACGTCGCCTGGCGGAACGGCAAGACCGCGACCTTCATGCCCAAGCCGATCTTCGGTGACAACGGCTCCGGCATGCACGTCC
The DNA here is from genome assembly GCF_044751305.1 of Streptomyces sp. NPDC088725. Taxonomy (NCBI): domain Bacteria; kingdom Bacillati; phylum Actinomycetota; class Actinomycetes; order Kitasatosporales; family Streptomycetaceae; genus Streptomyces; species Streptomyces sp. NPDC088725. The sequence continues at coordinate 404,957 of NZ_JBIVLO010000002.1, forward strand.
ACCAGTCGCTGTGGAACGGCAGCACGCCGCTCTTCTACGACGAGCAGGGCTACGCGGGCCTCTCGGACACCGCCCGCTACTACATCGGCGGCATCCTCAAGCACGCCCCGTCGCTGCTGGCCTTCACGAACCCGACGGTGAACTCGTACCACCGCCTGGTCCCCGGCTTCGAGGCCCCGGTCAACCTGGTCTACTCGCAGCGCAACCGCTCCGCCGCGATGCGCATCCCGATCACGGGCTCGAACCCGAAGGCCAAGCGCGTCGAGTTCCGCGCGCCGGACCCGTCCTCGAACCCGTACCTCGCCTTCTCGGCGCTCCTCCTCGCGGGCCTCGACGGCATCAAGAACAAGATCGAGCCGGCCGAGCCGATCGACAAGGACCTCTACGAACTGGCCCCCGAAGAGCACGCGGGCGTCCCCCAGGTCCCGACCTCCCTCCCGGCCGTCCTCGACGCCCTGGAAGCGGACAACGAGTACCTCCAGGCGGGCGGCGTCTTCACGCCGGACCTGATCGAGACGTGGATCGACTACAAGCGCACCAAGGAAATCGCCCCGATCCAGCTGCGCCCGCACCCGCACGAGTTCGAGCTGTACTTCGACATCTAAAGGGCGGAGCCGGGTGGCTTGGGAACAGGCTGTGACCTGCGAGAGTTCTTCTCATGTGTACCGGGCGTGCACAGACCGGCCGTTCCTCTGACGTGAAGTCAGCAAAAGCAGTAGGGGCCGCTACCCCCTTCGGGTAGCGGCCCCTACTGCCGTTCCGGGATCGTCTGCGCCCAACACCAGCGCCCGTCGACCGGTCGAGCTGCCCGGTCGGCGGCGTAATCGGGCCACCGGCCACGAGCGCGGTCTTCTCTTTCGGCAGGGTCCTCGCCCAGACTCTCAGCAACCAGTTTCCAGAGGGGAAGGAAGACGCGTGGCGAGGAAGCGCAAGCGCCGGTCGGCTGCACGGAAGAGACAGCGGGACCGGCGGAACGCGGCCTTAGGCGGTGGTGCGTCAGCGCTGATCTTGTTGACGGCGTTCTGGTCGCAGGTCTGGCCGTACCTCGCGGGCATCGCTGCCCTCAGCGGTGTCGGTGGTGCGGTCTGGTGGCTCTGGCGCACGGACCGGCTGGTACGGAGCCGGGACCGACGGTGGCGCGAGGAGGACGCGATCCGCGTCGGTCGCCGGTCACTGGCCGAGGTGGACGCGATGAGCTGGCAGGATTTCGAGCGGTATGTCGCAGGGTTGTGCCGTCGCGACGGGTGCACCGACGTCGAAGTGAGCGGTAAATCAGGCGACTTGGGGGCCGACGTCATCGCCACCCTTCCCGACGGCCGGCGGCTGGTCGTCCAGTGCAAGCACTACGCCCCGCACCGGTACGTACCCAGCGGCGACATGCAGAAGTTCATCGGCACCGCCTGGCTGCACCACAAAGCCGACGTGGCCGTGTTTGCGGCCACCTGTCCTTTCAGCAGGGCGGCGCTCGCGCTCGCGGTCCAACACGGTGTGCTCGCCGTTCACCGCGATCTGCTGGGTGCGTGGAACACGGGCACTCCGCTGCAGGCCATGCTGCCGTTGAACGGCACTGGCCAAGGAGATCGCGCCCATCGCAAGCGCTGGAAGGATACGTACCGCTTCTGAGTGCCACCGCCGCCGTACAGATGCCGGGCCGCATACCCCCGGGGCGCCGCCCAGACCCTGTCAGCGCTTCTTGGTCTTCTTCTTCTGTCGAGGCGTCCACTCACCTCGGTGGACCTGGCAGCGTGAGTAGCCGATCATCGCTGGGTTCTGACATGGCTTGCCGGTCGTGGTCTTCGTCGATCCGCACTTGACTTGCCTGCCCATTGGCCCTCCCACTCGGTCGGTGCGCTGAACAGATCGTCACAGACAGGCGAGGCCGGCGTCCGCCACCCCGGCATTTCGGCTGATTCGATGTCCTGGGCGACTGGATGCGGGTGCCTGTCAGCTGTGGTGGGTGAACTCAGTTGCGCTGGCGGCCCGGTCGGTGCGGGTGGTGAGAAGAATGCGCAGGACCGGGCCTGAGCCGGTGCGTGAGGTGAGGATGACGGGGACGCTCTGGGCGAGGTCGTCGATGACTGGTGCGAGGCCGGACGGTACGTGCCCGACCCGATCCCTCCCATGCGCCTTCCCGCGGGCCTGAGCGGACCCCTGCGGGCTCCGCCACACCCTGCCACGGCCGCGCCTGCGCGGTCACGGGAACGCCCGCGCCCCGAGACCACATCACCCCACGTATGTGAACCTCGCGCGCCCCGAACTCTTTACCGTGCCAGGGGCTGCGCCCTCGACCCACCCGCTCTACTCTCCCAAGTGTTCACACCAGTGCCGGAAATGCATGTATGTGAACACGCATCCCCCACAGGAGAAGGGCAGTCACATGTCCCAGCGCATCGCACGCTTCTCTTCCCGCAAGGCTCGCTCCCGGCGGACTGCCGGGGTTCTCGCGGCTGTTCTGGCGGCGGGTACGTTGCTGGTCACCGCTCAGGGCGCTTCCGCGCAGCCCGCGGCCACCGTGTCGCTGAGCGGGTGGAAGCTGACCCTGCCGGTGAACTCGTCCGGCGAGCAGAGTGGCGCTTCCGTCACGAAGAACCCGGCCGTCGTCACCGCGCCCTGGCTGACCCGCAACTCCAGCGGCACGCTCACCTTCTGGGCTCCCACCAAGGGCGCGACGACGCCCAACTCGGCGCATCCGCGCACCGAGTTGGTGCGCACCAGTGATTTCACCGCCGGGTCGGGCAGCCACACGCTCTCGTCGGACGTCACCATGCAGCAACTGCCGGCCGGCAGCGACGACATCATCATCGGGCAGATCCACGGCAGCGGTTCGAACTCCTCCGTGCCGCTGCTCATGCTCCACTACACGTCGGGCCGCGTCTGGGTGGCCGTCCGCAAGAACCCGGACGTCGCGGGCACGGACACCGCCACGCTGCTGGAGGGCGTTCCGATGAACCAGGCCTTCTCGTTCCACATCGTCGCCGACGGCAACAACCTGACGTCGTCCGTCGCGGTGACCTCCACCGGCGAGAGCGCAAGCAAGACCATCGCCCTCAACTCCTCGTTCAAGGGCATGGCTGTCCGCTGGCAGGTCGGTGACTACCAGCAGACCGACGCCAACAACAGTGCCACCGACGGCGGTCGCCTCACGGTCAACTACCTCACCGCGAACTGATTTCCGGGCCGAGTGAGCCCCCGGCCGCCGTCAACTCCGCCGCGTGGCGGGGCCGGTGGCGGCCGGGTGGCGAACTACTCGTGGGCGGCCAGGAGATGGTCCAAGCGGGCGTCGGGGAAGGCCCGTTCGAAGGAGTTGGCCTGCCAGCGGTCCGGGAACAGGGCGAGTACGGCCTTGTCGCGGACGCGCACCAGGGCTTCGCCCCTGACCAGCCGGGAGCCGTTCAGCGCCTCTCCTCCGGCCGCGTCGGTCGCCCGCGCCAGGTGGTACGGAAGGGGCTCCAGCCGTATGGGGGAGGAGAATTCGCCCGCCATGCGGTGGGAGACCACCTCGAACTGCATGGGTCCCACGGCGGCGAGGACCGGAGACTGGTCACCCCGCAGGTCGGAGGTGAGGACCTGGACCACGCCCTCCTCGTCCAACTGGGCGATCCCCCGCCGGAATTGCTTGGACCGGCTGACGTCGGCGGGACGTGCGACGGCGAAGTGCTCCGGTGCGAAGGTGGGCATGGGAGGGAACTGCGCGGCCGGTCCGTCGTAGAGCGTGTCGCCCACCCGGAGCGCGGCGGCGTTGCCCACGCCCACCACGTCACCGGGGTACGCCGTGTCGACCGAGGAGCGGTCCTGGCCGAAGACGCTGTGCGCGTACTTCGTGGCGAACGGCTTGCCGGAGGTGGCGCGGATGACCGTGCTGCCCCGCTCGAAGACGCCCGAGCACACGCGCAGGAACGCGATCCGGTCCCGGTGGGACGGGTCCATGTTCGCCTGCACCTTGAACACGAGCCCGGAGAACGGCGCGTCCACCGGGCGGCTGCCGCCGGTTTCCAGCTCGCGCGGGCCCGGGGCGGGGGCCAGGTCGACCACGGCGTCCAGCAGCAGCCGTACGCCGATGTTGGAGACGGCGGCGCCGAAGAAGACGGGGGTGGACGTGCCGGCCAGGAAGGAGTCCCTGTCGTACTCGGCCCCCTCCTCACGGAGCAGTTCCAGCTCCTCGGTGGCCTGCTCCCACCAGGTGCCCTCCTCGCCCGTCGCCTGCTCCGCCGTGATCGTCTCCTCGACGGCCTCGTGGGCGCCGCCGGGGGTGCGGGTGTAGCGCAGCATCGTCTCGGGGTGGCGCGCGTCGACCAGACCGCGCAGGTCACCGGCGGTGCCGACCGGCCAGGTGACGGGCGTGGGGCGCAGCCGGAACTCGCGCTCGATCTCGTCCATCAGCTCCAGGGCCTCGCGGCCCGGCCTGTCCCACTTGTTGACGAAGGTGATCACCGGGATCCTGCGGTGCCGGCAGACGTCGAAGAGCTTGCGGGTCTGCTCCTCAAGGCCCTTGGCCGCGTCGATGAGCATGATCGCGCAGTCCACCGCCGCCAGCACCCGGTAGGTGTCCTCGGAGAAGTCCGCGTGACCCGGGGTGTCGAGGAGGTTGAGCACGCGGTCGCGGTGGGCGAACTGCAGCACCGCCGAGGTCACCGAGATGCCTCGGGCCTTCTCCATCTCCATCCAGTCGGAGGCGACCGCGCGCCGTCCCGACTTGCCGTGTACCGCGCCCGCCTCGGTGATCGCCTGCGCGTGCAGGGCCAGGGCCTCGGTGAGCGTCGACTTGCCCGCGTCGGGGTGGCTGATCACCGCGAAGGTACGCCTCCGGGCGGCCTCGCTCGCCGCCTGCTCGCCCGCGGTACTCATCGGGCCGCCTTGGAGGCGCCCGCCGGCGCGTCCGGCGTCCGGGCCGGACGACCGTGCAAGGAGGGTGCGAAGTTCTCCGCCGCCCGTTCCAGGCACCGGTGCGCGCAGCGCAGATCCGCTCGTACCCAATAGTTCCGCAATGTCGCCGCCAGTTCCTCGTACGCCTGTTTCGTCTGCCTGCGACCACGGCCGCCCGGCTCACGCGGGCACTCCCGTACGCAGCGCAGCGCACGCGCGTCGTTCCAACAGAAGCCGGGCGCCGCATGCCGCGTGCCCGTCTGTTGACGCACCTCTGTCTCTGTGTGCCGACCTCAATCTACTCTGACGTAAAAGTGGGTTGCGAACGCCGGAGCGCGGACCCTCCCCGCGGGCCGGGCCCGGTGTCCGGACCGGCCTCGGGTCACGCGCGGGGTCGCGCTCAGGACGTCCGCGGGTGTGGCGGCCGGCGGGTGATCGCCACCGGATGAAAGCGTGTACGACACCCTCCGGTAACGTCAAAATATGAGCCATCCGCATCCCGACCTGAAAACCGCGCCGCCCCTGCCTGCCGGAGGGCTGAGGGTCGTCGCCCTCGGCGGTCTCGGGGAGATCGGCCGCAATATGACCGTCTTCGAGTATGCGGGAAAACTGCTGATCGTCGACTGCGGCGTGCTGTTCCCCGAGGAGAACCAGCCCGGGGTCGATGTCATCCTGCCCGACTTCACGTCGATCAGGGACCGTCTGGACGATGTGGTCGCCATCGTGCTGACCCACGGCCACGAGGACCACATCGGCGGTGTGCCGTACCTGCTGCGCGAGCGGGCCGACATCCCGGTGGTCGGCTCCAAGCTGACGCTGGCCTTTCTGGAGGCCAAGCTCAAGGAGCACGGCATCCGGCCGCGTACGGCGCGGGTGCGTGAGGGCGACCGGCGCGGTTTCGGTCCCTTCGACTGTGAGTTCGTGGCGGTCAACCACTCCATCCCCGACGGTCTCGCGGTCGCGATCCGTACCGGCGCCGGGATGGTGCTGCACACCGGTGACTTCAAGATGGACCAGTTCCCGCTGGACGACCGCATCACCGACCTGCGCGCGTTCGCCCGTCTCGGCGAGGAGGGCGTCGACCTCTTCCTCGTCGACTCCACCAACGCCGAGGTGCCCGGTTTCACCACCTCCGAGCGCGATCTGAACCCCGCGATCGAGCAGGTGCTGCGCACCGCTCCGCGCCGGGTCATCGTGTCCAGCTTCGCCAGCCATGTGCACCGTATCCAGCAGGTGCTGGACGCCGCCCATCAGTACGGGCGCAAGGTGGCCTTCGTCGGCAGGTCGATGGTCCGCAACATGGGCATCGCCCGCGAACTCGGCTATCTGAAGGTCCCCGAGGGCCTGGTCGTGGGCCTCAAGGAGCTGGAGAAGCTGCCGGACCACAAGATCACGCTGGTGTGCACGGGATCGCAGGGTGAGCCGATGGCCGCGCTCTCCCGGATGGCCAACCGCGACCACATGATCCGGATCGGCAAGGGCGACACCGTCCTGCTCGCCAGTTCCCTGATCCCGGGCAATGAGAACGCCATCTACCGGGTGATCAACGGGCTGACCAGGTGGGGCGCCAACGTCGTCCACAAGGGCAACGCGAAGGTGCACGTCTCCGGGCACGCCAGCGCGGGCGAGCTGGTGTACTGCTACAACATCATCAAGCCCCGGCACGTCATGCCCGTGCACGGCGAGTGGCGTCATCTGCGGGCCAACGGCGACCTCGCCATCCGTACGGGGATCGACCCCAGGAACGTGGTCATCGCCGAGGACGGCGTCGTCGTCGATCTGGTGAACGGCCGGGTGTCCGTCACCGGCAAGGTGCCCGCGGGCAATGTCTACGTGGACGGCATGTCGGTCGGCGGCGCCACCGAGGCGTCCCTGAAGGACCGGCTCACCCTGGCCGAGGAAGGCGTCCTCACGGTGGTGGCGATCGTCGACGCCGACACGGGACTCCTCGCCGAGGCTCCCGACTTCCTCGCGCGCGGGTTCGTCCACGACGACTCCACCTTCGAGTCGTTGATCCCGGTGATCGAGAAGACCCTCGCGGCCGCGGCCAGGGAAGGGGTCGGGGACGCGCACCAGCTGGAACAGCTCATCAGCCGCGCGGTGAGTTCCTGGGCCTTCAGGACGCATCACCGCAAGCCCCTCGTCATCCCCGTCATCATCGACGCGTGAGCCCACCGCAGACCGCCCCCCGGAGCGTGTTCACGGCCGGGGAATGCCGCGTACAGGAACATCACGACGCGCCGACACGGTTACCGGCGGCGGAAAAGGACAGCGGATGAGCGCGCGTTTCGAGGAGATCGACTGGCGTCCGACGCCCATGGGCGACATCAGTCTGCGGCGGCGCCGGGACCCGGTGTCGGGCGAGGACGTGTACGAGGTGAAACTCGGCGACGAGTTCCTCATGTCCAGCCTCTTCACGGCGGGCGAGATCGCGCTCACCCGGCTCGGCCTGGGGAAACTGCCGGACAGCCTGCCCGAGGACGAACGGATCGACGTCGTCGTGGGCGGGCTGGGCCTCGGATACACCGCACGGGCCGCGCTGGACGACGTACGTGTGGGCTCGCTGATCGTGGTCGACGCGCTGGGTGAGGTGATCGAGTGGCACCGGCGGGGCCTGGTGCCGCTGGGAGCCGGGCTGGCGTCGGATCCCCGCTGCCGGCTGGTGCGCGGCGACTTCTTCGCGATGGCCCGCGACTCCCGGGGGCTGGACCCGGAAGCGCCGGGCCGGCGCTTCCACGCCGTCCTGCTGGACGTCGACCACTCGCCACGCCATGTGCTGCACCCGAGCCACGCGGCGCTCTACCGGCCCGAGGGCCTGCGGTCTCTCGCCGACCGCCTGCACCCGGGCGGGGTCTTCGCGCTGTGGTCGAACGACCCGCCCGACGAGGAGTTCTGCGCCGTGCTCGCGGAGGTGTTCGCGGAAACGGAGGCCCGGGTGGTCGATTTCGACAATCCGCTCCAGGGCGGAACCTCGGCCAACACCGTTTACCTGGCGAGGAAACGAGTGGATACGGCGTAGCCCGCGGCCGGGGCCGGGAGGACTTCGCCGCGCGGGACGGGACGACGCTCCGTCAGCCTTCAGTGTTCACCGGCGGGGAACTGGATTCCTCCCTGGCCGACCGGCCGCGTTCGCCGTCCGCCGGGCCCGCGGGAGACCGGGCCCCGGGCCCGCGGGAGATCGGGCCGGGGCACTGTAGCGGTGCCCCTGACACAGGGGGTACCGTCGCAGGGAAATGACGACGGTGTGACGGAAGTCCGGTGAGAGTCCGGCACGGTCGCGCCACTGTGTACCCGTACCCCTGCGGGAAGTCAGACCCAGGCACCTTCGTCTCAGGCACCACGATCGGGACGCGTGTTCCCCAGGAGGTTCGGCCATGGCACAGTTCGCTGCCCCCGCCACCAGCACCACCACCCCCAGCGCCATCACCCCCATATCGCTGAAGGCCATCGCCCCCTGGGCTGTCTTCTTCGGCATCCTCATGCTGGTCCTGCTCTACTTCGTCGGCGCCGAGCAGGGCGCCATCTCCGTCATCTCCGGTGAGAACGTGCACGAATGGGTCCACGACGGACGCCATCTGCTCGGCTTCCCCTGCCACTGAGTGACGGAACCAGGACTCCCCTCATGAACTCCATATCCGTCAGGGCCCTGCTCGTCCGCGGCATGCTCGCCGGCCTCGCCGCCGGCGTGCTCGCGCTGGTCGTCGCGTACCTCCTGGGCGAGCCCCGCGTGGACTCGGCCATCGCCTTCGAGGAGGCCCACAGCCACGAGCACGGCATGGAGGCCGTCAGCCGCTCGCTGCAGTCCACCGCCGGACTCGCGACCGGTGTGCTGATCTTCGGTGTGGCGGTCGGCGGTATCGCCGCGCTCGCCTTCTGTGTCGCGCTCGGCCGCGTGGGCAGGTTCGGGGTGCGGGCCACGGCCGCGCTGCTCTCCTTCGGGGCGCTCGTGGCCGTCTACGTCGTACCGTTCCTCAAGTATCCGGCGAATCCGCCGGCCGTCGGCAATGCCGACACCATCGGCAAGCGCACGACGCTGTACTTCCTGATGATCGTGCTCAGCGTCCTGCTGGCCGTCGGTGCCACGATCCTCGGCAGGCGGCTGGCCCCGAGGCTGGGCAACTGGAACGCCACGGTCACCGCGTCGGCCGCCTTCGTCGTCGCCGTCGGGCTGGCCTACGCCTTCCTGCCGTCGGTCAACGAAGTCCCCGAGGGCTTCCCCGCCACTCTGGTCTGGCAGTTCCGGCTGGCGTCCCTCGCCATCCAGATCACCCTGTGGACCACGTTCGGGCTGCTCTTCGGACACCTGGCGGAACGGCTCCTCGTGCCGAAGCCCACCGCTGCCGCGCGGACGGGCGAGGCCGCTGCCGCGCACTGAACACCGCGCGCCGCACATATCACGCGTGCGCCAGAACGCCAGGACCCGCCGGGCTCTTCCCGGCGGGTCCTGGCGTTGTCTGTATGCCGGTTGACGTCACCGCGCTAGCAAATAACCAAGGCCCGGTAAAGCGAAGAGCTAATTATTCACTCTCCCGGGTCTGTTGCCGTGGGTAAGAACGTTTCTGCGCGCGGCGCTTCACTACCGTTTGTAAGGTCGTCCCAGCCCCCGGCGGCACCCACGCCGACAGAACCCCCCACTCCGCCGTCGTGCGGCCACAGCAGAGCCCAAGGGACACGTATGGACCATTACGCCGGACGGTACCCCGCCTCCTGCACCCCGGTTCCCCGGCCCGAAGCGCCCCGCGCCACGTTCAGCCGTGTGATCCACGGCGTACCGCTGGTGCAGCTCTTCGGTGACATAGACCTCGCCACGGCCCCCGAGGTACGGCTGCAGCTGGACGCGGCCACCACCCGGGACCGCGCCCGGCTCATCGTCGATCTGCGGCCCGCCGACTTCTTCGACAGCTCCGCCGTGGACGAACTGCGCAGGGCCCGCGAGCGGACCGTCGAGCGCGGCGGCCGGATGGCCCTGATCTGCACCGACCCGTTCGGTCTGCGGGTACTGAGCGTGGCGGGGCTCGGGCCGGCGCTGACGCCTGTCGCCACGCTCGAGGACGCCCTGGAGAGCGTCAGGGGCTAGGGCGTGTTTCGAAAGTCCCGCCTGGCTCGCGACGCCCGGCACGCACACGCGCGGCGTTGTCGGAGTCATCCACGTACGTCCGGGCCATCGACGACGCTGATCCTCCGCCTTGCGAGGGCACGCACCGGATGCCGCGACCCCCGCTCTCCGGGCGGACGGCGCTCCTTCACGCCGTCCAGGAGATCTGGGACGACGCGGCCGCGGCCCCCGGGTGGGTGGGCCCCCGTGTGGGTGCACGGCGACCTCCATCCCGCGAACGTCGTCATCGCGCACGGGACACTGACGGGCGTCATCGACTTCGGCGAGGTCTTCGCCGGTGACCCGGCGTCGGACCTCGCGGCCGCCTGGCTGCTGCTCCCGGCGGGCGGCGCCTCACGATTTTTCGACAGCTACGCACAAGCGGATGAGGCGGCCGTCCGGCGGGCACGCGGACTGGCCGCGATGAAGAGCCTGTTCCTGATGCTGATGGGCCAGAACGGGGACCGGGGCCTGCCCGGCGGCAAGCCGAACTGGGGCCCGCAGGCCGGTCGGCACTTGATCGTGTCCTCAAGGGCCTTTGACGACGGCAAAGATCGACGGGGCCTCCTTGCCGGCCACGCACTCGCCAGGTTGTGCACGCGCCTTGCGGATGGCCATTGAGCGCCGTGGCCCGCCCGGCTTGTCGTTCAACTGGTTCGCCGTGCCGATCGTGTGACGGGGTGTTCACGAGCACCGGGGGCCCGGGTCGTCGCCGGTCGGCGGGCATCGGTCGTCGGCCCGCCAGGCCGCGGGCGGACGCTAGGGTCGTGACCGTGATGAACTCATCGGTGAGCGGGGACCTGGTCGTCGTCGGCGCCGGCATTGTCGGCGCGTCGGTGGCCTGTCACGCCGCCCGGGCGGGCGCCACCGTGACGTTGGTCGACGCCGGACGGCCGGGCGCCGGCGTGACGGCGGACTCGTTCGCCTGGATCGGATCGTCCGGGGTGCGTAAGGGTCCGGCCGCCGGGCTGCGGACCATCGCGACGGCGGAGTACCACCGGCTCGGGGCCGAGTTGCCGGGGCTCCCGGTGACCTGGTCCGGCTCGCTGAGCTGGAACAGGGAGGACAGCGCGCCGGACGCAGGACCCGGGCAGACGATCGTGGACGCGGCCACCGCGGCGACGATCGAACCCACCCTTCGGCAGCCTCCGGAGTGGGCCGTCTGGGCGCCGGGTGACGGCGCTGTTGACCCGGTGGGCGTGACCGAGCGGCTCGTCGCGGGCGCTCGCGCCCGTGGAGCCCGGGTACATCTGGACACGCCGGTCACCGCGGTCCGCCGGGATACAGCGGGCCGGATTGCCGGGGTCGAGACGGCGGCAGGACCCCTCTCCGGTGCGACGGTGGTGCTGGCGGCCGGAGTTGCCACGGCCGCGCTGGGCGCGTCGCTCGGCGTGCGCGTCCCGGTCGAACCGTCGTCGTCGCCGCTGTTCCGGCTCCGCGCCCCGGCCGGTCTGGTCCGTACCGTGGTCAACACCGAGGACTTCGATCTTCGGCAGGTCGGCCCGGACCGGCTGATCGCCGCCGCTGACTCGCCCGAGCGGACGCTTGCCGCCGTCCGGTCCACTTTCCGTGACGCCGGGAGCGTCGAGCTGCTCAGCACCCGGCTCGGAGTGCGCCCGATGCCGGCCGACGATGAGCCGATCGTCGGCCCGGTCGCCGAGGTCCCCGGCCTCTACGTGGCGGTCATGCACTCGGCGGTCACGCTCGCCGCCGCCGTGGGCCGCCTGGTCGCGCGGGAGTTGGTCGACGGAACCGTCGAGCCGGATCTGTCAGGCTGCCGCCCGGATCGCTTCCACTAGGCCCTGGGCCTGTCTGGACCATGCCGGCCGCGTGAGTGGCCGGGACCTGACGGGTTCCGCGACTGCGCGGAGCCGTTGTCGGTGGTCGCTGGCACCATGAGCGCATGAAGATCTACAACTGGCGTCCCTTCCTTGAACGATGGAGTGCGGATTGGGCGGATTCGCCCGGCGCGCGGGAGGGGAAGGGCGCGGACGAGGACAGCCTGCGGGAGCGGTGGCTCGGGTTCCCGGCTGTGCGGGCGGAGGTGATCACCGCGCTCGAAGAGCGGCTGGGCGCGGCGCTCCCGCCGACCTATCGTTCGTTTCTGGCCACCACCGACGGCTGGCGCCATGCCGGGCCCCACGTCCGGCTGATGGGCAGGGCGGGAGGCGTCGGCTGGTACCGGGACGCCCCTGACCTTCAGGAGCCCGGCGGGCCCGCCCTGTCCGGCGATTCCCCGGAGCGGGAACCGCTGACGGCCGGCGTGCGGGACCGGTCCTTGCGGCTGACGCTCGAATCGGACGGGACCGCCCTGCTCCTCGACCCCGGCGATGTGAACGCGGACGGGGAGTGGGCCGCGTACATCTGTCGTGACGGTGGTCGACCGCCCGAGCGCCACGAGTCGTTCATGGATCTCATGCAGGCACTGTTCCGGCAGTTCCACCGGGCCAACAGCGCCGTCCCGGGCTTCGTCAACGAGACGACGCGCGACCTCGACGCGGACGTGGAGGAAGCACGGCTGGCCTGCCTCGCCGGTGAGGACGTCGACGACCAGCTCGACGTGCTCAGGGACGCGGAGGAGCACGGCAGGCCGCACGCCCGTGAACTGCGCCTCCAGCTGACCGCGCTGCTGGACGGCGGGCTGCCGGACGCCGACGCGAGCCGGGAAGCCGCTGACTGCGGACGGCTCGGACGGCTGGACGACCCCTGGTACGTGAAGGAGTTCCTGCCGCTCGCCGCGCGGGAGCACCTGCGGTCCGGGGGCGACGAGGAGTCGTTCCTGCCGGTTCCCGGCCCCGGAGCCGGCGGAGAACGGTCCGGCGTACCGGCCGGTGACCGGGAGCGGGCGCTGACCGTGCTGCGCGCGGTACGGGACCGTACGTTCGCGTACGAGGCGGCCGGGGCCTTCGGGAAGGCCGTCGGCGCGGCCCGCGAGGAGGCGCGCTGGGGCGACACCGACGCCGCGTGGCGGACCATGGCGGCGGCCGTGGGCGGGTGGGAACCGTACGGCAGCGGCCATGTGGCCCCCATCGGGCTGCTCGCCGATCCGATCCTGGGCGGGGTGATCACTCCCGAGCGCGGCCGGTACATCCTGGAGACGCCCCGCGCCGAAGGTCTGGAACAGGACGGCGGGACGGCCGGGGACACGGACGGCGGGCCGGATGACGAGGCGCACGAGGACGGTGTGTCGGACGGGCTCGAATGGCTGGCCGACCAGGACCCGGAGCGCGGCGACTACCGCTTCGTGCTCGTGCACGGTGTCTCACCGGAAGACCTGGCGGGACGGATGGGACAGGGGCCGTTGCTGCCGCCGTCCAGCACGGCGGACGTCCTGCGCTACCGGCTCGACGGGGTGACAGTGGCCCGCGCCGGGTCCGGCGGAGCGGGATGGAGCTTCCTCTTCGAGGACCGCATGGAGCCCTTCCCGCAGGGCCGGCCGGCCGGTCCGGGAGAGGCGGTGTCGCGGGGCACCCGGTCGGTGACGGTGTGGTGCGAGATCGCCGGCCGTCCTGAGTCGCCGAGCGCGTTCCACTTCTCCTGCGCGGAGGACGGCCGGAGCGCGTACGGCTTCACGGTGCGCGGCGGCGAGATCGAGCGGTGGGGGACGATACCGCCCTCCCTCGATCCGCAGGACCTGTTCCCCGGCTCCGTCGACGGCGGTGCGGCCCTGGATCCCGATGACGAGTACGAGGCGCTGGCCGCCATCACCGAGGAGTTCGGTGTCTCGCTGCCGCATCTCGCGCTCAGGCAGGGCCGTCTGCACGCGGTCGCCGTCGCGCCGTGGGCCGCGGCCGCCAGGTCGGACGATCCGGACCCGGCGCCCGCGCGCGACAACCCGTGACCGCGCGCCTGATCCATGCGGAGCCTCTCGACACGGAGCGGCTGACGCTCCTGCCGCTCTGTGCCGGGCACGCCGTCGAGATGGCCGCCGTCCTGTCCGACCCCGCCCTGCACACCTTCATCGGCGGAGCGCCGGAGACGCTCGACGAACTGCGCGCGCGGTACGCACGTCTGACGGCGGGCTCGCCGGACCCGGCGGTCTCCTGGTGCAACTGGGTGATCGAGGTCCGGGCGGAGGAGTGCCTGGCGGGCACGGTGCAGGCGACGATCCGTCCCGCTCCGGGTGGCGCGACGGCCGGCAGTGACGTCGGGCGTGACGACAGGCCGGGCGGCTCCGGTCTCCTGGCCGAGATCGCCTGGGTCGTGGGAATGCCGTGGCAGGGGCGGGGCTTCGCCACCGAGGCCGCACGGGGGCTGGTGCGCGGGCTGGAGGAGCAGGGCGTACGGACCTTCGTCGCCCATGTCCACCCGGAGAACCGCGCGTCGGCTGCCGTCGCGGCGGCGGCCGGGCTGGTGCCCACGGAGGAGTGGCACGGCGGCGAGATGTGCTGGCGCCGGCATACGGGTCCCGGCGCGGCGCGCACTCCCTGGGCCACGTAAGCGCGCTTTGGGGGACCACGTACGGCGGGGCCGCGACTGACGACGGGCCGGTGCGGCCGGATCAACTCACCCGGCCGCACCGGCCCGTACGCTCCGCCCGCGCGCCGGCCCGCGCCCTCGGGACCGCGTACACGGCCCGTACGCCCCAGCCGCGCGCCGGTGTTCAGTGGATCAGTGGATCAGTGCGCGCACCATGCGGCAGGTCGTCTCGGACGGCGGGTGGATTCCGATCCGGGCGGCGGTGCTCCTTATGCGCCGGTCGTCCGCGTTCCACGGGTGGTACACGCCCGCGTCGAGCAGGGCGATGGCGAGACGCATGGCCTTGAGCCTGCGGTTGTGCGTTTCGTACCACTCACGGGGCTGTCCGGCGGGCAGTGGTACGCGCTCGGTCGGCGGTGCGGTCTTGGAGGGGTTTGTCGTGATTGCGGCAACGGACATCGGCGACCTCCTGGCACGGTGACTGTCGTGATCGGTCGTGGCTGGTCCCTCACGAACTCCCTCCATTTTACTGCTCCCCACTGACAATCGCCCCTGGCCAGAAGGGGTTTGAGGAGAAGCGGGAGACGCCCGCCGGTACCGCAGGGCGGGCTTCGGTTGCGCAACACGTCAGCCACATTCCACAGACGTGGCCTGAAATCGCCCCCACGATCACCCAACAAGGTGTTGCGGCCACGTAAAGGCGCACGTGATCAAGCGCTTGCGAGCACAGAGCGGTTGAACAGTTAACCGACTTTCGGACAACGATTCCCGCTGTAATGACAACGACATCTCCCGCTGAAACGATCACCGCACCGCACGAACCGTCACACCGCCCCAGGATGTGGCCCGGTCCGCGCGTCGTCCCACCCATCCCCCGCCCCGTCTTCACCGGCCGTCGTCATCGCACGCGGCCGGACATCAGGAGCTGCCGGAGTGTCGAACAACCTCTTCACCACCAGGGCTACGTCACCTCATGAGCCTCGCCGGTCCCGTCGCACAGGCTCCGCGCGCGGACGCGCCGTGACGGCCGCGGCCGTCACCGTGGCCGCGCTCCTCGTTTCCGCGCTCCCCGCCTCGGGCGCCGTCCCGGCCCAGGCAGGCACGGACAGAGCGCCAAGACAGATAGCGGCCCAGCCCAGACCGGGCGCCGCCGCCGTCCAACTGTCGCCCGCACAGCGCGAGAAGCTGCTCAAGGCCGCGGCCGACGCGAGTACGGCCACCGCCCGTTCGCTGAAGCTGGGCGATCAGGAGAAGCTGATACCGAAGGACGTCGTCAAGGACGCCGACGGCACCGTCCACACCCGTTACGAGCGCACGTTCGCCGGACTTCCCGTCCTCGGTGGCGACCTGGTCGTCCACGAGCGCGCCGCCGCCCGTACCGTCACCAAGGCGTCGCAGGCCCGGGTCTCGGTACCGACGACCAAGGCCGCCGTCCCCGCCGCGACGGCGAAGAAGTCGGCCATGACCGCCGCCGAGACGGCGAAGACCGACGAGGCCGCCCCGGAAGGAGCGCCGCGGCTCGTCGTCTGGATGGGCGACGGAAAGCCCACGCTGGCCTGGGAGTCGACGGTCACCGGAGTGCGGGAGGACGGCACCCCGAGCAGCCTGCTCGTCGTGACCGACGCCACGAGCGGCGAACAGCTCCAGAGCCTGGAGCAGATTCACGCCGGCACCGGCAACAGCCAGTACAGCGGCAAGGTACAGGTCGGCTCCGTACGCAACGGCGACCACTTCGAGCTGACCGACGCACAGCGCGGCGGCCACCAGACGTTCGACCTGACCCCGGGTGGGAATGGCGTACTGGTGACTGATGACAACGATGTCTGGGGCGACGGGACATCGGCCGACCGCCAGACGGCTGCTGTGGACGCGGCCTACGGCGCGCAGAAGACGTGGGACTTCTACCACGACATGTTCGGCCGCAACGGCATCGCCAACAACGGCGTCGGCGCGTACTCCCGCGTCCACTACGGCGACGGATTCGCCAACGCCTTCTGGGACGATCTCTGCTTCTGCATGACCTACGGCGACGGTCTGACCAACGACCGGCCGCTGACCTCGATCGACATAGCCGCCCATGAGATGACGCACGGCGTCACCTTCGCCACCGCGGACCTGGACTACGAGGGTGAGGCCGGCGGCCTGAACGAGGCCACCAGCGACATCATGGGCACGGCGGTGGAGTTCTTCGCCAACAGCCCGACCGATGTGCCCGATTACACGATCGGCGAACTGGACGACGTCCGCGGCACCGGCAAGCCGCTGCGCTACATGGACGAGCCCTCCAAGGACGCCTCGGTGGAGAAGGGCACGTCCCAGGACTACTGGTCCCCCGAGACCAAGACGCTCAACCCGCACCTCGCCTCCGGTCCGGCGAACCACTTCTTCTACCTGCTCGCCGAGGGCAGCGGGAAGAAGACCATCAACGGTGTCGACTACGACAGCCCCACCTACGACAAGAAGCCGGTCGCCGGTCTCGGACTGCACAACGCCACCAACGTCTGGTACCGGGCGCTGACCCTCTACATGACCAGTAAGACCGACTACGCGGGCGCCCGCACCGCGACCCTCCAGGCCGCGGCCGACCTGTTCGGCAAGACCAGCGACGCGTACGAGAGTGTCGGCAACGCCTGGGCGGCCGTCAACGTCGGTGCCCGCTACGTCAACCACATCGCGGCGAAGGACCCGTCGGCCCGCGACTCGGCCGTCGGCCAGCCGACCAGCCGGCAGATCGAGGCGACGTCGACCCGGCCCGGCAGCCTGACGTACTCCGCCACCGGCCTGCCCGACGGCATGTCGATCGACACCACCACCGGCCTGATCTCCGGAACGCCGACCACGGCCGGGGACTTCGACGCGGCCGTCACCATCAGGAACGGGGCGGCGGAAACGCTCACGCTCCCGTTCGTCTGGACCGTGCTCGCCTCCGGCGGCGACTTCTTCGTCAACCCCGACCGGTACGAACTCCCGGCCTGGAGCACCCTTGAGTCACCGCTCATCGTCACCGGCCGGGAGGGCAACGCCTCCAGCGATCTCACGATCACGGTCGACCTCCACCACGACTTCATCGGCGGTCAGCTGATCAACCTGGTCAGCGAGGACGGCACGGTGATCCTGGTGAAGGACTTCGTCTGGGACACCGGTACGGAGCTGCACGCGACGTTCACCGTCGACGCCTCGGCGGTCCCCGCCAACGGCACCTGGAAGCTGCGGGTCGAGGACGCCACTCCCGGCATCTTCGCCGCCAGCGCCGGATACCTCGACAGGTGGAGCATGAGCTTCTGACCGGCCGGCCTGCCGGTCCCGCTCTTTCCACCGCGGGGTCCCCGCACGGCTTCCCGCCGTACGACGCGCGCCCGCCGCGCCCGGACACACCGGGCGCGGCGGGCGCGCCGTTTCCGTCAGTCCTTCGGAGCGGCGGCCACCTGCTCCTCGGCCTGGGCCAGGATCTCCGTCAGCCGCAGCCCGAACCGTACGTCGCAGTCGTGCGGACGTCCCGTACGGACCGCCTCCAGCAGGCCGTCGATCGCCGCCTCGAACGAGGCGACCGGGGTGCTTCCGCCGGTCGGCATGTCGGTCGTACCGTGCTCGCCCCGCAGCTGAACCGCCGTACCCGCGCCCGCCTTCGGCGCGCTCAGGCTCAGCGCCGCCGAACTCGACGCGCCCGAGGTGTGGCGCAGCACCAGGTGGGTCAGGTCCGGTTCCGTACGGACGGCCGTCACGTCCGTCACATCGCCCAGCAGCGGGATGAGAACGGACAGCGCGTGCGGTCCCACGTCCCACAGGCCGCCCTTCTCGCGGCGCCAGGGGGAGGCCGCGTAGGGGCTTTCGGCACCCTGGCCGTAGAGCGCGCCGAGCCAGTGGGCGTGGGCCGTGAACCAGCCGCCCCTGGAGGCCTGTTCGTCGATCCACCGCGCGCTGTCGGCCGCGAACCGCAGGGTGCAGAACACCACGGAGGAGACGCCCGACTCGGCCGCCGCGTCCGCGACCTCGCGGGCTCCCTCGACGGTCGTCGCGACGGGCTTGTCCATGAGCAGGTGGCAGCCGGCGGCAGCCGCGCGTGCCGCGAGCGGCGCCTGAACGTCCGGCGGCAGCGCGAAGGCGACGGCGTCGTTCTCCGCGAAGATCGCGTCGAGTCCGTCCTCACCCGAGTGGGCGGTGATGCCGTGCGCGGTGGCGAGGGCCTCTGCGGCCTCGGGGCGCCGCCCCCAGACGCCGGTGAACGCGAGGCCGGGATGTGCGGCGAGGGCGGGGGCGTGCGCCCGCTCGGCCCAGGGGCCCGTGCCGAGGAGTCCGATTCGTAGCTTGCTCATGCCGATCAGTGTGCCGCCTTCTCGCGGTACGGGGGCGGGCGGAACGAAAGAAAGCTGCGTAACACGCGGTTCACGGCCGGGAAACGGGCAGCCGCCGGGTCTGAATGGACCCGTCCTGCCCGGCTCACCTGCCCGGGGCAGCCATCGTGCGACGGCCTGCCCCTGCGCTGTGCGGCCCGTCACGCTCCCCGGTCCACACGACAACCGAACTCGCCTGCTGCGGCCGCGAGGTATCTGCTTCAATGGGGTCATGGCCAGCTTCCAGCACACCGCGACGGGTCGCGTCGACCTGGAGCCGTTCTGGCCGTCCCGGCAGCATCACGACTTCGACCGGGTGTGTTGCCACGCGAGGAACGCGTCGGCCCTCTAAAGCCTCCTTCGAGGCCTTCGGCCGCCGCGAACGACGTACGTCCGGCCTTCTCACGTCCGTTCCGTCGATCCGACGTTTCCTTCGCGCGAAAGAGCTGACCCCTCATGGCGAATCCCCGTTCCTTCTCGACCGCGGCCGCCGCCACTGCGCCCGGCCCGCGCACACCGCTCTCCCCGCTCTCCCCGCTCTCCCCGCTCAATGGCGTGCCGGCCGGTCCCGGCAGGCACCGGCTGCGGGCTGTCGACCGCGACGAGACCACCGACACCGCCGGTGTCCCGTCCGGGCAGGTGGTGAACTTCCTGCCGCCGGGCGCCACATGGCTGCCCGCGCCCCAGCACACACTGCCCACTCTGCCGGGGCAGCCGCCGATGGTCGGCTACCTCGTACTCGTACCGGCCGACCAGGCCGCGGCCGTGCTCGCCGCGTCCACCCCGTACGTCCCCGACGACGCGAACGCGGCGGGTGCCGCACCGGCCGGTACGGGGCCCGTACGGATCGACGGCGCGGAGCGGACCGCGCTCGTGGACGGGCGGACGCTGGATCTGACCTACCTCGAGTTCGAGCTGCTCGCCCATCTCGTGGCGCGCCCCCACCGGGTGCACACCCGCGACCAGTTGGTGACCACGGTGTGGGGCTACGGGCATGTGGGCGACGGACGCACCGTCGACGTGCACGTGGCGAGGCTGCGCCGCAAGCTCGGCGCGGAGCACCGCCGTACGATCCAGACCGTACGGCGGGTCGGCTACAAGTACGCCCCCTGACCGGTACGCGGCCCCGGCAGCCGGTGCCCGGTCAGTGACGGTCGGCACCGGCACCGGCACTCCCGACGATCCGCCGGCGGCTTCGCAACGGCGCGAACGCCCCCGGCAGCTCCTGCCGGCCGAACAGCACGGCGAAGGCGATCGCCACGATCACCAGGTGCCATCACCGGGTGCCGGGATGTGGCGCTACGTACGACATTCCAGCC
Source organism: Streptomyces sp. NPDC088725 (assembly GCF_044751305.1). NCBI lineage: Bacteria > Bacillati > Actinomycetota > Actinomycetes > Kitasatosporales > Streptomycetaceae > Streptomyces > Streptomyces sp. NPDC088725. Next base: position 424,984 of record NZ_JBIVLO010000002.1, read on the forward strand.
TCGCGCCCCGTCATCATTCCGGCCTCGCGCCCCGTCATCGTTCAACGCGGCGTCTTCCGTGGGACAGACCACCGAGGGCGAGCAGACCGTCTCCGGCCTGTTGAAGGAACATCGACATGACACCGAAGCACCGCGGACGGCGCTCAAGGCCGAGCGCGCCCTGGACGGGCCGCGGAGATCAGCGACCGAATGACGATTATTCAATTGCGCAACCGTTAAAGTGTTCTCATGAACACGAATGATGCGACGAGTTGGGAGACCGCCGTACTCTCGGGTGGACCTGCTGACGGACTGCGGGTGCGGGTGACCGATCGGCCAGGAGTGCTCCAGGTGACCTGCCCGTGTGTCATTGAGGGCTCTCAGAGCGGGATACGGGCCGAGGCCCTGCACATCTACCGGCGCGACCGGAAAGTGAAGAGCGAGCCGTTGAGATACGGGTTCGACGTGGCCAGCCCGTGATCCCGGCGCGCCCGAGCCGGGCGAGGGCGTCCGGCCGCCGGTGGCGCCGCTCCTCGCCACCGGACGAGCGGGGGTGGCGCCGCCCGGGCCGTTCCGGATTCTCCCCGGCGTGACGCGCTCATCCGGCCCTCACCTGCCGGACAGCGCCGCGCCCCTGACCCTCCGCACCCGCGGACGCTTGCCGCGTTGCGCAACTATAAAGTGGAAGTGCCTTTTCCCGCCTGCGAGTTGGAGGGTTTGGGGGACGGTAGGACGGCATCCGGTCGCGGAGACGTTCATCCGTACACGACGCTCCCTCGCCCCCACTCCGTCAAGGAGGCATTTCCTATGCCCGCCTCATCACGGGCCGATCTCGCCGGCCGTTCGGTCCGGGCAGTCCCGGTGCTGCTCGCGGTACTGCTCGGCATCCTCGCGCCTCAGGCCGCCCACGCGAACACCGCCGCCGGTCCCGCCGCTGTGGCCGAGGCGTTCAAGAAGGGTCCGGTGTACGTCGACGCGCGGGCCGAGAGCCAGTTGTCGAAGACCGCGGCGCGCGAACTCTCGGAGAAGATCAGGAAGGCGGACAAGCCGGTCTTCGTGGCTGTCCTGCCCCAGTCCGCCGACTACCCGCCCCAGACCCTGCTGTCGGATCTGCGCACACTGACCGGCATCACCGGGGTGTACGCCGTCCGCCTCGGCGACGGCTTCAACGCGGGCGCCGACCGGCAGGTGATGCCGAACAGCGCGGTCGACCACCTCAAGGGCGCGGTGAAGCGCTCGTACGCCTCCGACCCGCAGGCGCAGCTGAATACGTTCGTCGACCAGGCCCTCGGCCAGGCCGGCGGCGCGGCCCCGGACAGTTGGCAGGACGCCACCGGCGACGCGGGCTCCGGTCCCGGTACCGGCAGCCTGGTTGTCGGAGGCCTGGTCATCGCGGGCACGGTCGGCGGCGTGTGGGCGCTGTCCCGGCGCGCGAGGAAGAAGCGGGAGGAGCGGGAGCGCGCCGAACTGGCGGCGCTGCGGGTGGTGGTCGACGAGGACATCACCGCGTTCGGCGAGGAGTTGGACCGCCTCGACTTCGCTCCGTCCGAGCCCGGCGCCACGGACGGGATGCGGGACGACTACACGCGCGCCCTGGACGCGTACGACCAGGCCAAAGCACTCTTGTCGGCGGCCACCGGGCCACAGGACGTGGCGCCGGTGACCGAGACGCTCGCCGGTGGCCGCTTCGCTCTGGCCACCCTGGCCTCGCGGCGCTCAGGGGCCCCGCTGCCCGAGCGGCGTGTGCCGTGCTTCTTCGATCCGCGTCACGGTCCGTCGGTCGCCGATGTCCCGTGGGCACCGGCCGGCGGGACGACGCGCCCGGTACCGGCGTGTGCCACGGACGCCGCCCAGGTGCAGGCCGGCGGGACACCTGAGTCACGGATGGTCCACACCGCGCAGGGGCCGCAGCCGTACTGGAACGCGGGCCCGGCCTACGCGCCGTGGGCGGGAGGCTACTTCGGCGGTGTCGGCGGCGTGCTCGGCGGTCTGGCCGTCGGGTCCGTGCTGGGCAGCCTGCTCAGCGCTCCCGCCGCCTTCGCGGGCGCGGGAGAGGCGGCGTCCGTCGCCGGCCTGCCGGAGGGCGGCGAGTTCTCCGGCGCGGACTTCAACTCGTCCGACTTCGGAGGCGGTTTCGGCGGCGGATTCGGTTCGGACGCCGGGGGCGACTCCGGCGGGGGCGACTTCGGCGGCGGCGACTGGTGACGCGCCGGCCGTAAGGCGCCGTCTTCGTCCGGGTTGCCCGCGAGCGGCACGAGGGCGTGGTGCGCACACGCGGCCGTGTCCGGCCGAAGGGCCCGCGCCGGGCGCGGGACCGCGGTGCCAGTGCCCCTGCCACCACGGGGGGTGTTCACGCGGGGCCCGGGCGCCGTCATTCCGGACGGCCCACCGCCACGTCCGGCTGGGCACGACGCCGTTCATAGCGGGCCCTGGCCGCCGCGAGCCCCACCGAGTACAGGCCGAGTACGGCCGCGAGCAGCAGGTAGTACAGGGGCGGCAGCGCGGTCATGCCGAGGGTCCCGCCCAGCGGGGTCAGCGGCAGCAGGACGCCGATCGTGGCCAGGGCAGCGGCCGCACCGAGGATCGGGCCCGGCGGGCGGCCCTCGGCACCACGGCGGCCGGTGCGCAGCAGCAGCATCACCAGCGCCTGGGTGAACAGGTTCTCGGTGAACCACCCGGAGTGGAAGACCGCGTCGTCCCGGGTGCCGAGAGGTCCGTGCGGAGCCAGCCCGAGCACCGCGAACGTGGCGATGTCGGCGACGGCGTTGAGCAGGCCGAACCGGGTGATGAAGCAGAGGAGTTCACGCGGACGCAGCACCGTGGGCCGGTGCAGTACGGCGTTGTCCGGCCGGTCGTAGGCGAAGGCGAGCTGGGCGGCGTCGAAGAACAGGTTCTGCGTCAGGACCTGGGCCGGAAGCATGGGCAGGAACGGCAGCAGGAGCCCCGCGGTGAGCATCGCGATGACGTTGCCGAGGTTGGAGGAGAGGGTCAGCCGCAAGTAGGTCGTCATGTTGCCGCTGGAATGCCGTCCCGCTGTGATGGCCCAGCCGATCGCGGTGAGGTCCTTGTCGGCGAGCACCACGTCCGCGTTCTCCCGCACCACGTCCACGGCGTCGCGCGGGCAGATCGCCACGTCGGCGGCGTACAGCGCGAGCAGGTCGTTGACGCCGTCGCCCAGGAACCCGGTGGTGTGCCCCGTACCGCGCAGTGCGGTGACGATCCGGGCCTTGTGCTCGGGAGTGCAGCGCGCGAAGACCTGGGTGCGCCCGGCCTGGACGGCGAGTTCGGTGTCGGAGAGCGCGTCGATGTGGTCGGCGGTGAGTACGTCGCCGACATCGAGGCCCAGATCGCGGCAGGCACGCGCCGCGGTGCCCGGATGGTCCCCGGTGAGGACCTTGACCGCGACGCCGCGTTGGGAGAGGACTGCCAGGGCGTCGGCAGCGGTGGGCGCGAGCGCGTCGCGGAAGGTGAGCAGACCGAGGAAATCGAGGCCGCCGGTGTCCACCGGTGTGCGACGGCCGTGCCCCGCGGAGCGTTCGGCGACGGCCACAGCGAGCAGCCGCAGCCCCCGGTCCGCCTCGCGGGCGGCGAGAGAGAGCAACCGGTCCCGGTCGTCGTCGTCCAGCGCGCACCGCGCCAGTACGTCCTCGACGGCCCCCTTGACCACAAGGGTGTGGACGCCGAGCCGGCCGTGCCGGTGTACGACGGCGGCGGCCAGGCGTCGTACCGGGTCGAAGGGAAGCGCGGAGACGCCCTCGTACCGGGACAGCGCACCCTCGTCGGCCCCTTCCAGGATCGCCTCGTCGAGCACGTCCATCGCGGGCAGGTCCGCGAGCTGAAGCGTCCACCAGGCGTTCAGCGCCGCCCAGTGCAGCACCTCGGGATCGTCCCGGCCCTGCGCGTCCAGGGCGCGGTCGACAACGGGGCGGTCCTGGGTGAGGGTGCCGGTCTTGTCCAGACAGAGCACATCGACCGCGCCGAGGTCGTGCAGGGCCGGCAGCCGCTTGACGATCACTCCGTGGGCACGGGCCAGGAGCGACGCGCCGCGCGCCAGACAGGTGGTGACGACGACCGGCAGCATCTCCGGGCTCAGGGCGACCGCCACCGCCACCGCGAACGGCAGCGTCTCCAGGCCGCGTCCGCGCAGCGCGGCGTTGGCCATCAGCACCAGGGGCGGAGTCAGCAGCATGAACCGGATGAGCACCCAGGCGACCCAGTGCACCGACCGGTCGAACGCGCTTGCCTCGTGCCGTCCCGGACTGCCGCGGACGGCGGCGAGCCGTGTGCGCGCTCCGGTGGCGAGGACCAGCGCGGTTCCACTGCCCGATGCCACGCTGCTGCCCTGGAAACACAGGTGGCGCTGTTCGAAGAAGCCGCGATCCGGCGGCCCCGGCGCATCGACCGGATGCTTGGCGACGGGCGCCGATTCGCCGGTGAGAGGGGCCTGGTGCACGCTCAGGCCGCCGGCGCGCAGCAGCCGTACATCGGCCGGCACCAGATCACCGGGTCCGAGGCGGATCACGTCGCCAGGCACCAACTGGTCGACCGGGACCTCGCGGGCCAGTGGCTGGGCGCCTTCGTCGGCGCGGCGCAGCACGGTCGCGGTGGCGGCCACCAGTTCGCGCAGCGCCGCCGTCGACCGGTCGGCCCGGTGTTCTCCGGTGGCGCGCAGCGCACAGCTGATCGCGACCAGCATCAGAATCACGCAGGCGGTGTCCCAGGCGGCGACCGCGGCCGACACCAGGCCGAGGCAGCACAGCACCAGGGTGAACGGGTCCCGCATGCTGCGCAGGAAAAGACGTGGCCAGGAGGCGGTGCGCCACGCCGACACCGTGTTCTCGCCGGACCGGGCAAGGCGCTCCTCGGCCTCTGCCTCGACGAGCCCGCGGGGTCCGCTGTTCAGCCGGCGCAACGTCTGGAGCGTGGTGAGCGCTGTCATGTCCTGGGACGCGCCGCCGGGCGACCCGTACATGTCCTGCGCTGTCCCGCGGGTCGCCGCGACAGCCGGAGCCGCGCCGGGCACCGGGGGGCTCTCAGGTGCCGAGGCCACGGATACGGTCCGACGGCCGGCTGGCACGCTCGGTCAGCTGCCCGACCATCAGCCCCACCACGGTCACGACATCGGGATCGTCGACCAGATAGACCTGGCGGCGTCCTTCCCGCCGGGAGCGCACCAGACCTGCCAGCTTGAGCTTCGTCAGGTGCTGGCTGACGGCGGGCAGCGAACCGCCCACCCGCTCCGCGAGGCGCGTCACATCGCTCTCCCCCCGGGCCAGCGCCCAGACGATGTGCAACCGGGCGGGCGAGGCCAGCAGTCCGAACGCCGCGGCCGCCGCGGTCAGTACCTCGGCGGGCGGGTCCTCGAAGCCACCGCCGTCTGTCGCCACCGTCGCCCTCCTCCGCCGCCCTGCCTTGCCGTCGAACCAACGCAGTCTAGGTGCTGTCCCGCACTGCCCGGCGGGCGGGCGACGACGGCCACGGCGCCTCGCCAGGCGTTCCCGGGCCGCGAAGGTGCGCCGGTCAGGCCCCGTTCCGAGACGCCCGGGTGACCATCGGACGATCCAATCGTTCTGCCGGTAGTGCGCCCACCCGAAGCAGTCACCGCCGCCGCCCCCGCCGACACCATCGGTGTGGAACAGGCCGAAGCGGCGCTCGTCGAGCACTACACCCGCCTCGTACGGATCGCCTACCTCGTCCTGCCGCCCTCTCTCGGCCGCAACCGCCGTGTGCTGACCGCGCACGCGCTCGTGCAGCGCGCGCTTCCGCGCCGGCGGACGGCGTGTGAGATCCCCGGGCCGCGTGGTGCGCGGAACCGGAGTTACGTGTTCGTCCGCGGCCGGGTGCTGCGCCAGGCGCTCGAAGCGGGGCGGTCGGGAGCCGCGCGGCTGCCGCCGCTTCTGCCGCGCGTGTGGGGGCTCCGGCTCTTCCCGCGTTCCGGTGGCGCCGACGAACTCGCCCTGGACCAGATGCTTTCGCGGCTCTCCGGCGCCGCGAGGGCCGCGTACGCACTGCGCGGCCTGGAACAGCTGCCGGACGACGAGGTACGGCACGTACTCGTCTCGGCGGGCGCCGACGACCCCGACGCGGCGCTCGCCGACGCGCACGCCGTCGAGCCGGCGGACGCCGTCGGCCTGCTGTACTCCCCCGAGTTCGACCCCTGTTCGCTCCAGGCCCGTCCCTCCGATCTGCTGCGCCGCCGCCAGTTCACCAGGGCCGCGCTCGCCGCGACGGCGGCGGTCCTCGTCTGCGGCACGCTGCTCGGGCTGCCGGGAGCCGCACCGGCGCGCCCGTACGCCCGTAACCCCGCCGCCGAGGCCGCGCTCGACCCGGCGAAGGTCCTGCGGTCCGCGCCCGGCGCGTGGCGGACCTCCGCGCGCACGGACTTCTCCGTCTGGCCCGCTCGGGGACCGCTGACCGGCGACCACGCACTGCTGCGCAGAGCGCTCACCGCCTGGTCCGACGGCGCGGGCGAGGTCTCCGCGACGCCCGGCACCCCGTCGGGCCCGCCCATGGGGCCGCCCCAACTCCTGTACGCGGGTGCGGTCGACGGGGCCAGGGCCGTGCTCTTCCACGACGGGCTGCGGGTGGTGCGCTACGCCGAGTCGATGGCGCCGTCCGCGCGCGGCGGCGCGCCGGTGGCGCTGGACTTCGCGCGGGTCGACGACGCGGACGGCCCCACGTCCGCCGCACTGGTCGTCAGCCGCTCGGACGACAACGTCCGTTATCTGACGGCGCCTTGGATCGGCGGCACGTCCGTACGCGATCTGCGCGACGATTCCGTACGGCCGCTGCGGCGCGACGCGGACGGGGTGACCGACCCGATGCCGAGCCCCGCGCTCGCCGGCGGCTGCGGGTCGTGGGACACCCTCCAGGTCCGCGACGGCACCGCCGAACGGCTGCTCACCGACCTCGGTGAACTGGCCCCCGCACGGCTGACGTCAGGGCCCCCGTCGGCTCCGGCGGACGTGTCCTCACCGGCCGACCGGGCGACCTGGGCCCGAACGGCCTGCATGCTGCTCGCGCTCCGCGCGGACGGCGTGCGCTCCGTCAACTCCTGGACGTACGCGCGTCAGTCACTGCCCGAGGCCAACGGCACGGCCGGCTGGGTCTGCACCCGCGCGGAGACCTGGCGAGGGCCGGGGAGCCGGGTGCTCGCGCAGTTCCAGGAGCCGTCGAAGAAGCAGGGCGCGCTCGCGGCCAAGGCGGAGGACTCGACAGCGTGCGGCGAACGCGAGCCGCAGGTGCTGGCCGGGGTGCTGTGGAAGTCGCACGCCGGACACTGGTACCTCCTGGCAGGCGGCAGCCCGCAGTTCCGCGCGCTGGCCGTGACCGGCACGGTGAGGGCCGAATCGAAGGGCCCGCTGCTGGCGGTACGGACGGAACCGGGAGCACGGGCATCGCTGAACGGTGTGACGACGACCGGCACGCGAACGGAGGCACTGCGCTGAGCGGTGTTGCGTCCGCGAGCCGAAGGGGCCGCCGGACGGCGCTACGGCAGCAGCCAGTCCCCGCACACCGCCGCCACCACGTCCGCCGCCAACAGCCATGTGGCCAGCCGCGTACGCCCGTTGCGGCTCAGTTCGATCACCAGGCCGCACACGATCATCGCCAGCCCGTACACCCCCACCACCAGGACCGACGTCCGCTCCCCCAGCCGTATCGCGAGCACCGTCGCCATCGCGGCCAGCAGCAGCGACGCCACCGCCACGCTGATCCCACGGGCCTGCCTCGGGGTCAGGCCCGTGCGCTCCGGTATCGGCGTGTCCACGGGCTCGTCCTGGTCTGATGCGCTCATGGACCGGGAGCGTAACGGACGCGGGCCGCGCGTGGTCCGTCCGGTGGGACCGCCGGGACGGCCGGCTCGGCCGTGGAGGACTCGGCCGTGGAGGCCTCGGTCGCGGACGGCTCAGGCGTAGACGACGGAGACCTGGGTGAAGCCGAGGGAGTGCAGCAGACCCTGGAGCATGCTGGTGGTGTTCTTCTCGGCGCGTGAGGTCAGTTCGCTGTCCTTGGCCGCCTCACCGATGTGCTTGGCGGCGAGTTGGTTGACGGCGCGCTCGTCACCCGGGTTGTCGGAGAAGAGGTCGCCGAGCCGGTCGAGCAGTCCCCGCTGCTTGGAGACGGCGTACGAACGGTCCGCGTCCAGCGCCGGCTTGCCGAGCTGGGCGTGCGGGAGGTGCAGCGTCGCGGTGGTGCGGTCCTCGTTGACCTGCACCTTGTCGTCGGTGATCTTGCCGAAGTCGACGTAGGCGCCGACGGTGCCGGCACCGACGTAGAGGGTGCGGCTGCCGCGGATCGCGTCCGGCAGGTATTTGGCGTCCTTCTCCAGGTCCACCACGACCTGGAAGTTGCCCGAGGCCGCCTCGTACCGGTCCAGGTCCTGGATGGACTGGAGCAGCGTCGGGCCGGTGCGGTCGTGGTTCTCGCTGCCGAACAGGTCGTCGAACCCGGGGAACAGGTCAAGTCGGCTGCCGACAAAGAACAGTGCCAGCACGACCAGGATCGCGAGGGGCAGTTTGCTCCACCAGGACATGCGCGGCGCGGGCTGCGCGGCCTGGCTCTCTTCAGATTTCACGTCGGTGGACGGCATACCTACCAGTTTTCCTCCAGCGGCCGTTTCACACGGTGATCCAGGAAAGGATCAGGTCACGATTCGGAGGCCAACTGGGCCCTGAAGCGCGCGAGTCAGGCGTTGTGTCCGGCGGATCTTCGCGACACTGGTCGTCACCAATGGAAGGTTCCCCACCACGGAAACGGTCCGGCCCGGGCGGGGCCGATGGCCGTTACCCGTGGTGGGATCTCATCAGAGAAAGCCTGAAGTGCGCTTCGGACGGGCGGACTTCAGCAGCTTCTGGCATCCGTGTCGAGTGCGAGCGCGGTGTTGGACGGGAGCGTCGCCGTGAACTGCCCCGCGCCGTCGACCGTCACGCTCGTCCGGCTCTGTACATCGCAGTAGCCGCCGGCGGGCAGCGAGGTCTGGAAGGTCCGGGTCAGCGCCGCGCCCTCGTGGTTGATGGCGACGTAGCCCTTGGTACCGCGGCCGAAGGCGATCTGGTCGCCGCCGTTGTCCCACCAGTCGCGGACCGCCTCGCCGCGTGTGGTGTTGCGGAAGCCGACCATGGACGCGATCTCGGGCCAGGCGTGCTGGCACTTCCAGCCGTCGCTGTAACAGGCGTTGACGGTACCGCCGTTGGGTGGACCTGCGTCCGGGTCGGAGAACTCGTACCCGGAGTGGACGTCCGGAGATCCGTACGGCCAGGCCAGCATGAAGACACCGGCGAGCGTGTAGTCGGCACCGTTCTTGTCATTGAGGGTGTCGCCGCCGCGCTCGGTGTCGTGGTTGTCGACGAAGACGGCGGACTGACCGCTCGGCATGAAGCCCCAGCCCTCGCCGAAGTTCTTGAGCGACGCGAGGCTGCCGTCGAGGAACGTCTGCTTGAGGCCCCGGGCGTAGCGGAATTCCTGTACGTCGCCGTTGCCGGTGTATTCGGTGGGCGAGACCGCCTCGCCCTCGCCGTAGATGACCTCCTGCTTCCAGTACGCGCCCGGATCGGTCAGCCTGCTCTTGATGTTGGCGAGATCGGTGGCCGGCATGTGCTTGGCGCCGTCGATCCGGAAGCCGTCGACGCCGAGCGAGAGCAGGTCGTCGAGGTACCCGGCGATCCTGCCGCGTACGTACTCCTCGCCGGTGTCCAGGTCCGCGAGCCCGACCAGTTCGCAGTTCTGCACGTTGGCGCGGTCCTGGTAATTGCTCACCTGGGAACGGCAGTCGTCCATGTCGGCACCCGAATAGACGCCCGGGTAGTCGTACTTGGTGTACGACGAGCCGCCCGTGCCGATGCCGTCGCCGGCCGCCATGTGGTTGATGACGGTGTCGGCGACGACCTTGACGCCCGCCCCGTGGCAGGTGTTGACCATGTCGGTGAACGCGGCACGGTCGCCGAGCCGGCCCGCGATCCGATAGCTGACCGGCTGGTACGAGGTCCACCACTGGCTGCCCTGGATGTGCTCCTGGGGCGGCGAGACCTGGACGTAGCCGTAACCGGCCGGGCCGAGGGTGTTCGTGCACGCCTTGGCGACGGAGTCGAAGCGCCACTCGAAGAGCACGGCGGTGACGTCCTTGGAGCCGGGCGGGACCGCCTGGGCGGTCCCGGTCGGTATCGCGAGGGCGCTCGCGCCCGCCACAAGGGCGAGCGCGAGGGCCAGGGATCTGCGGGCCATGGTTCCTCCTGCACTGATGGGGGGGAGGTGCGAATGAACGGTGCGGGTGAGCCGTGCGGTTGAGCTGTGCGGGTGAGCTGTGCGGGTGAGCTGTGCGGGTGAGCGGATGAACGGGTGGTGCGACGACAGCGGTGGGGACGGTCAGACCGCCCACCACGCCGTCGTGTCCGGGGGCAGGTCCGTGTCGGCGCCGTTCTCCGTCACGGGACCACTCGCCAGCAGCAGACGGCCGTGCGCGCCGATCCGTACGGCGGTGCCGGTCGTGTTGACGGTGCACACGAAGCCGGGGCGGGCGAAGACGAGGACGCCCTCGGGCGCGTCCAGCCACTCCACCGAGGATCCGGCCCCGAGCCCCGGCTGCCGCCTGCGCACGGCCAGCGCCGACCGGTACAGCTCCAGGGTCGAGCCGGGGTCGCCGGTCTGCGCCTCGACGCTCAGCTCCGCCCAGCCGGCCGGCTGCGGCAGCCAGCTGCCTCCGGCGCCGAAGCCGTACGACTCCCCCGCTCGCGTCCAGGGGATCGGCACCCGGCAGCCGTCGCGGAAGCCGTCCTGACCGTCCGCCCGGAAGAACGACGGGTCCTGCCTGGCCTCGTCCGGCAGGTCGGTGACGTCCGGGAGGCCCAGCTCCTCGCCCTGGTAGAGGTACGCGGAGCCGGGCAGCGCGAGCATCAGCAGCGTCGCCGCGCGGGCCCGGCGCAGGCCGAGTACGCGGTCGCCGGCCTCCCTGGTCTGGGTGCCGACGCCGGGCGGGCCGGCGAAGCGGGTGGCGTGCCGGGTCACGTCGTGGTTGGAGAGCACCCAGGTGGCGGGGGCACCGACGGGACGCATCGCGGCGAGCGAGGTCTCGATGACCTCGCGCAGCGCGGGTCCGTCCCACGAGGTGCTGAGATATTGGAAGTTGAAGGCCTGGTGCAGTTCGTCGGGGCGTACGTAGTGGGCGGTGCGCTCGACGGTCGGTGTCCACGCCTCGGCGACGGCGATGCGGTCGCCCGCGTACGCGTCGAGGACCTGGCGCCAGCTCCGGTAGATCTCGTGCACACCGTCCTGGTCGAAGAACGGCATGATGTCGTTGCCGAGCAGCCTGAGTTTCCCGCCGCCGATGTCGGGCAGGCCCGGCGCCTTGACGAGGCCGTGGGCGACGTCGATGCGGAAGCCGTCGACGCCCAGGTCCAGCCAGAAGCGCAGGATGGACCTGAACTCCTCGGCGACCGCGGGGTGTTCCCAGTTGAAGTCGGGCTGCTCGGGCGCGAAAAGGTGCAGGTACCAGTCGCCCGGGGTACCGTCCGGATCGGTCGTCCGGGTCCAGGCGGGGCCGCCGAAGACGGACGGCCAGTCGTTGGGCGGGAGTTCACCGCCGTCGCCCTTGCCGGGCCTGAAGTGGTAGCGCTCCCGCATCGGCGAGCCGGGTCCCTCCTCGATGGCGCGCCTGAACCACGTGTGCTGCTCGGAGGAGTGGTTCGGTACGACGTCGACGATGACGCGCAGCCCCAGCCCGTGGGCGTCCGCGATCAGCGCCTGCGCGGCGGGCAGGGTGCCGAACATCGGGTCGATGGCGCGGTAGTCGGCCACGTCGTAGCCCGCGTCCGCCTGCGGTGACGCGTAGAACGGGCTGAGCCATACGGCGTCGACGCCCAGCTCCTTGAGGTACGGGAGGCGGTCGCGTACCCCGTCGAGGTCACCCATTCCGTCGCCGTTGCCGTCGGCGAAGCTGCGTGGGTAGACCTGGTAGATCACCGCGTCCTGCCACCATCCGGTGCGGTGGCCCGGGGTTTCCGTGTGGCCGCCGGAGGCGGCGGTGGTACCGGTGCGAGGGGCAGCGAGATGCTGGGTCATGTCGTCCCTGAGGTGCTGGAGTTGGGGCGTGGTCAGCCCTTGACGGCGCCGGCGGACATGCCGGTGACGAGATGGCGCTGGGCGAAGAGGAAGACGAGTCCGGCAGGGACGGCGATGAGCACGGAAGCCGCGGTCATCGGACCCCACTGGGCGCCGTACTGGTTGACGAACTTCTGGAGCCCGCCCGCGAGGGTCAGGTTCTCGTCGCCCACCATGAAGGCGGAGGCGTAGGCGACTTCGCCCCACGCGGTGATGAAGGAGTAGAACGCGGTGACCGCGAGACCCGGTTTGGCGAGCGGCAGGATCAGCCGCCAGAAGGCACCGAACGGGCCGAGGCCGTCGACCTGCCCCGACTCGTCCAGCTCCCGGGGAATGGTGTCGAAGAAGCCCTTCATCATCCAGGCGCAGAACGGCACGGCGATGGTGAGGTAGGTGATCACCAGCCCCGCCGACCTGTTGAGCAGCCCGAGGCCCGCCATGATGTTGTAGATCGGCACGATGAGCACGGCGACCGGGAACATCTGGGTGATCAGCAGCGTCCACATCAGCCCGCGCTTTCCGGGGAACCGGAAGCGGCTGACGGCGTAGCCGGTGGTGGCGGCGACGAAGACGCCGAGGAGGGTGGTGCAGCCCGCGATGATCAGCGAGTTGCCGAACCAGGTGAGGAACGGGGTGTCCCGCAGCAGCCCGGTGTAGTTCTCGAACGTCGGGTCCTTGAAGAAGTCCGTGGTCGTCGCGTAGCTCGCCGGTTTGAGCGAGGTCAGCAGGACCCACAGCACCGGGAAGACCGCGATCACGGACGCCGTGATCAGCGTGGCGTGCAGCGCGATCGAGGCGAGCGGTGAACGCCGTTGGCGGCGGCTGACGTTCGGCACCTGAGGCGCGTCGGACGCTGGACGCGCCGGTTCCCGGCGCGTTGTCCCGGTGAGGGTCACCAGACATCTCCCTGCTTGCGGAGGACCCGCCGGTAGACCACGGCGAAGAGCATCAGGAGGACGAGGATCAGCACGCCCCAGGTGGACGACTGGGCGAAGTCGCGCGGGCTGATCTCGAAGGAGAACTTGTACGCCTGTGTCACCAGGATCTGGGTGGCCTCGCCGGGCCCGCCCCGGGTCAGCAGGAAGATCACCGGGAACATGTTGAAGGTCCAGATGGTGGAGAGCAGGATCACCGTGGTGCTGACGGAGCGCAGCCCCGGCATCGTGATGTGGCAGAAACGCTGCCAGGCGTTCGCGCCGTCCATCTCGGCGGCCTCGTACAACTCCCCCGGGACGGACTGGAGTCCGCCGAGCAGGGCGACCATCATGAACGGCACACCGAGCCAGATGTTGACGGCGATGACGGAGAATTTCGCCCAGGTCGGGTCGTTGAGCCAGGGCACGGGGTCGAATCCGCCGCCCGCGAGGATCTTGTTGAGGAAGCCGCGGTCCTCGTTGTAGAGGAAGCGCCAGGCGAAGACGGAGACGAAGCCGGGCACGGCCCAGGGCAGGATCAGCAGCAGCCGGTAGAACGAACGGCCCGCGATCCTGCGGTTGAGGATGTTCGCCAGCGCGAGGCCGAGCGCGAAGGTGACGCTGACGCAGCAGACCGTCCACACCAGGGTCCAGCCGAGTGTGGCCAGGAACTGGTCGCCCGTCAGCGCGTCGGCGTAGTTGTCGAGGCCGACGAACTTGTAGGTGGCGGGCAGGTGGTTGACGCCGATGCTGCGTTCGACGTTGCGCTCGTTGGCGTCGGTGAGCGACAGGTAGACGCCCCGTACCAGGGGGTATCCGATGATCGCGCCGATCACGACGACGACGGGGGCGACCATCGCCCAGGCGTACCAGTGGACCGACAGGGCCCGCCCGAACCCGCCGCCCCGGGCGCCGCCGGACGTGCTGCCCGTACGGCGGCCCCGGCCGCGGGCGGTGTCGCCGCCCGCGGCTTCGGCCTCCGGCCGGGTGGTGTGGACGGCCATCAGCCGGCCTGCCTTCCTGTCACTTCCAGCCCTTGAGGAGCTTGCGGTACGAGTCGCCGGTGGCCCTGACGCCCTTTTCCGGGGTGGTCTGGCCGGTGAGGACCTTGGTGTACTCGGTCACCAGCGGCGCGAACAGGCTGCCGGTCTCCGGGATCCAGGGGCGCTCGACGGCCTTGTCGACCACGGGCTTGAAGAAGCCGACGACGTTGTTGTCCGCGACCTCCGGGCTCGCGTAGACCGACGTACGGGTCGGCAGCAGGCTCAGCTCCTTGGCGACCTTGGCCTGGCTCTCCGGGGACGTCATGTACTCGGTGAAGGCGTAGGACGCGTCGAGGTTCTTGGACCCCGCGTAGACCGCGAGGTTGTGGCCGCCCTGCGGGGCGCCCTGGCCCGCGGATCCGGCCGGTACGGGCGCGATGCCGAGGTTGGCCCTGTTCTTGAACTCCGCGCCGCCGTAGGTGTCGGTGATGGCCCACGGGCCGTTGATCATCATCGCGACCTTGCCGTCCTTGAAGGCGGCCTGCATGTTCTCGAAGCCGTCCGTGGCGTCGGTCTCGGCGGCGCCGGAGTCGACGAGGTCCTTGACGACGGTCATCGCCCTGACGCCCGCCGCGTTGTCGACGGTGACGGTCTTCGTCTTGGCGTCGACGAGGTTGCCGCCCTCGCCGTAGAGGAACGACAGGAACCAGTACGCGTCGTCGCCGCGCAAGTAGAGGCCGGTCTTCCCGGTCTTGTCCTTGATCTGCTTCGAGACGGTCTTCAGTTCGGCGACGGTTTTCGGTACCTGGACCCCGGCCTCCTGGAAGATCTTCTTGTTGTAGAAGATGCCCATGGAGTCGATGACTTGAGGCACCGCGTACGTCTTGCCGCCGTACTTGGTGGAGGCGGCCGCCTGCGGCAGGAAGTCCTTCTCGTTCTTGAGCGCGGGCGTGCCGTCGAGAGGGGCGAGATATCCGAGGTCGGCGAACTCCGGGGTCCAGGCGACCTCGGAGCGGATCACGTCCGGCGCGCCGGCGTTCGCCTGCGCCGCGTTCTTGAACTTGTTCTGGGCCTCGCCGAACGGCACGTTCACGTACGTGACATCGACCTTCGGGTGGACCTTCTCGAAGTCCTCGGCGAGCTGCTTGAAGACCTTGTCCTCGCTGCCCACGGTCGAGGTGTCCCACCAGGTCACCTTGCCGGAAAGCTCGCCGCCCGGCCCGGCGCTCCCGCCTGACTCGTCGTCACTGCCGCAGGCGGTCGCCGCGAGCGCCAGGATCGCGGCAAGGGCGGTGACCGTTATGCCACGTCGCATCCGAACTCCTTCACGTGCCGTACCGCTCCGTTGCGGTGCCGGGTCGGACGTGAAGGTAACAGCGATGCAAGAAACCGGAAAGACCTTGCGGAAGATTTCCGCAAGGTGACCGCACACCCTTGTGGCGGCCAAGAGTTGACGACCTGTTCGAACGGGCGGAGTCTGCAAGTTCTTGCACGGACCCGTCATCGCGCGGGGCCCGCGCCCGGTGGGCAATCCGCCGGACGCCCGGTACAGTCCACTTCCATGACCGCACGGCTTGCCGACATCGCATCCCAGGCGGGGGTCAGCGAAGCGACGGTCAGCCGCGTACTGAACGGCAAGCCCGGGGTAGCCGCGGCCACCCGTGAATCCGTTCTCGCGGCGCTCGACGTCCTCGGGTACGAGCGTCCCGTACGGCTGCGCAGACGCAGCGCGGGACTGGTCGGCCTGATCACCCCCGAGCTGGAGAATCCCATCTTCCCGGCCCTGGCGCAGGTCATCGGCCAGGCGCTGGCCAGGCAGGGCTACACGCCCGTACTGGCGACGCAGACGCCCGGCGGATCGACGGAGGACGAGCTGACCGAGATGCTGGTCGAGCGGGACGTCTCCGGCATCATCTTCGTCTCGGGGCTGCACGCGGACACGTCGGCCGACATGCGGCGCTACGAGCGGCTGCGGGCGCAGGGCGTGCCGTTCGTCCTCGTCGACGGCTTCTCGCCACACGTGCGGGCGCCGTTCATCTCGCCCGACGACCGCGCCGCGATGCGCCTGGCCGTGACCCACCTCGTCTCGCTCGGCCACCACCGGATCGGGCTCGCGGTGGGCCCCCGGCGCTTCGTGCCCGTGCTGCGCAAGATCGAGGGTTTCCGCAGCACCGTACGGGAACTGCTCGACCTCTCGGAGGACGAGACCGGCGAGCTGATCCAGCAGTCACTTTTCACCCTTGAGGGTGGGCAGGCGGCCGCCTCCGCGCTCATCGCGCGCGGCTGTACGGCGGTGGTGTGCGCCAGCGACATGATGGCGCTCGGCGCGATCAGGGCGGCGCGCGACCACGGACTCGCCGTGCCGCGCGACCTGTCGGTGGTCGGATTCGACGATTCGCCTCTCATAGCCTTCACCGATCCGCCGCTGACGACGATCCGCAAGCCGGTACCCTCGATGGGCCAGGCCGCGGTCCGTACACTGCTCGAAGAGATAGGCGGAACACCCGCCCCGCACAGCGAATTCGTTTTCATGCCGGAGCTGGTGGTCAGGGGTTCGACCGCTTCGGGCCCCGGCCCCGGCACCGCGGGCGGCACCGGGCACACAAATCGCCCGTAGGGCGGAGAGAACGCGCCGGGGACCCGACCGGGGGATGACCGGCCGGGGGCGGCTGTCTGGCAAACTCTCTCGGTATGGGCGAATTGACCGTGAAGACCCAGGTAAGCCGCAGAGCCACCCCGTCCCCCCGCACGGACGAGCCGGCTCAGAGGTCTGACGTGTCCGGCACACCGGACAGCTCCGGCAGCACAGTCGTCGCGACGACCCGCCGACCCCTGTGGCAGCGGCTCAGGTCGCCACACCGCCCGCACTTCTGGTTCGAAATCGCGCTGATCGGGGTGAGTTACTGGGTCTACTCACTGATCCGCAACGCCGTTCCCGAGCAGCGGGTCGAGGCGCTGAACAACGCCGCCTGGATCTGGCACGCCGAGCGGACCGCGGGGCTGGGTTTCGAACTGGCTGTCAACCACGCGGTGGACTCGGTGCCCTGGCTGATCGTGGCGATGAACTACTACTACGCGACGCTGCACTTCATCGTGACCATCGGCGTACTGGTCTGGCTCTACCGCCGCCATCCGGGCCGGTACGCGGCGGCGCGTCTCGTCATCTTCGCGACCACCGCCGTGGCGCTGCTCGGCTACTACCTCTTTCCGCTGGCGCCGCCCCGGCTGATGCGCGGGACGCGTTTCATCGACACGGTGGCGGTCCATCAGACGTGGGGTTCCCTGTCCTCGGGCAATCTGAAGAGCGTGTCGAACCAGTACGCGGCCATGCCGTCGATGCACATCGGCTGGTCGCTGTGGTGCGGACTGACCATTTTCGCGCTGGCCTCCGCGCCCTGGGCGAAGATCCTCGGCCTGCTCTATCCGGCGGTCACCCTGCTGGTGATCGTGTCCACCGCGAACCACTTCTGGCTGGACGCGGTGGGCGGCATGGTCTGCCTGGCGTTCGGTTTCGCGGTCTCGTACGCGTGGTACGACTCACTGCCTTACCAGCTCCCGCAGTACGTGTCCCGGTCCCGGCGAAGGCGCCCGGCCACGGCCTGAGGCGTGCGGCCCCGGCACGTTCCCGGAGTCTCCCGGAGCGCCCCGCCTCTGCCTGGGCGTTCCCGGGGCCCGCGCAGCCCCAACGCACCGCGCGTCCCCCGGCGCCCCTCACGAGGCGCCGTAGAACACCGCCTCCATCACCGCGCGCGCCCTGCGCGTCGTACGGCGGTAGTCGTCCAGCATGTCGCCCACGTGCCCCGGCTCGTAGCCCAGGTAGCGCCCCATCGCGCCCAGTTCGCGCCCGTCGGACGGGAACGTGTCGCCGGCCCGGCCGCGTACCAGCATCACGCCGTTGCGCACCCTGGTCGCCAGGACCCAGGCCTCGTCCAGGATCCTGGCCTCCTCGGCGGAGAGCAGCCCGGCCTCGCCCGCCGCCGCCAGTGCCGCGCGGGTCCTGGTGGTGCGCAGGCGCGGCTCCGCCCAGCCGTGCCGCATCTGGAGCAGCTGGACGGTCCACTCGACGTCGGAGAGACCGCCCCGGCCCAGCTTGGTGTGCAGGGTCGGGTCGGCGCCCTTCGGCATCCGTTCGGTCTCCATCCGGGCCTTGAGGAGCCGGATGTCGCGTACGGCGTCCTCGCTCAGCCCCTCCCTCGGGTACCGCAGCGGATCGACCAGTTCGACGAAGCGGCGGCCGAGGTCCGCGTTGCCCGCCATCGGCTCCGCCCGCAGCAGCGCCTGGCTCTCCCAGGCCAGGGACCAGCGGCGGTAGTACGCGGCGTACGAGGCGAGCGTGCGCACCACCGGGCCGCTCTTGCCCTCCGGACGCAGATCCGCGTCGATCACCAACGGCGGCTCTGCGGTGGGCACTTGGAGGAGCCTGCGCATCTCGGCGACCACGTCGGAGGCGGCCCGCGAGGCTTCCTGTTCGTCCACGCCCTCGCGCGGCTCGTGCACGAACAGCACGTCCGCGTCAGAGGCGTAACCCATCTCGTGGCCGCCGAAGCGGCCCATGCCGATGACGGCGAACCGGGTGGGGAGCGTGTCGCCCCACCGGCCGCGTACGGCGGCCCGCAGAGCGCCCGCGAGCGTGGCCGCGTTCAGGTCGGTGAGCGCGTTCCCGACCCGGTCGACCAGCGCGCCGGCGTCTCCTTCCGCGGGCTTCTCCTCCGTACCGTACGAGCCGATGATGTCGGCCGCGGTGGTGCGGAACAGCTCCCTGCGGCGCACACCGCGGGCCGAGGCGACCGCGCCCTCGCCGGTCTCCGCGCGGCCGACCGCCGCGATCACCTCCTGCTCCAGCGGCTGTCGGGCGCGCGGCCGCAGCCCCGTCGGATCGCCGAGGATCGACACCGCCTCCGGCGCGCGCAGCAGCAGATCGGGGGCGAGCCTGCCCGCGGACAGCACCCGGGCCAGGTTCTCGGCGGCGGCGCCTTCG
The DNA here is from genome assembly GCF_044751305.1 of Streptomyces sp. NPDC088725. Classification (NCBI taxonomy): domain Bacteria; kingdom Bacillati; phylum Actinomycetota; class Actinomycetes; order Kitasatosporales; family Streptomycetaceae; genus Streptomyces; species Streptomyces sp. NPDC088725. Next base: position 443,931 of record NZ_JBIVLO010000002.1, read on the forward strand.
TCGCGCAGCAGCCGCAGGTACCACGGCGTCTTGCCGAGCGCGTCGGACACCTTGCGGAAGCCGAGCAGTCCGGCGTCCGGATCGGCCGAGTCCGCGAACCAGCCGAGCAGGACGGGCAGCAGCGTCCGCTGGATCGCCGCTTTGCGGGTCACGCCGGACGACAGCGCCTCCAGATGCCGCAGCGCGGCGACGGGGTCGGCGTAGCCGAGGGCCGCGAGACGCTGTCCCGCCGCCTTCGTGCTGAGCCGGATCTCGCCGGGGGCGAGCTGGGCGACGGAGTCGAGCAGCGGCCGGTAGAACAGCTTCTCGTGCAGCCGCCGTACGGCGGAAGCGTGCCGTTTCCAGGCCTTGTTCAGCTCGGCGACGGGGTCCACCCGTATCCCCAGCGAACGTCCGAGACGCCGCAGATCGGCCTCGTCCTCGGGCACCATGTGCGTGCGCCGCAGCCGGTAGAGCTGGATGTGGTGCTCCATCGAGCGCAGGAAGCGGTACGCCTCGTCGAGCTGCGCCGCGTCCGTCCGTCCCACATAACCGCCCGCGGCGAGCGCGGCGAGCGCTTCGAGCGTCGACCCGCTGCGCAGTGAGGAGTCGCTGCGGCCGTGCACCAACTGGAGCAGCTGTACGGCGAATTCGACGTCCCGCAGGCCGCCGGGGCCGAGCTTCAGCTCGCGGTCGGCCTGCCCGGCGGGGATGTTGTCGACCACCCGGCGGCGCATCTTCTGCACGTCGGGGACGAAGTGTTCACGTTCCGCTGCCTGCCACACCAGCGGCGACACGGCGTCGATGTAGCGCGCGCCGAGCCCCGGATCCCCGGCCACCGGGCGGGCCTTGAGCAGCGCCTGGAACTCCCAGGTCTTCGCCCACCGCTGGTAGTAGGCGAGATGGCTGCTGAGCGTCCGTACGAGCGGTCCGTTGCGGCCCTCGGGGCGCAGGTTGGCGTCGACGGGCCAGATGGTGCCCTCGATGTCCGTCTCGGAGCAGATCCGCATCAGATGCGCGGCGAGCCGGGTCGCGGCCTGGATGGCGGGACGGCTCTCCTCGGGATCGTCGTCCGCGCCGCCCTCCGGGGTGGCGCCGACGAAGATCACGTCCACGTCCGAGACGTAATTCAGCTCGTGGCCGCCGGTTTTGCCCATCGCGATGACCGCGAGCCGGCACGCGTCCGCGTCCTCGGGCGCGGCGGCGGAGGCGATCGCGAGCGCGGCGCGCAGGGTGGCGGTCGCGAGGTCGGCCAGTTCGGCGGCGGACTGGGCGAGATCCGTCGTACCGCAGACGTCCCTGGCCACGATGGACAGCAGACAGCGGCGGTAGGCGATGCGCAGGGCGACGGGGTCGGTGGCGTCGGCGAGGCCGCGCTCGAACTCGGCGACCCCCGGGTGCAGGTCCGCCAACTCGTAGGTGACCAGCACCTGCCAGTCCTGTGGATGCCTGATCAGGTGGTCGCCCAGCGCCTCCGACGCGCCGAGCACCCCGAGCAGCCGGTCCCGCAGGGGTTTCGCGGTGAGCACGGTGTCCAGCAGGATCTGCCGCTCGTCGGATTCCTGCGCCTCCAGCAGCCGGACGAACGAGCGCAGCGCGAGATCGGGGTCGGCGGTGGCGCCGAACGCTTCGAGGATCAGCGCGTCGGTGCGTACGACGGCCATCTCCGGCGCGTCGAGGAACCGCTCCGCGGTCGAGGGGTCCGTGAACCCGTGCCGGAGCAGACGGGTGAACGTGCTGCTCCTGCGTCCCAGCGGCGCTGTCATCAGTCCACTCTCCCTCCGGCCGTGTCCGATCAAGGTCCGGAACCGAGACTAACCGGAGGACGCCGCTGGGAAACGGCCGCGTGGGTGACGTTCGCCGGGATGTGCGCCGATGAGTCCCGGCGGGCCGCGCTGGCCGCCTTCCCGGTGCAGGTCTTCGGGATCATGGGCGAGGGGGCGGGGACCGCCCACCCGCCGCGTCAGGTCCGGCCCACCCAGCCGCGTTCGTGGGCGAGCAGCGCGATCTGGAAGCGTGTGCGGGCGCCGAGTACGTCCGCCGTCTCGCTGATGTGTTTCTGGATGGTCCGGCGGCTGAGCCCGAGCGCGTGGCCGATCGCGCCGTCCGTCAGTCCGGCGGCCATGAGGTCCAGGATGTCGCGGGTGCGGCCGCCCGGACCGTCCCGCTCGCTCCGCGCGCGCTCGGGGAGCGGCTGCCCGTCCGTACGGCCCAGATAGAGCGGCGTCGCGCGCTCCCACACACTCTCGAAGAGCGCCCTGAGCGCTTCCAGCAGCGGGGAGGCGTGCACGATGACGGATCCGGCGGCGGGATCCTCCTTGCGCAGCGGGATGATGCCCGCGGTCTCGTCGAAGACGACCAGTTTCATGGGGAGCCCGGGAAGCAGCCGGAGCAGGCCGCCCATGGCCGTACCGCGCAGGGCGGTCCGCAGGGAGGTCTCGTCGGTGAATCCGTCGCTGTCGTAGACGGAGCGGAACCGGAGGCCTTCCGGCAGATCCGGCTCGGGTCCGGGGGCGTCGCTCAGGCCGTCGCTCTCTTCGGCGACGGGGGCGGGGAGATTCAGGTACGGGGGCTTGGCGAGGTGCAGCACCTCGTGCTCGCTGGAGGCCAGCAGCTGGGCGTAGCGCGCGGCGACCTGCTCCGCGCTCTCGACGATCTCGAAGAGGTCCGAGGAGACGCGCCGGGCCGGCACCGAGCGGTAGACCTCTTGCAGCTGCTCCACGTACTGCTCCGTGCGGGCCAGCTCCTGTCTTCGTCTGGCCAGTAACGCCCCGAGCGTCGAACGCGGCGGCCCCGCGGCCCAGCACGTGGGAAGGCTCCCGGTCCGCACCACCAGGTCCTCGGCCTCCAGCGCGCCCAGCGCCTCGCCGATCGCCTCGGCGGGTGAGCCGAGGGCGGCGGCTATCTCGTCCCGCGTCAGCACCGGCCGCCCGATCAGATACTCCAGGACCCGCCCGGTGAGCGGAGGCAGCCCGACCGCCTCCCATGCCGCGTCGGACGACGAACGCACAGCGTCCGGTCTCACAGCGTCTCCCCCCTGTGGGCACGTGGGGCTGATCGTACGGAATCGAACAGCCCCGGACGAGAGCGCCTGACGCACCACACGCCGAGGCCGGCCGCATCCCGCGACCGGCCAGGACCCGTTCGGTGACGCGCTTGCCGCGCCGCTCCCCCGCGCCTACAACACCGGGAGGTTCTTACGCAGTTCGAACGCGGTGACCTCGCTCCGGTACTCCTCCCACTCCTGCTTCTTGTTGCGGAGGAAGAAGTCGAAGACGTGCTCGCCCAGCGTCTCCGCGACCAGTTCGCTGCGCTCCATCAGGGAGATCGCCTCGCCGAGGTTCTGCGGCAGCGGTTCGATGCCCATCGCGCGGCGTTCGCCGTCGGAGAGCGCCCATACGTCGTCGTCGGCGCCCGGGGGGAGTTCGTAGCCCTCCTCGATGCCCTTGAGGCCCGCGGCGAGCAGCACCGCGTACGTCAGGTAGGGGTTGGCGCCCGAGTCGATGGAGCGGACCTCGACGCGCGCGGAGCCGGTCTTGCCCGGCTTGTACATCGGGACGCGGATCAGCGCGGAGCGGTTGTTGTGGCCCCAGCAGATGTACGAGGGCGCCTCGCCGCCGGAGCCGGCCGTGCGGCTGGAGCCGCCCCAGATGCGCTTGTACGAGTTGACCCACTGGTTGGTGACGGCCGAGATCTCCGCCGCGTGCTTGAGCAGGCCCGCGATGAACGACTGGCCGACCTTGGAGAGTTGGTACTCGGCGCCCGACTCGTAGAAGGCGTTGCGGTCTCCCTCGAAGAGGGAGAGGTGGGTGTGCATGCCGGAGCCGGGGTATTCCGAGAACGGCTTCGGCATGAAGGTGGCCTGGACGCCCTGTTCCAGCGCGACCTGCTTCATGACGAGACGGAACGTCATCACGTTGTCGGCGGTGGAGAGCGCGTCCGCGTACCGCAGATCGATCTCCTGCTGTCCCGGCGCACCCTCGTGGTGGCTGAACTCCACGGAGATGCCCATGGATTCGAGCATGGTGATCGCCTGGCGGCGGAAGTCCATGCCGACGTTCTGCGGAGTGTGGTCGAAATAGCCGGAGTTGTCGGCGGGGGTCGGGACGCTGCCGTCCAGCGGCTTGTCCTTGAGCAGGAAGAACTCGATCTCGGGGTGGGTGTAGAAGGTGAATCCCAGGTCGGAGCACTTGGCGAGCATCCGCTTGAGAACGTAGCGGGGGTCCGCGAAGGACGGCGAGCCGTCGGGCATCAGGATGTCGCAGAACATCCGGGCCGTACCGGGCGCCTCCGCGCGCCAGGGCAGGATCTGGAAGGTGCCCGGATCGGGCTTGGCGATCATGTCGGACTCGTAGACCCGGGCGAATCCCTCGATCGCCGAGCCGTCGAAGCCCATGCCCTCGTCGAAGGCCTGCTCCAGTTCGGCGGGCGCCACGGCGACCGACTTCAGGAAGCCGAGCACATCGGTGAACCAGAGCCGTACGAAGCGGATGTCGCGCTCCTCGAGCGTGCGGAGCACGAATTCCTGCTGCTTATCCATTTCCACCCATCCTTGCTGGTCAGGCCACCTGCTCCCATGCCACGGACCACACCGGGCACACGAGCATCCCACCACACGATTTCCGGCGCGTTGCAAACCGTTGTCCAACGCTCCGCACCGGGTGGATGTACGGGGTCTCCCGCCCATAGTGCCTGGCCGCAGGGGGTCGGCGTAACTACCCGGCACCGGCGGGCCCGGTGATCGACAGGGCGGGCCGCCGATTTCCCACCCGGCTGGACCGGTGGCGACCGCGCGGCGGCTCAGGGGCGCGGGAGCGAGCCGCCGTCCGGCCGTTCGCGGCGGCCTTCCCGGGGCGGTTTCGGGGGCCGCTCCTCGTGTTGTTCGCGGGACGGTTTCCGGGGCTGCTCACAAGGCTCTTGCCCCGGCTCGTTCCCGGGCTCCCGCCGTGGCCGCTCGGCGGGCTCGGTGTCCTGGGGACGGCCTCCGAGGTACGGTTCCGCCTCCTCGCCCGGGGCGGTCGGCTCCCCGCCCGCCTCGGTGAACGCGGTCAGCGCGGCCACCAGGTCCGAGCGCTGACCGGGGGTCAGCCGCTCGACGATGGCGGTGATCTCGCGGCGGCGCGCGGCCGTGACGTCGTCGACGACACCGCGGCCTTCGGGGGTCAGCCTCAGCATCGTCTCGCGCCGGTTGTCCGGGTTGCTCTGCCGGTCGGCGAGGCCGGCGGCGATCAGCCGGTCCAGCATGCGCATGGCGGTCGAGGGGTTAACCCCCAGCCGCTCCGCCACCTCCACCAGCTTGGCGTCGCCGTGCGTGGCCAGCACGACCAGCAGCCGGAACTGCGGCAGGGTGACCCGGTCGGCGACCGCCGCCAGGGAGCGCGTGGACACGGCGAGCAGCAGCCGCGACGCGGTGAGCACCGCCCCCGTCACCGCTTCGATGTCCACCGCGTCCGGTGGGCGCGATCGCGCGTACTCGGCCATGCCTCTTTGTACCGCGCCCCCGGCCGGACCGTACCCGCCGCACCGGGCCCCTCGGAGACGGATCGCGGAGACGGATCGCGACGAGGCCACGTCCGGCGTCCGGGAGGGATCCTGGCCGGGAAAGAGACTCCTACTGCTGCATCCGGGGCAGTACGGACTACGATCTGCGCCTGTGGGGGGACCGCGTCGGCTGCGCCGCATACGCATCACGCGTCCCACGGCACTGCTGAGTGCCGTGGCGACGCTGTTCGCCATACTCGTCATCTGCGCCGGGCCCGACCAGGCCCATCCACTGAACGGCGGCGGCGCAACGGTCGCCGCGTCCCTCAAGAACGTCACAGGCGTCACGAGCCTCGCCACCGAGCCGACGGCCCAGGCGCGCTACAGCTGTCCGTACGACGACGGCGACTGCCGCCTCTTCCCGCGGCTGAGCCCTGCCGTCCTCACCGTACCGCCGCCGACCGCGCCGCTCGCCGCCGCTGCGCAGCTCCCGCGCCCCGGACCGCCGCCTTCCGGCGGCCGGGTGGCCGGGCCGGAGGCGGTCGCCCGCGCGCCCGATCTTCACGTCCTCCAAGTACTGCGGACCTAGGCCCTGTCCGGCGGATCTTCGCGGGCCCGGAACGCCTGGCACGGCACCTCGCCGCGTTGTCGGAGCCATCCAAGTACGTCCAGTACGAGAATGCTCCTCCGCCTTGCGATGCACCGCACCAGACGCCCCGGGCTCGTCCACGAAGATCCGCCGGACAGGACCTGGACCGCGTCAGAGAAGTCCCGTTTTCGCAGCAATCCGCAGACTTACACACAGAGGACACACATCATGGCTTCCAGGTCCCAGACCGCCGAGCGCAAGGCCCGAATAGACGAGATGCGGCGCGTCGAGCACGCACGTGAGCGGCGCAACCGCATCATCACCATCACCGCGAGCGCCGTCGTCGTCGTGGCGCTCGTCGGATTCGGCGCCTTCGTGCTCAATCAGGAGTCCGACAAGAAGGACGAGCAGGCGGCCGCCGCCAAGGCGCCGGTCAAGGGCGAGAAGTCCTGGGACGCGAAGAAGCTCGGCCGCAACCACGTCACCGAGCAGGTCAAGTACCCGATGAAGCCGCCGGTGGGCGGTGACCACAACCAGGTCTGGATGAACTGCGACGGCGACGTCTACAAGGACGCGGTCCCGGACGTCAACGCGGTTCACTCGCTGGAGCACGGCTCGGTGTGGGTCACGTACAACGACAAGGCCTCGGACGCCGATGTGAAGGCGCTCGGCGACCGGGTGAAGAAGACCCCGTACTCGCTGATGAGCCCGTACAAGGACCAGACCGGCTCGATCATGCTGAGTGCCTGGGGCAAGCAGGTCACGGTGGACAGCGCCACCGACCCGCGTGTCGACCAGTTCTTCACGAAGTACGTACAGGGTCCGCAGACCCCTGAGCCCGGCGCGGCGTGCACGGGCGGAATGGACGCCCCCCAGTGAGCGGGGCCGCGGGCCGCACCATGAGCCGCACCAACTGGGCGGCGATCGCCGCCATCGTGCTGGCGCTGCTCTTCGCCGGTACGGCCACGGTGATAGCGGCGGGCCGCGACGACGGCCGGACCGGCCCCCGTACCCCTGTCGCGACCTCGGCGGACGCGGGCTTCGCCCGTGACATGGCGGTCCATCACCAGCAGGCGGTGGAGATGTCCTTCATCGTGCGGGACAGCACGGACGACGAGGACGTGCGCCGTCTCGCGTACGACATCGCCAACACCCAGGCCAACCAGCGCGGGATGCTGATGGGGTGGCTGGACATGTGGGGGCTGCCGAAGACCCAGGCCGATCAGGAACCGATGGCCTGGATGCCGATGGACATGCAGATGAAGCCGGGCGAGGCCATGCACCAGGCCCACGACGGCTCGCTGATGCCCGGCATGGCGACCAATACGGAGCTGGAGCGGTTGCGCGCCGCGCGCGGCAAGCAGGCCGAGATCCTGTACCTCCAGCTGATGACCGACCACCACAAGGGTGGCGTGATGATGGCCCAGGCGTGCGCGAAGCTCTGCGTGCCGGGCACGGAGCGTGATCTTGCCCAGGGCATGGTCACCGCTCAGCAGTCGGAGATCGGGCTGATGGCGGACCTGCTGAAGGAGCGGGGCGCGAAGCCTCGCGGCTGACGGCGGGCGATGACGGCCACGCGGGCCGTGGGCTCCGGGAGAGGTACGTTCCGGAGCCCACGGCCCGCGGCCTTTCCCGCCCTGCCCCCGGGCGTCGGCCCGGTATCGCCTCACCCGTTCGGCCTATAAAGGTCGCGTCGCCCGAACGGCCCAGTGACGATGGGTGGGCTCGGGGCCGACCGCATTCCAGGAGGCACGAACATCATGACGACAGCCAAGGACATCATGCACGCGGGCGCCCACTGGATCCCCGCGCACGAAACCCTCGACCGCGCCGCCCAGCTGATGCGGGAGCTGGATGTGGGCGCGCTCCCCATCGCCGACGAGTCGGAGCGGCTGGCCGGGCTCCTCACCGACCGCGACATCGTCATCGGCTGCATAGCGATGGGCCACGACCCGTCGAAGGTCACCGCGGGCGAGATGGCCCAGGGCACACCGCGCTGGATCGACGCGGGCGCCGATATCGACGACGTGCTCCAGGAGATGCAGAGCCACCAGATCCGCCGGATTCCGGTGCTGGAGAAGAAGCGGCTGATCGGCATGATCAGCGAGGCCGACCTCGCGCACCATCTCTCGGACGCGCAGCTCGGGACGTGGCTGGAGGAGGTCTACGCCCCGCGCTGATCCCCGGGCGGGCGCACGCCCGGAGCGAAACCGGCCGAAAGGTGACACCTGGGCTCAGGGCAAGGTCAAGGCCGCGTGTGGGCGGGGTGTGGGACGAGTGGGTCGGCCCACACCCCGCCGCCAAAGACATCGTGTCAGAAAGACGATTACACTGGCGGGCGTGCCTCAACTACGTCTTGCCCTGAATCAAATCGACTCGACCGTCGGCGATCTGACCGCCAACGCCGAGGCGATCGTGCACTGGACCAAGCGCGCCGCCGAGCAGGGAGCGCATATCGCCGCGTTCCCCGAGATGGTGCTCACCGGTTACCCCGTCGAGGACCTGGCCCTGCGGTCGTCCTTCGTCGAGGCGTCCCGGTCCGCCCTGCGCGCGCTCGCGGCTCGGCTCGATGCGGAGGGATACGGCGAGCTGCCGGTGATCGTCGGGTATCTCGACCGTTCCGAAAAGGCCGTGGCCCGGTACGGCCAGCCCGTCGGCGCGCCGCTGAACGCGGCTTCCGTGCTGTACAGGGGCGAGCTCGTCCTGAGCTTCGCCAAGCACCACCTGCCCAACTACGGCGTCTTCGACGAGTTCCGGTACTTCCTGCCGGGCAACACCATGCCGGTCCTGCGGGTCCACGGCGTGGACGTCGCGCTCGCGATCTGTGAGGACCTGTGGCAGGAGGGCGGCCGGGTGCCCGCCGCCCGCTCCGCCGGGGCCGGGCTGCTGATCTCCATCAACGCGTCCCCGTACGAGCGCGCGAAGGACGACACCCGTCTGGAGCTGGTGCGCAAGCGCGCCCGGGAGGCCGGCTGCACCACCGCGTATCTCGCGATGGCGGGCGGCCAGGACGAGCTGGTCTTCGACGGTGACTCGATCGTCGTCGGCAAGGACGGCGACGTGATCGCCCGCGCGCCGCAGTTCACCGAGACGAGCGTGATCCTGGACCTCGACCTGCCGGCCGCGGCGGCCGAGCCGCCGACCGGTGTCGTGGACGACGGGCTGCTGATCGACCGGGTCGTCCTCTCCGAGGAGCCGCTGCCCGCGTACGAGCCCACCATGACCGGCACCCACGCCGACCACCTGGAGGACGACGAGGAGGTGTACTCGGCGCTGGTCGCGGGCCTGCGCGCGTACGCGGTCAAGAACGGCTTCGGGTCCGTCCTGATCGGCCTGTCCGGCGGCATCGACTCCGCGCTCGTCGCGGCCATCGCCTGTGACGCGCTCGGCGCCGAGAACGTGTACGGCGTCTCGATGCCGTCCAAGTACTCCTCGGACCACTCCCGGGACGACGCGGCGGAACTGGCCCGCCGTACCGGGCTCAACTACCGCACGGTGGCCATCGAGCCGATGTTCGACGCGTACATGGGCTCGCTGGGTCTGACCGGTCTCGCGGAGGAGAACCTCCAGTCGCGGCTGCGCGGTACGACGCTGATGGCGATCTCCAACCAGGAGGGCCAGATCGTGCTGGCGCCGGGCAACAAGTCCGAGCTGGCGGTGGGCTATTCGACGCTGTACGGCGACTCCGTCGGCGCGTACGGCCCGATCAAGGACGTCTACAAGACGTCCGTCTTCCGGCTCGCGCGCTGGCGCAACCGCTCGGCGGAGGAGCGCGGCGAGACCCCGCCGATCCCCGAGGCGTCCATCTCCAAGCCGCCGAGCGCCGAACTGCGCCCCGGCCAGGTCGACACGGACTCGCTGCCCGACTACGACGTCCTGGACCGGATCCTGGAGATGTACGTCGACCGCGACCGGAGCAAGGACGCGATCGTCAAGGCGGGCTTCGACGACGAGCTGGTGACGCGGACGCTCCGGATGGTGGACACCGCGGAGTACAAGCGCCGCCAGTACCCGCCGGGCACCAAGATCTCGGCGAAGGGCTTCGGCAAGGACCGGCGGCTGCCGATCACGAACCGCTGGCAGGAGACGGCGACGGACTGACGCCCCCGGGCGCCGGTTCCCTCTGCTCCTTCGTACGGGGGCCTTCCGCGACGACGCGGGAGGCCCCCGCCGCCGTACCCGGGCCGCCGCGGCCCGGCCGGTCGAGGAGGCCCGCCGTCACGGCGATCCCCAGCCCGGTCACCGCGAGCACCGCGCCGACGAGCGTCGGTGACATCCAGCCCCAGCCCGCCGCGATCGCCGCGCCGCCGAGCCACGCGCCACCGGCGTTGGCGAGGTTGAAGGCCGAGTGGTTGGAGGCGGAGGCGAGCGTGGGGGCGTCCTTGGCCTTGGTCATGACGAGCATCTGGAGCGGGGTGGTGGCCATGAAGCCGACCGCACCGATCACCGCCACCGTCAGCAGCGCCGCCCACTGCACGTGCACGGTGAAGCGGAAGGCGACCAGCACCACGGCGAGGGTGCCGAGCGAGCCGTACAGCGTGGGCCGCAGCGCCCGGTCGGTCAGCGGCCCGGCCACCAGCGCGCCGAGTGTCATGCCGATGCCGAAGAGCGCGAGGACCAGCGTCACCGACGACTCGCCGAGACCCATGACCTCGGTGGTCATCGAGGCGAGGTACGAGTAGACCGCGAAGACCCCGCCGAAGCCGAAGACCGCCGTGGCGAGCCCGAGCAGGACCTGACGGCCACCGAGCGCGCGCAGTTCACTGCGGACGTTCTGGTGCGCGTCGACGGGTACGTACGGGATGAGCCGCGCGAGCGCGGTGAGCGCCAGCAGCCCGATCACGGTGACGACGAGGAACGTGGCGCGCCAGCCCAGGTGCTGGCCGAGGAGCGTGGCCGCGGGTACGCCGATGATGTTGGCGACGGTGAGGCCGAGGAACATCGTCGCGACTGCCCTGGCCTGCCGGCCCTCGCGGACCAGCCGGGCGGCGACGACGGCACCGACCCCGAAGAAGGCGCCGTGCGGAAGCCCCGCGAGCACCCGGCCGGCCAGCAGCCAGCCGAAGTCGGGCGCGAGCGCGGAGGCGAAGTTGCCGACGGTGAAGAGGGCCATCAGCAGCAGGAGCATCCGCTTGCGCGGAACGCGCGAGCCGAAGGCGGTCAGCAGCGGGGCGCCGATGACCACGCCGAGCGCGTACGCCGAGACGAGATAGCCGGCGGTGGGGACGGACGTGCCCAGGTCGTCGGCGACGTTCGGCAGCAGACCCATCATGACGAACTCGGTCGTGCCGATGCCGAACGCGCTGACGGCGAGCGCGAGCAGGGCCAAGGGCATGGAGAGAGACCTTTCACGTGGCGGCGTCCGCACAGTAAGTGCCCGTGCGAAACAAAGCCTCTCAGACGGTTTGTTCCGGCAGATGAACGCCGGGTTGCACAACCGGTCGCACGGCCGGGCCCGGCACGCTCAGCGCGGGGATACGCGTGTCAGCGCAGGGACACGCGCGCCGCGACCGGCAGATGGTCGCTGGGCGTCCTCGGCAGTGTCCAGGACGCGGTCGGCTCCACGCCCTTGACCATGATCTGGTCGATTCGCGCCATCGGGAACGCGGCCGGCCAGCTGAATCCGTACCCGTTGCCCGCCGCGCCCTGGGTGGAGCGCATCTGGGACGTGACGGCGTTGAGCGAGCGGTCGTTCATCGTGCCGTTCAGATCGCCCAGCAGGACCACCTTGCCCAGCGGGTCGTCGGCGATGGCCTCGCCGAGCGCGTCGGCGCTGTTGTCCCGCTGGTTGGCGGTGAACCCGGCGTGCACCTCGACCCGTACCGACGGCAGGTGCGCCACGTACACGGAGACCTGTCCGGCCGGGCTGGACACCGTGGAGCGCATCGCGCGCACCCAGCCCATCTTCGTGTCGACGGGCCGGGTGCCGCTCATCGGGTACTTGCTCCAGAGCCCCACCGTGCCCTGGACCGAGTGGTACTTGTACGTCCCGGCCAGCTCCCTCACGTACGTCGGGACGGCGCTCGCCTTCAGCTCCTCCAGCGCCACGACATCCGCTCCGGAGCGGGCCACATCGCGTGCGGTGCCCACCGGATCGGGGTTGTCGGCGTTGACGTTGTGGGTGGCGACGGTGAGGTCCCCGGCGCCGCCCGACTTCTCGCTGAGCAGCCCGCCGAAGAGGTTCAGCCAGACAACGGCGGGCAGCAGCACGGCGATCAGCGCGGTGGCCGAACGGCGCACGAGGGCCAGAACGAGGATCACCGGGACGCACAGCCCGAACCAGGGCAGGAAGGTCTCGACCAGACTGCCCAAGTTGCCGATCCTGTTGGGGATCTGGGCGTGCAGGAACATCAACAGGGCTACCAGCACGGCGATCACCGCGAGGATGATCCCGCGCCGCCAGAGACCACCGTCCCGGCGCCAGCCGTCGAGGAGGGTGCGCACGCGGGACCGCGCAGGCCGGGGTTCCGGCCGGGGCTCTCCGCCTGCCGTGACCGACTCCGCCGTGTACTCCTGGGTCATGTCCGCTGCCCTCACTGCCTTGCCGTGCCACACCCGCTCGCCCACGACCCCCGGATGTGTCTTCAGAGGATCGTCCCGCTCGGCCGGACGCCTCTTCGGTGACACACCCTAGTGCCCCTCCCACGGCGATATGCGCGCGTTTCCCGCCGCGCGGGACGGGCCGTACTGCCACCAGGACGTACGTGGCGGGGTGATGGGTTCCCGGTTCCCGGCAAAGGACGGGCGGCTGTGACACACGACGCAGTGGCCCGCTCGGGCGCGGCGGCCGGTGGCGGCTGCTGCTTCGGAGAGGACCGCCCGGCGGATTCCCGCGGGTTCTACCGGGGCGCCAGGCCCTGGAGTACCGCGCGGACGATCCGCTCGGCAAGGTCGTCGGGCAGCGGCGCGTCGGAGTGGTGCAGGGTGCGCAGGAGCATGGGGCCCACCACCAGATCGTTCATCATCTCGACGTCCAGGTCGTCGCGGAACTCACCGTCGGCGACACCGCGCCTGATCAGCTCCGCCGTGACCCGACGGCGGGGCAGGATGACCGTCCTGCGGTACTCGGCCCAGAGTTTGGGGTGGCTCTTCATCTCGGCGAACACGTTGTGCAGCAGGGCCGAGGAGCGCTGGGCGAGGCCGCGCCTGCGCATCGTCTCCAGTACGGCGACGAGATCGTCGAGCGCCGAGGTGCCGGGCAGGCGGGGATCAGGCGGTTCGATCTCCCGCAGGACGTCGACGAAAAGTTCCTCCTTGCCCGGCCAGCGCCGGTAGATGGTGGCCTTGCCGACGCCCGCCGTGCGGGCGATGCGTTCGATCGAGAGGGCGCCGAGCGGCACCCCCTCCTCCAGCAGGGTCACGGCCGCGTCCAGGATCGCCCGCTCGGCCGCCTCACTGCGTGGCCTGCCGCGCCGGTGTTCCTTCTCGTGACCCTGCTCCCGCACCCGCTCCACCTCTCGCCGCCCCGTTCACCGCGTCCGTACCGCGCCCTGACCGCGCCGGTCGCGTGCCGGGGCCCGTCCGCGGCCCGATTCTCGTACACGGCGGAGGCGGCCGCTCCCGGAGGACCGCCCGGAGCGGCCGGGGCTGCCCTCACGAGCGGCCCGCGCTGCCCCGGAGCGGCCCTGGGCGCCTCCGCGGGGCCGGGGACCACGTCAGCCTCGTACCGCTTCGCCCTTCCGGCCCTCACCGTCCGCCGTGCCCGGGTTCGCGGGCGCGCCGCCGGGCCCTTCGGCCTTGGCCGACCGTGCCAGGCGCGGCATGAACAGCGCGACCACCACCGCGCCGACCACGGCGACACCGGCCGAGCCGAGCGCGGTGACATGCATGGCGTGCAGGAAGGCGTCGTGCGCCGAGGTGATGAGCGGACCGCCGGCCGGACCCAGCTTTCCCGCGACGGCGAGGGTCGCCTCGATCGACTCCCCCGCCGCGTCCCGCGCGCCGGCGGGCAGCGCGCCGAGGTGCGACTCGATGTCACCGCGGTACGTGGCGGACAGCACGGAGCCCAGTACGGCGACGCCCAGCGCTCCGCCGACCTGGCGGAAGGTGTTGTTGATGGCGGAGCCGGAACCGGCCTTCTCCCGGGGCAGCGCCTGCATGACGGCGACCGTCACCGGCGGCATGATGTGCGCCATCCCGCTGCCCTGGACGAAGAAGACCAGGCACAGCACCCACAGCGGGGTGGTGGCGCTGAAGAAGGCGAACGCGGCGAGTCCCGCCGCGACCAGCACCATGCCCGCCGTGCAGACGGCACGGGCGCCGAACCGGTCGACCACCAGCCTGGCGCGCGGCGCGAAGAGCATCTGCGCGACGGCGAGCGGCAGGATCAGCAGCCCCGACTGGAGCGCGCTGTAGCCGCGCACGCTCTGGAGGTAGAAGGCCGAGAAGAACGTGACGCCCATCAGCGCGAAGAAGACGAGCGCGACCGCGGCGACCGCGGCCGAGAAGGCCGGCTTCTTGAAGTAGGTGACGTCGAGCGCCGGATGGCTGCTGCGCTTCTCGTGCCAGACGAAGCCGGCGAGGACGACCAGGCCGCCGAGCAGCGGGAGCAGCGAGGACGGATCGGTGAAGTCGGCCAGTTCGCCGCCCTGGATGATGCCGTACACCAGCAGGACGAGACCGACGACGGAGAGCAGCACGCCCAGCGGGTCGACGCGGCCGGGCCTCGGGTCCCTGGAGTCCGGTACGAGCAGCACCATCGCGACCAGCGCGACGATCGCGACCGGGACGTTGACCAGGAAGATCGAGCCCCACCAGAAGTGTTCGAGCAGCAGTCCGCCGGTGATGGGACCGATCGCGATGGCGAGGCCCACGCTGCCCGCCCAGATGCCGATGGCCTTGGGCTGCTCGTCGCGCTCGAAGACGTTCATCAGGACGGCGAGTGTGGCGGGCATCACGAACGCGGCGCCGAAGCCCATCAGGGCCCGGTAGCCGATGAGTTCGGCCGGCGATCCGGACATCGCGGCGAGCGCGGAGCCGATGCCGAAGACGGCGATGCCGAAGAGCAGCACCTTCTTGCGGCCGATCCGGTCGCCGAGGAGGCCCGCGGTGAAGAGCAGTCCCGCGAAGACGAGGGTGTAGGAGTTGATCGCCCACTCCAACTCGCTCTGGGTGGCGCCGATCCCGGCGGGCGCGGGGGCGGCGATCGTCTTGACCGCCACGTTCAGGATCGAGTTGTCCAGTACGACGATGAGCAGGCTGAACATCAGCACGGCCAGGATGGCCCAGCGGCGCCTGTGGACGGCTTCGGGTATGCGCGGAACGGCGGGTGCGGCGGCAGGGGCGCCGGACGGAGTGGACATGGCACACACGCTAGACCGATTTCGATACGAGACCGTCTCGTATTTGAAAGTCTTTACCGAGTGTCCTCCCGCCGTATCTCTCCCCGCCCTGCCGCCCCCACTTCCCGCCGACCCCTTGGAGGTGCCACCATGGACGTGGTCCGGGGACGCCGTCAGGGCGCCTCGAGATGACGAGAGGTCCGTTGGCCATGACGCTTCAGGCCGCCCAGAACAACGCGCCGGGACGCCCCGCCGACAGCGCCAAGGCGCTGTACGGAGGCAAGAGTTCCCGCCGCATCACCGTCCATGACATCGCCGCCGCCAAGGAGCGCGGCGAGAAGTGGCCGATGCTCACCGCCTACGACGCGATGACCGCGTCCGTCTTCGACGAGGCCGGTATCCCCGTGATGCTCGTCGGCGACTCCATGGGCAACGTCCACCTGGGGTACGAGACCACCGTGCCCGTCACGATGGACGAGATGACGATGCTCTCCGCCGCCGTCGTACGGGGCACCAGGCGCGCCCTGATCGTCGCCGACCTCCCGTTCGGCGCGTACCAGGAGGGCCCGGTGCAGGCGCTGCGCAGCGCCATGCGCCTGGTCAAGGACGCGGGCGTCGGCGCGGTCAAGCTGGAGGGCGGCGAGCGCTCGCACGGCCAGATCGACATGCTCGTACGGGCCGGCATCCCGGTGATGGCGCACATCGGCCTCACCCCGCAGTCCGTCAACACGCTCGGCTACCGGGTACAGGGCCGCGGCGAGGAGGCAGCCCAGCAACTGCTGCGCGACGCCAAGGCCGTGCAGGACGCGGGCGCGTTCGCGGTCGTGCTGGAACTGGTTCCGGCCGAACTGGCCGCCGAGGTCACCCGCGTGCTGCACATCCCGACCATCGGCATCGGCGCGGGACCGGACACCGACGCGCAGGTGCTCGTGTACACGGACATGGTCGGCCTGACAGGCGGCAAGGTGCCGCGCTTCACCAAGCAGTACGTGAACCTCCGCGAGACGCTGGGCGACGCGGCGAGGTCCTTCGCCGACGAGGTCGTGGGCGGAACGTTCCCGCAGGAAGAGCACACGTTCCACTAGGGCGTGTCCGCAGGCCACGACCTGCCCCTTCAGAGCCACCACCGGCACCAACGACAGCCCGCCGATCTTCCCCCGTCGGCGGGCTGTCGGCTGTCGCGGGCGACAGTCGGAGATATATCGCTGGACTGTCGGTAGCCTGTCGGCGCGTTGTCGGTGGCGGCTGGTCTCATGTACGGCATGACGCGAATCGACAAGAACCCCAACGGCGCCCGCTCGGGCAACGCCGTCGAGGTACGGGGGCTGGTCAAGCACTACGGCACGACCAAAGCCCTGGACGGAGTGGACCTCGATGTGCGCGAGGGCACCGTCCTCGGAGTGCTCGGGCCGAACGGCGCGGGCAAGACCACTCTCGTACGTATCCTCTCCACGCTCGTCCAGCCGGACGCCGGGACCGCGAAGGTCGCCGGGTACGACGTACTGACCCAGCCCCGGCAGCTGCGCCGCACGATAGGTCTGACCGGCCAGTACGCGTCGGTCGACGAGAAGCTGTCCGGCTGGGAGAACCTGTACATGATCGGGCGGCTCCTCGATCTGTCCCGCAAGGACGCCCGCAGCCGCTCCGACGAACTGCTGGAGCGCTTCTCCCTCACCGAGGCCGCCAAGAAGGCCGCGATGCACTACTCCGGCGGCATGCGGCGCAGGCTCGACCTCGCCGCCTCGATGATCGGCCGGCCCGCCGTCCTCTACCTGGACGAGCCGACGACCGGGCTCGACCCCCGTACCCGTAACGAGGTGTGGGACGAGGTGCAGAGCATGGTCGCCGAGGGCGCGACCGTGCTGCTCACCACGCAGTACATGGAAGAGGCCGAAAAGCTGGCGAACGAGCTGACGATCATCGACCGCGGCCGGATCATCGCCGGCGGCGGTGTGGACGAGCTGAAGGCGAGGATCGGCGGCCGTACGCTCCAGGTCCGGCCCACGGACCCGGCCCAACTGCCCGCGATGGCACGGGCGCTGGCCGAGACGGGACTCGACGGGGTGTCGGGCGCGACGGCCGTGCCCGACGAGGGACTGCTGTACGTACCGATCCTCAGCGACCAGCAACTCACCTCGGTCATCGGACTGCTGGGCGAGCGCGGCTTCTCCGTCGCGCACATAGGAACCCATCTGCCCAGTCTGGACGAGGTGTTCCTCGCCATCACCGGCAAGAAGACGAGCACGGATCCGGACACCGGTACCGGATCCGGTTCCCACACCCCCGAGGAGGTCGCAGCATGAGCACGACCACGCTTCCCGCGTCAGCGCCCACCCGCGCGCCCGCGCCCGCTCCCTCCCCCTCGGGCGAGGGCCGGATCGGAATGCGCGCCAACCTCCGGCACATCGGCGCGCTGGTCCGGCGCAATGTGCTCCAGATCAAGCAGGACCCGGAGTCGATGTTCGACGTCCTGCTGATGCCGGTCATCTTCACGCTGCTGTTCGTGTACGTCTTCGGCGGCTCCGTGGGCGCGAGCCTCGGCGGCGGCCGGGACGACTACGTGAACTACGTGGTGCCCGGCCTGATGGCGATGATGGGCATGAACATCGCCATGGCGGTCGGTTCCGGGGTCAACGACGACTTCCGCAAGGGCGTCATGGACCGGTTCCGTACGATGCCGATCGCGCGGTCCTCCGTACTGATCGCGAAGATCGTGGTCGAGATGGGCCGCATGCTCGTCGCCAGCGCGATCCTGCTCGGCATGGGCTTCCTGCTCGGTCTCGAGGTCAAGACGTCGGTGCCCGAACTGCTCGCGGCCGTCGGTCTTTCGGTCGTCTTCGGTGCCTCGCTCATGTGGATCTTCGTCCTGGTGGGACTCACCATGAAGACGTCACAGGCGGTCCAGGGGGTGGGCATGCTCGTGCTGATGCCGCTGCAGTTCGGCTCGTCGATCTTCACCCCGCCGTCCACGATGCCCGGCTGGCTCCAGGCCTTCACCGACTACAACCCGCTCTCCAGTCTCGCGGACGCGGCGCGCGGTCTGGTCAACGGTGGGCCGGTCGCGCACTCGGTGTGGCTGACGCTCGCGTGGGCGGTGGGCATCACGGTGGTGACGGCGCCGCTCGCGGTCGCGAGGTTCCGGAAGAAGTCCTGATTCCTTCCGGGCTCGGTGCCCCGGGGCCCCGGGCGCTCGGAGCAGTGGGTCAGACGAGGGCGGCGGCCTCCTCCATCGTGAGGCCGGCGCCCTCGGCGCGTGCGGACTCGTAGGCCGCCTCACGGTCGGTCCCGCCGGTCCCGTCGCTCCCGTCGCCGGTCCCGTCGCCGCTGAAAGCCGCGCGCACCGCGTCGCCCGCGAAGCCCAGCAGTTCACGCTCTATGGGGGACGGGCGATGGCCGTCCGGCAGCAACGCCTGCGAGGCGCCGAGCAGTCGGGCCGCGTCGCGTGCGCACTCGCCGGCCCAGGTGGTCTCTTCGCCCGCGAGTCCCGCCAACGCCCAGGCCGCCGTCATCAGATGGACCGCCGGCATCTCGGGAGCGATCATCTGCGACAGCGGTGCCTGGGCGTGCTCCAGTGCCCGGCGGGACCACTCCCGCGCTTCGGCGTACCGGCCGTCCAGGCAGTCGAGCGCCGCGTGGGCGCCCTGGACGAACCCCTCGAAGAGGGCCAGCGTCTCGCCGCGGAAGTGCTCGCCCAGCTGTCGCAGATGGGACCTGGCCTCATCCGTGCGTCCGCTGCGGCCCAGCCACAGCGCGAGATACAACCGGGCGGGCACCATCGCCTCGTGCGCGACGTCCCGCTCCTGGCCGAGCACGTCCCGGAGGATCGTCTCCCCCTCCTCCGCACGACCCGCCTCGATCATGGCCATCGCCAGCCGGGTCCGCAGCAGGGCGACCTGACTCTGCGCGCCAAGACCCTCGGCGTGGCTTATGGCCGTCGCGTAGTCCTCGGCGGCGAGGGAGAACTCGCCCTGCTTCTCCCTCGCCTCGCCCCGGGCCGACAGCGCTTCCGCCATGCCCCAGGCGTCACCGACTCTCTCGTAGATCTCCAGGGCCCGGTCGGCATCCCTGCGCGCGTCGCCCGCCCACGCACCGCGGTTCGCGAGGACGTTGGCCCGCAGCTGGAGCGCGCCCGCCAACTCCCATTCGTAGCCGAACCGTTCACAGGCCAGTACGGTCTCATCGAGCAGGACGCGCAAGTCCTCCGCTTCACCGGTGATCACGACCGCGAAGAACAGGAGGGTGCCGGGATACCGGCAGGTCTGCGGCAGCCCCGCCGGGTAGACGGCGCTGACGGTGCGGAGCCGTTCCCTCTGCTGGGGGTTCGTCCACTCGTCCTGCACGTGTTCCATGGTGGCCATCTGGACCAGGACCACCTGCCGGCGCGCTTCCTTCAGCATCTCGCCGTCCATCGGCGGCGGCGCGTCCGTGCACCGCTCATGGAGCGGTGGAGCCTGCTCGGCGGGCGACGCGAAGGGGTCGGGGCCGAGGGTTCCGGCGGCGGCGGACCACTGGCGGGCGTCGGCGCGCATGTCGCGCATCTGCCAGAACCAGGCGAGCGACAGGACGAGGCAGAGCAGTTCCTGCTCGTCGCGGGCGGCGGTGGCGCGGCGCAGCGCGGTCCGCAGGTTCTCGTACTCCAGCTGGAGGCGGGCGAGTCCCTCGCGCTGGCCCGCGCCGCGCAGTTCGGCGTCGGTGGTCCTGGCCAGCTCCCGGTAGTGGACGAGATGCCGGCGCTCGGCGCCGGCCCGTTCACCGGACTCGTCCAGCCGCTGCGCCGCGTACTCGGCGACCGTCTCCAGCAGCCGGTAGCGCATGTCGCCGTCCGGTGAAGGGGCCGCGACGACAAGGGACTTGTCGATGAGCGAGCCGAGCAGGCCGGGAACGTCACCGACATCGACAGAGCCGGTCCCGGTGTCCTCCTTGGCACACACCGACTCGGCGGCGGTCAGACCGCACCCGCCGGCGAAGACGGACAGCCGCCGCAGTACCGCGCGTTCGGGGTCGTCCAGCAGGTCCCAGGACCAGTCGACCACGGCGCGCAGGGTCTGCTGGCG
The DNA here is from genome assembly GCF_044751305.1 of Streptomyces sp. NPDC088725. NCBI lineage: Bacteria > Bacillati > Actinomycetota > Actinomycetes > Kitasatosporales > Streptomycetaceae > Streptomyces > Streptomyces sp. NPDC088725. The sequence goes on from NZ_JBIVLO010000002.1 coordinate 464,315, forward strand.
CGGCAGTACGGTCCTGGCTCCGCTGGTCAGCAGCCGGAAACGGTCGTCGAGCCGGTCCGCGATCTGCCGCGGGGTGAGCAACCGCAGCCGGGCCGCGGCCAGTTCGATGGCGAGCGGCAGACCGTCGAGCCGACGGCAGATCTCCGCGACGGACTCGGGATCGTCCGCGGGCCCGAAGTCCGGCCGTACGGCGCGGGCGCGCTCGGCGAAGAGGCGGTGCGCGGGGTCGGGCGGCAGCGGCTCCACGGGACGTACGACTTCACCGGGCACCCCGAGCGGTTCCCTGCTCGTCGCGAGGACCGTCAACTCGGGGCAGTTCGCCAGCAGTTCCTCGGCGAGGGTGGCTGCGGCGCCGATCACGTGCTCACAGTTGTCGAGGAGCAGGAGCATGCGGCGGCGGGCGCAGTACTCGACCAGCCGCACCAGCGGCTCACCGGCCTGCCGGTCGGCGGCGCGCAACTCCTCGGCTCCGGCACCACGCAGCACCGTCTCGCGCGCGCCGAGCGCGGTGAGTACCGCGTCGGGCACGGTGTCCGGGTCGTCGACGGGGGCGAGTTCGGCGAGCCACACCCCGTCCGGCCACGGCCCGTCAGCCCCCTGTCCCCCGGCGGCCCGCTCGGCGGCCTCCTGGGACAGCCGCGTCTTCCCGGCCCCGCCCGGTCCGAGGAGGGTGACGAGCCTGGCCCGGCCGAGATCCCCGCGAATGGCCTCGATGTCGGCCTCGCGCCCGACGAAACTGGTGAGCCGGGCGCGGAGGTTGCCGTGCGGAGTGCCGGCGCCCGCGCCGCCGCCCGCCGCGTACGGATCCGTCCCGGTCGCGCTGTCCCCGTCGCCCCCGCGGTTGCCGTCGCGGTTGCCTTCGCGGTTGCCTTCGCGGTTGCCTTCGCGGTTGCCTTCGCCGTCGTGCAGCAACTCCTCGTGCAGCGCGCGCAGTTCCAGGCCCGGGTCGGTGCCGAGACGTTCCGCCAGGACGCGGCGGACCGCGTCGTAGGCCGCCAGCGCCTCCGCCGTACGGGACGAGTCGCGCAAGGCGCGTATACGGAGGACGTGGAGGCGTTCGTCCAGCGGGAACCGGTCACAGAGCGCGGCGAGTTCCGGCAGGGACTCCTCCGCGCGGCCCAGCACGAGCGCGGCCGTCAGCCGGACCCGGCGGGCCTCCTGGCGGCGGGTCTCCCAGCGGACCGCCTCGGACGCGCGGTCCGGCAGGTCGGCCAGGGCCTGCCCGCCCCACAGCGCGAGCGCGTCGTCCAGGAGGCCGGCGGCCCTGGCCGCGTCGCCCTCCTCCAGCGCCCGCGCGCCGTCGGCCGCGAGCCGGCCGAAACGGTGCACGTCCACGTCGTCCTCGGCGGCGCACAGCCGGTACCCGCCCTCCGCCGAGGACACGGCGGCACGCCCGAGGGCCCGCCGCAGCCGTCCGACCAGCGCCTGGAGCGCGCCCACCGCGTCGGCGGGCGGATCGCCGTCCCAGACCTCGGCGACCAGCACCCGGACCGGGACGGTACGTCCGGCCCGCAGCGCGAGGACGGTGAGCAGCGCGCGCACGCGCGCGCCCCCGAGGACGACGGGGGTGCCGTCGTCGTGGAGTGCCTGCGTGGTGCCGAGGACGCGGTAGCGCATTGCCCCATTGTCCCTGTTCCCGTCAGGGGGAACCCGCCACCCACAGGAACCGTACGGCCCACGCGGTACGTTCCACCCCCGTCACCAGTACGGTCGATCCGCACAGCCCGCCGACCTCCCCGGGAGCCCCGCCCATGACCACCGCCACCAGCCGCAACAGCGATCGGCGGATCAGTCCCGTCTTTCTGGGCATCGTCGCCGTCATGGCGGTCACGGGATGGGCCGTGTGGACGGACTTCTCGGCCGCCGTCGGATTCGCCGTCTTCCTGTTCGTCACGTCCGCCTGGATCGTCTCGCTCTGTCTGCACGAGTACGCGCACGCGCGCACCGCGCTGCACAGCGGTGACATCTCCATCGGCGCGAAGGGCTATCTGACTCTCAACCCGCTCAAGTACACCCACGCGCTGCTGAGCATCGTGCTGCCGGTCGTCTTCGTGATCCTGGGCGGCATCGGCCTTCCCGGTGGCGCGGTCTTCATCGAACGGGGCCGCATCCAGGGCCGCTGGAAGCACAGCCTGATCTCGGCGGCGGGCCCGCTGACCAACGTGCTGTTCGCGGTGGTCTGCACGGCGCCGTTCTGGCTGCACGCCCTGTCCGGTGTCCCGGCGACCTTCCGCTTCGCGCTCGGCTTCCTCGCGCTGCTCCAGCTGACCGCCGCGATCCTGAACTTCGTACCGGTGCCCGGCCTCGACGGCTACGGCGTGCTGGAGCCGTGGCTCTCGTACAGGATCCGCCGCCAGGTGGAGCCGTTCGCACCGTTCGGCCTGCTCGCCGTCTTCGCGGTCCTCTTCATCCCGGGCGTGAACGAGGGCTTCTTCGACGCGATCCACTCGATCCTGCGCGCGCTCGGCGTGACGGACGTGGACACGTACTGCGGGCAGAACCTCTACCGCTTCTGGGAGGGCGCCAACCAGTTCTGCGAGACGGTCAACGGCTGACGGGTCTCAGCCGGCCGCCGCGGCCTTCTCCGCCTTCGCCTTGCGGAGGTAGTACCAGGCCATGTTGGACGTCAGTCCCACCAGCAGCACCCACACGATGCCGAGCCAGCTGCCCTGCGCGAAGGAGACCACGGCCGCCACGACGGCGAGGGCGCAGAGAACAAGGGCGTACAGAGCGAGGCGGGGCATGGTGTTCGGCTCCTGTCGGGGGCTTCTCGGACTGCGGTGGTACGCCGTCCAGTCTCCCCCACGGTCCCGTCGGCTCGGTGTGGGGCCCGTCCGGGGCTTGATTCCGGCGGCCCCGGACCCGGGCCCGGCCGGCTATACGTCGGTGGCGCGCAGGCCCGCGTGGGCCTTGTAGCGGCGGTTGACCGAGATGAGGTTGGCCACCAGGGACTCCACCTGGTGGGCGTTGCGCAGGCGGCCCGCGAAGACGCCGCGCATGCCGGGGATGCGGCCCGCGAGCGCCTGCACGATGTCGGTGTCCGCGCGCGCCTCGCCCAGGACCATCACGTCGGTGTCGATCTGCTCGGTCTCCGGGTCCTGGAGGAGCACGGCCGACAGGTGGTGGAAGGCCGCGGTCACCCGGGAGTCCGGCAGCAGGACGGCGGCCTGTTCGGCCGCGCTGCCCTCTTCCGGGGTAAGGGCGTAGGCGCCCTTCTTGTCGAAGCCGAGGGGGTTGACGCAGTCGACGACGAGCTTGCCCGCAAGCTCCTCCCTGAGGGAGGCGAGGATCGCCGCGTGGCCTTCCCACGGCACGGCGACGATGACCACGTCGCTGCGCCGCGCGCATTCCGCGTTGGCCGCGCCCTCGACGCCGTGGCCGAGTTCGGCGGCCGCCGTCTCCGCGCGCTCGGCCGCCCGGGAGCCGATGATCACTTTCTGTCCGGCGCGCCCCAGCCGGTAGGCGAGGCCGCGGCCCTGGTCGCCCGTACCGCCGAGTACGCCGACGACCAGGCCCGAGACGTCGGGGAGGTCCCAGGGATCCTTGGCGGGGGGCTTGGGCACGGTGCTGCCACTGTCCGTAGAAGTCATGGGCTTGACCCTACTGGTCGCTTCCCTCGCCGGCGGGGCCACCGCCGGGAGTCCCGCGTCGCTCTCTTTCGGGTGAGCCTCCCGCGAACGCCCGCGCCGGTGGCGGGAGCACGGCAGGATGCGGGCCCATGGATGCCGTACGCGTCGCCCTGCTGCGTGAAGTGCTCGCCGGGACGCGGTGGCCCGACGAGAGCCGCCGGTTCGCGGGGGCCCTGCGGTCCGCCGTCGTACCGCAGGGCGGTGGGCTGCTGCTGGTCGGGACCGAGCAGTACGAGCCGTGGCATCTGACCGCGCATCTGGTGGACGAGGCCGCGTGGTCCGGGCAGCCCGCGCTGAACCCCACGCTCGTACGGCACCGCGTACGGCCGGGAGACCCCGCGCATCTGGCGATCGGCCTCGGCCGGCTCGAAGCGGCGGGCCGGGGCGAGACGCTGCTCGTCGTGGCGCCCGGGAGGCCGGACGGCGCGCTGCTCGACCGCGTGCACGACGCGCGGCTGGCGGGCGCGACCGTCCTGTCGATCGACGGCGGCGACTCCGACATGCGCGGGCTGGCCCATGACGCGCTCACGGTCCAGGCCTCGGACGCGGCCCACGGTATCGACCTCGACACCGTCCAGCACCTGGTCAGCGCGGCGGCCGGGGAGAACAGCCTGCCGGCCCCGCGCGGCAGGCGCCGGTTCCGCGACCGGCTGTCCCGGCTCGCGGACCAGCTGACGGCTCCGCCGCCCGCCCGCTGGTAGCCGTTTCCCAGCGGATCCCGCTCCCGGCGAACCGTCGCCTGCGAAACAACTTGCGTGTTCCACGTATCAGGACGGAACATGGCCGCTCGTGACGAACAAGCTCCACGCGATCCTCCCGGACCTCACCCCGCTGCGCACCCTGCGTGAATTCCGGCTGCTGTGGATCCAGGGGCTCGTGACGTACTTCGGCAGCTCCATGGCCATGGTCGCGCTGCCGCTCCAGATCAAGGACCTCACCGACTCACCGTTCGCGGTGGGCGCGATGGGCGCGGTCGAGCTGGTGCCGCTGATCGTCTTCGGGCTGTACGGCGGCGCGCTGGCCGACTCCGTCGACCGCCGCAAGCTCATCCTGCTGTCGGAGGGCGGTCTCGGCCTGCTCGCCGTCGTCCTCCTGGTGAACGCGCTGCTGCCGGGCCCCGCGCTCTGGCCGCTGTACGTGGTGGCGGCCGGGGTCTCCGCGTTCGCCGGGATCCAGCGGCCCGCGATCGACTCCCTGATCGCGCGGATCGTCCCGCACGACCAGCTCACCGCGGCCGCCGCGCTGAACGCGGTCCGCTGGCAGACCGCCGCCGTCGCGGGCCCGGCGGTGGCGGGCGTGGTCGTGGCGTACGCGGGAACGGCCACGGCGTACGCGGTCACCGTCGCCGGATTCACCGCGTCGGTGGCGATGTGCCTGCGGCTGTCGCCCGCGCCGCCCTCCGACAGGGCCGAAAAACCGTCACTCCGCTCGATAGCGGAGGGCGCGCGCTACGCGTGGAGCAAGCCGGTCCTGCTCGGTACGTACGCGATCGACCTGTCCGCGATGTTCTTCGCGTACCCGATCGCGGTCTTCCCGTTCCTGGCGCAGGATCTCGACGCGCAGTGGGCGCTCGGCCTGATGTACGGGGCGATCCCGTTCGGTTCCGTCCTGGTCGGCCTGACCAGCGGCTGGGCCTCCCGGGTCCGCAGGCACGGCCGGATGGTCGCCGTCGGCGCGGCGGGCTGGGGACTCGCGATGGCCGCGTCCGGATGGATGTCGGACATCTGGCTCGTCCTGCTGTGTCTGGTGATCGCGGGCGCCGGCGACGGGCTCAGCGGCCTCGGCCGCTCCACGATCTGGAACCAGACCATCCCGGAGGAGCTGCGGGGCAGGCTCGCGGGCATAGAGGTGCTGTCGTACAGCTGCGGCCCGCAGCTCGGGCAGGTGCGCGCGGGCACGATGGCGGGCTGGACGGGCGCCCGGCCGGCGGTCTGGGGCGGCGGTCTCGCGTGCGTCGCCGCGGTGGGGGCGCTGGCCCTGGCGCTGCCGAAGCTGATGACATACGACTCCGACACCGACGAGGACGCGCGGCGCCGCCGCGCCCAGCGGGAAGCGGCGGCGGGTGCGGGGACGACCGGTGGTACGACCGCGGCCGGTACGGGGACGGCGGCCGCGGCCCCCGCGGGAGCGGGAGCCGGGGCGGAGACGGCGGCCTGACGTCCCCGTACAGCCTGAGACGCGCGTCCACAGCCTGATACGCGCATCCCGCCCCGTCAGCTCGGCGGGTTGTCGTCCTCGCCTCTCGACGCGTCGTGCCAGCGCGGGTCGTTCTCCCACTCCTGATTGCGGTCCTTCGCCGTCGCCATGGCGTGCTCGGCCTCCTGGCGCGAGGCGTACGGGCCGAAACGGTCCTTGCCCGGGCAGTCGGGGCCCTCCTCGACCGTCTTGTGCTCCAGGCAGTAGTACCACTCGCCGGGTTTACCGACCGTGTGCTTCTTGAACAAGGCCATCTTCGGCTCCTTCCTATGAGGCCAGGCTGCCCCGCCTGTGCCGGGTTGAACGCTGATCGGACTCACATGAACGCTGGTTAGACTCGCTCGCATGTCTGGCCAGTCACTGCTCGTACCAGGGGAGATCTCTCCCGTCCGCTCCGTCCCGGGAAACATCCGGCGCCCCGAGTACGTGGGGAAGCCCGCGCCCGCGCCGTACACCGGGCCCGAAGTGCAAACCACCGAGACGATCGAGCGGATGCGGATCGCGGGCCGCATCGCCGCCGACGCGCGGGAGGAAGCCGCGAAACACATCGTGCCCGGCGTGACCACGGACGAGCTGGACCGGGTCGCGCACGAGTACATGTGTGATCACGGCGCCTACCCGTCCACGCTCGGCTACCGCGGTTTCCCGAAGTCGCTCTGCTCCTCGGTGAACGAGGTGATCTGTCACGGAATCCCGGACTCGACGGTCCTGCGCGACGGCGACATCGTGAACCTCGACGTCACCGCGTACATCAACGGCGTGCACGGCGACACCAACGCCACCTACTTCTGCGGGGACGTGGACGAGGAGTCGAAGCTCCTGGTGGAGCGGACCCGCGAGTCGCTGAACCGCGCCATCAAGGCCGTCAGGCCGGGCCGCCAGATCAATGTCATCGGGCGGGTCATCGAGTCGTACGCCAAGCGGTTCGGCTACGGCGTGGTCAGGGACTTCACGGGGCACGGCATCAATTCCTCGTTCCATTCCGGGCTGATCATCCCGCATTACGACAGCCCGCACGCCACGACCGTCATCCAGCCGGGCATGACCTTCACCATCGAACCGATGCTCACGCTCGGCACGTACGAGCACGACATGTGGGACGACGGCTGGACGGTACTGACCAAGGACCGCAAGCGGACGGCCCAGTTCGAGCACACGATGGTGGTGACGGAGACAGGGGTGGAAATTCTGACGTTGCCCTGACGGTGGCGCGGGGTACGCTTTTGCCGACAGGTCGTCGGGAACAGGTTGACTTAGGTAAGCCTAAGTATCAAAATCGGACATGGCGGCAATTCCCGCTGCCATTGCCGGCATCCGCCTGCTCCCGTCCCCTTTGCTCCCGGAGGCCCGCCTTGGACGCAACCGCCACCACCACCCCCTTCTCGACGCTCATCCGCGAGGCGTCGCACGAGCAGCACGTCGAGGCGGAGACGTCGTCCTTCATGACGGACATGCTGAGCGGCAGACTGGGGGTGGACGCGTACACGCGCTACACCGAACAGCTGTGGTTCGTGTACCGCGCGCTGGAGGCGTCGGCGGAGCAGCTCGCCGGCGATCCGGTCGCCGGGCCCTTCATCCAGCGCGAGCTGCGGCGCACGCCGGAGCTGGAGCGCGACCTCACCCATCTGCGCGGCGCCGACTGGCGTGACGGCCTGGAGCCGCTGCCCGCGACCGCCGCGTACGCCGCCAGGGTCGAGGAGTGCGCGCGCACCTGGCCGGGCGGTTACGTGGCCCACCACTACACCCGCTACCTCGGAGACCTCTCCGGCGGCCAGATCATCCGCGACACGGCGGAGAAGGCCTGGGGCTTCGAGCGCAAGGGTGACGGCGTCCGCTTCTACGTCTTCGAGCAGATCTCCAACCCGGCCGCGTTCAAGCGGGGTTACCGCCAGCTGCTCGACGCGGTGGCGGCGGACGATCTGGAGAAGCAGCGGATCATCGACGAGTGCAAGCGCGCGTTCGACTTCAATGGAGCGGTCTTCCGCGAGCTGGGCGGAGAGTTCCCGCTGAGCGCGTGACGGTTCGGGCCGAGGGCGGACAGCCCGGAGCAGAGCGCTCAATGCCCTGAGGCGCAGAGGTGGTTGGGTCAACCGCCCCTGCGCCTCCCGGCGTTTTCAAGGGGCGTCGAGCAGGCGTACGCGGCCGCCTATCTCGATCTCGCCGTCGGGGCCGGGGGCCGTGAGAATCTGCGACCCGCGGCCCTGAGTGATGTTCAGGGCGCGGCCCAGCTCCGCCGTGAGCAGCAGGGCGGCCGCGCCCGTCGCCTCGTCCTCGATGATGCCGTCGTCACGGCGCGGGAAGGCGCGGGCCCTGACGCGGCCCGCCGCCTCGTCCTGCCACGCCCAGGCGTAGAGCCAGCCCTCGCCGGGCGGCGGCGCGGGCAGCGCGTCGACCTCGGCTACGGAGTCGTACTGGGTGACCGTGCGCGGCGGGGCCCATTCGGGGCGTGCGGTGATCCAGGTGAACTCGCCGTCCTGGCGCGCCCATACCTCTCCGGCGGGCGGATTCACGGCCTCCAGATCGAGCAGCCAGGCAGCGCCCACGAGCGGGTGCCCGGCGAACGGCAGCCGCAGGCCCGGCGTGTAGATGTCGACCACTCCCCGCTCGGGGTCGTCCACGAACACGGTCTCGCTGTAGCCGAGTCGGGCGGCGAGGGCCTGCCGGGCACCCTGATCGGGGTGGTCCCGGCCTTCGCGTACGACGCCGAGCGTATTGCCATGGCGGCCGTCGGCACCGCAGAAGACGCTGAGTACGTCGATGTCAGTCACGCGGGCATTCAAGCATCACACGACGAACAGCCGCACCGCCAGTCACGCGCGGTGCGGCCGTCCGTCACGGACCCCGATCAGGTCCGGTCAAGGTCGGTCAGGATTCGCTGAGCGACGTACGGCGGCGCTTGGCCGCGAAGACAACTGCCGCGCCGGCGGCGGCGATCGCGCCCGCCGCGCCGAGGAGCGCACCGGTGGGAACATCCGAGCCGGTGGAGGCGAGCGAGCCGTCGCCGAGGCCGCCGGTCGCGCCGCCGACGGTGCCACCGCCCACGGTGCCGCCCGTACCGCCGGAGCCGCCCGTGTCACCGGCGCCACCCGAACCACCCGTGCCGCCCGAACCGCCGGTGCCACCCGTGCCGTTCGAGCCGTCCGGGAGATCCGCGTCGGCGTCGAGCGAGACCGCGAGGGTCAGCTTGTCGAGCGCCGTACCCGCCGGGTACATGGCGCCGAACGCCTTGGTGCCGTCTGCCGTGAGCGTCGCGGGGACCGCGCTCAGCGTGAGAACGCCGTCCTCGGCCGTCAGGTCGGCCGCCGGGAGGTTCAGCGTGGCGAAGCTCAGCTTCTTGAACGTGGAAACCTTGCGGGTCTCCCGGTCCTTGGTGCTGACATCGGCGACGAGCGTGCCCTTGCCGCCCTTGGCCTCCACCCGGAGACCGGAGAGCGTGAGGTCCAGGACGTACTCCCCGGACTCCTCGTGGCCGAGGAAGCGGACGCTGCCGTCGAAGGCGGCGGACAGCGTCTGCGCGTCGGCGTCGAAGGTGCCCGTGCCCTTGGGGAAGCGGTACGCCTGGCCCAACTGCTCGGCGCCGTCGCCGAGTTCGATCTTGCCGTTGGCGATCGGGCCCGTCACGTACGAGCGGAAGCTCTCCTTCACACCCCAGTCGAGATTACCGTCGGCGATCGTGCCGTCCTCGGCGGCCGGGGGCGTTTCGGAGGCCGGGCTCGACGGCGTCGGAGTCGGGCTGGGGTTGGGGTTGGTGGTGGGCGCGTCGGTCGGCGCGTCGGTGGGCGCGTCGGTCGGCGCGTCGGTCGGCGCGTCGGTGGGTGCGTCGGTCGGCGCGTCGGTGGGTGCGTCGGTCGGCGTGTCCGTGGGGGCGTCGGTCGGCCCGTCGGTCGGTGTGTCAGTAGGGGCGTCCGTCGGGGGCGGGGTCGGAGCGCCGCCGACCGTCGTGTACTTGACCGACAGGGTCGCCGCGTCCAGCGCCGTGCCCTCCTTGTACATCCCGTTGAACGCCTTCGCGCCGTCGGCCGTCAGCGTGGCCGGGACGGACTTGAAGACCATCGTGCCGCCCGCGGTTTCGGGGCGGATGCCCGCGAGGTCGATCGAGGCGAGCTGGATGTCGTTCTGCGTGTCGCCGTTGAGAGTGACGTCCGCCTCGATGGCGCCGCCCGTGCCCTCGGTGACGAGCTTCACGTCGGAGACCTTGATGTCGAACCCGTGGGCGGTGGACTCGAATCGCACGCTGCCGTCGAAGTCCGTGCTCATGTTGTGCGTGCTCGGGTCGTACGAACCCGTGCCGTTGGCGAAGGTGAAGGGGCCGTTGCCGGCGGCCTGGGTCGCACCGTCGGCGGCCGTGATGGTGCCGGCGGCTATGCGCGACACGTACGTGCGGAAGGACTCCTTGAGGCCCCAGTCCAGCGTGCCGTCCGACAGTTCGAACTGCGGGGCGGCAGCGGCGGCGGGTCTGTCGGCGGCGAGCGCCGGAAGCGCGAACGCCGTGGCGCCGAGGGCGCAGGCCGTCGCGACGGCGGCGGCGAGCGTGACGGGGCGGCGGGTGGCTGCCATGGTGAATGTTCTCCTCGATGGTTCGAACGGTGGTGGGCGCCACGAGGGCGCGCGAATGCGTGGCGATGTACCGCCCGGGAAATACGGCGGGGGAAGTGCGGCGCGCGGGGCGCGAACAGCCTTGTTTTGGAAGTCAGTTGGCGCTGCGACGCCTGCGCGCGGCATACACCGCGAGTCCGGCGACGGCGAGCACGCCCGCGCCGATCGCCACGTACGTCCCGGGACCCGCGGCCGACGAGGACGACGCGTCCTGCGAGGCGAGCGGTACGGGGCTGGAGTCGGCGGCGGGCTTCGGCTGCGCCGAGGGGGTGACGGACGCGGTGTCCGTGCCCAGGTCGGGCAGCGGCGGCAGCTGCGCCTTCTTGTCGACGGCGACCGCGAGCGAGACGGGGTCCATTTCGGCACCCGCGGTGTACAGGGAGCCGAAGGTCCTGGCGCCCTGTGAAGTGAGCTTCGCGGGCGCCTCGTTGAGAGCGGCGAGACCGTTCTTCGGCGTGAAGTCCTTGGCCGTGAAGGTGATGAGGGGCACGGCCTTGCCCGTCGTGCCGGCCGAGGCGACATCGGCCGACAGGGTGCCCTTGCCGTCCTTCACCCGGACGGCGACCTTGCTCAGGGTGAGGTCGAGGTCCGTGCCGGTGAAGCGGACACTGCCCGCGAACGTGGCGTCGAGGGTCCGCTTGCCCGCGTCGTACGAGCCAGTGCCCCGGGGGAAGCGGAACAGCGCGCCGCCGTCCTGGGCACCGCCGCTCAGCGTCCACGCACCCTGGGCGATGGAGCCGGTCACGTACTCGCGGTAGGTACGGCGCACGCCCCAGTCGACGGCCGCGTCCTCGAAGCGGCCCGCCTCGCTCGCGGGCTTCTTCCCGTCGGAGTCCTTCTTCTCGCCGGGTTTCGCCCCGGGCTCCTTCTCCGGCGCCTTCGTGGGCGCCTTCGTGGGTTTCCGCGGCTCCAGGGTGTCGACGGAGAGGCTGATCGGGTCGAGCGGGGTGCCGGCCGTGTAGTAACCGGCGAAGGCGCTCGCGCCCTGTGAAGTGAGCGTCGCCGGGATGTTGTTGAGCGCGACCGGGCTCGTAGCCCCCACCATGCTGATCCCGGAGAGGCCGAGTGTCGCGAGCGGGACCTGCGAGCGGCTGGTGACCCGGCCGGAGCCCTTGGCCTTGCTGGTCATGTCGGCGTAGAGAGTGCCGCTGTTCCCCGAAACGCGCACGGTCGGGCGGCTGATGGTGAGATCCAGCTCGTAGCCGCCGCTCGTCTGCCGGTGGCCGAGGAAGTGGACCCCGCCGGAGAATCCGGCCCGGAAGGCGCCGCTGTCCGGGTCGTACGAGCCGGTGGCCGAGTGGAACCGGAACTGGCTGCCGCCGACGGTGGCCGCGCCTCCGGTGAGGCTCCAACTGCCGTTGGCTATCGGCCCGGTGACGTAGCTCTGGAACGAGGACTTGATGCCCCAGTCCAGCCTGCCGCCCTGCACCGTGCGGTCAGCGGCCCGCGCGCCGGCGGTCGGCAGCAGCAGGGCTCCCGGCAACGCTACGAGAAGCGCGGCGGCGAACGTGCGCACGGGTCTGAAGGACAGCATGAGGTCACTCCCATATCTGCGCCCCGGCACATCCGGCACCGAGCGCATCTGGCGATAAAGGTAAGGCTAACCTAAGCTATTCCCAGCTCGTACGAAACCCCTCCTCGACCACATGAACCTCAGTTACGTCTGGTACCTCTCGAACCTCGGGTACCTCTCGTAACTCTCGTAACTCTCGAACCTCAATAAGCTCCACAGAAAGACAGGAAGGTGCGCTCCGTGCGCAGATCACGCCTGACGACGGGTGCGCTCCTCTCCGCGCTCGCCCTCGCCCTGACCGCCACCGGCTGCGGCGGCGGTAACGGGAGCGCCGGAGCCGACGGCCGTACGGGAACCCCGGCGAAGGCCGCCGTGACGGCGGACGCCGACCGGGTCGAGCCCCTGGCCACCGCTCCCCGGGCGGCGTTGCCGGTCACCGTGGACTCGGCGGACGGCCACCGGGTCACCGTCACCTCGACCGAGCGGATCGTGCCGCTGACCGGTTCTCTGAGCGAGATCGTCTTCACGCTGGGCCTCGGGAAACAGGTCGTGGCCCGCGACATCACCGCCACCTTCGAACAGGCAAAGTCGCTGCCCGTCGTGACACGGGCCCACGACGTGTCCGCCGAGAGCGTGCTGTCGCTCAGGCCCACGCTCGTCCTCGCCGAGACCACCACCGGTCCTGCCGAGGCGATCGGGCAGATCAGGGACGCGGGCATCCCGCTGCTCGTGGTCGAGCCGCCGAAGGACCTCGCCGACGTCGGGACGCGCATCGACACCGTGGCCGCGGCCCTCGGCGTCAAGGCGGCGGGCACCGAACTGAGGCAGCGCACCGAGGCGCGGATCGCCGCCGTACAGAAGGACATTCCGGCGCGCGGGGACGGCGGGAAGCCCCGGGTCGCGTTCCTCTATCTGCGGGGCTCGGCCTCCGTCTATCTGCTCGGAGGCGCCGAGTCCGGGGCGAGTTCGCTGCTGGAGGCGGCCGGAGCGGTCGACGCGGGCAAGGAGTCGGGTCTGAGGAAGGACTTCACCGCGATCACGAGTGAGGCGCTCGCGAAGGCCGCGCCCGACGCGATCCTGGTGATGACCAAGGGACTTGAGTCCGTGGGCGGGACCGACGGACTGGTGGAGATCCCGGGGGTCGCGCAGACACCCGCGGGCATGGACCGCAGGGTCGTCTCGGTCGACGACGGCGTGCTGCTGAACTACGGGCCGCGCACGGACCGGGTGCTGAAGTCGCTGGTCGACCAGCTGTACGCGGACGGCAAGTGACGTGACGACGACACCCGCGACCGGCCGGACACCCGCGTCCGTCACCGCGCCCGCGCCCGCGCCGTCCGCCCCGCCCGGCAGACGGCTGCCGGGAAGCACCACCCTGCTGACCGCCGGGCTCCTCGGCGCGCTGATCGTGCTCTGCCTGCTCTCCGCCGGAATCGGCGCGTACCACATCCCCCTCGGCGACGTGGTCTCCTCCGTCCAGCACCGCGTCGGCCTCGGCGGCGCGGCCCTCGACCGGGTCGGCGAGAGCGTCCTGTGGAACGTACGGCTGCCCCGCGTGGTCCTCGCCCTGCTCGTCGGCGCCTCGCTCGGCTGCGCGGGCGCGCTGATGCAGGGCGTGTTCGGCAATCCGCTCGCCGAGCCCGGCGTCATCGGGATCTCGTCGGGCGCGGCCGTCGGCGCGGTGGCGTCGATCGCGCTGGGACTGAGCTTCTTCGGCAACTGGACGGTCACCGTCTGCGCGTTCGTCTCCGGACTCGCCACCGTCCTGCTGGTGTACACGCTGTCGCGCTCCGGCGGCCGTACGGAAGTGGTGACGCTCATCCTCACCGGTATCGCGGTGAACGCCTTCGCGGGCGCGCTGATCGGCCTGTTCATCTTCTTCGCCGACAACGCGCAGATCAGCCAGATCACCTTCTGGCAGCTCGGTTCACTGGCGCAGGCCACCTGGCCGAAGGTGCTCGCCGTACTGCCGTGCGCACTGCTCGGTCTGGCGGTAGCGCCTTTCTACGCAAGGAAGTTGGACCTCCTCGCGCTCGGCGAGCGGCCGGCACGCCACCTCGGTGTGGATGTCGAGCGGTTGCGCGTCGTCCTCGTCCTCGTCGTGGCGCTGCTGACGGCCGCCGCGGTCGCGGTCGCCGGGATCATCACGTTCGTCGGTCTGCTGGTGCCGCATCTGCTGCGGATGGCGAACGGCCCGGGGCACCGCTTCCTCGTCCCCGGCAGCGCGCTGGGCGGCGCGCTCGTCCTGGTCGCGGGCGACCTCGCGGCCCGTACGGTCGCCGCCCCGGCCGAACTGCCCCTCGGCGTACTCACCGCACTCTTCGGCAGCCCGTTCTTCTTCTGGCTGCTGCGCAGAACCCGCCGCAAGCAAGGAGGCTGGGCATGACCCTCAAGAGCCTGTTCGCCCCGCGCGCCAGGGCGCTGCCCGCGCCCCACTCCCCCGGCGACCCCGTCGCCGAGGCCCGTGGCCTCCATGTCCGGCTCGGGCAGCGGGACGTGCTGGCCGGGATCGAACTCACCGCACGCGCCGGTGAGGTGCTGGCGCTCGTCGGACCCAACGGCGCCGGCAAGTCCACCCTGCTCGCCGCGCTCGCCGCCGATCTGGACCCGGGCCAGGGAGACGTGCGGATCGGCGGGCGCTCGGCCCGAGACTGGTCCGCGCCCGAACTCGCCCTGCGCCGCTCCGTGTTGCCGCAGGCCGCCGCGCTCTCCTTCCCGTTCCCCGTCGCGGACGTCGTACGGATGGGCCGGGCGCCCTGGGCGGGCACGGTCCGGGAGGACGAGGACGAGGCGGCGGTCGCGGAGGCGATGGCGGCCACCGAGGTCACGGTCTTCGCCCCGCGCCCCTTCTCCGCGCTCTCCGGCGGCGAGCGCGCCCGGGTCGCGCTGGCCAGGGTGCTCGCCCAGCGTGCCCCGCTGCTCCTCCTGGACGAGCCGACCGCCGCGCTCGACCTGCGCCACCAGGAACTCGTCCTGCGGATCTGCCGCGAGCGCGCGGCCGCCGGGGACGCCGTGGTGGTCGTCCTGCACGACCTGGGGCTCGCCGCCGCCCACGCGGACCGGACCGCCGTGCTGCACGACGGGCGGATCGCGGCCGAGGGCCCGCCCGCCGAGGTCTTTCGCGACGAGCTTCTCAGCCGGGTCTACCGGCAGCCCGTCGAGGTCTTCCCGCACCCCAGGACCGGGGCGCCGCTCGTCGTGCCGAAACGGGCCCGTTTGACCGCCACTTGACCTGTACGCAAGACGGCGTTCACGCTGTCGTGACCAGATCGTGTCCAAGCGGGCAGATGAGATCCGGGTCACAGGACGAATGACCACAAGGCAGGTAAGCCTACGTTAAGTTAGGTCCGCCTCACTTCCATCCGTCGTCCATCGTGGAGCCCCGCATGCGAGCTGTCCGCCTCTCCGTCGTCACCGCCGTCGCCGCGGTGGCCGCTCTGACCGCCGTTACGGGCTGCGCCGAGAAGACCGACGCCAAGACCGGCGGCCACGACGCGATCAAGGTCACCGCGAAGGACGACTCCTGCGAGGTCTCGAAGAAGGAGTTCCCCGCGGGCCATGTGGAACTGGCCGTGGAGAACAAGGGCAGCCGGGTCACCGAGGTGGAACTCCTCTTCCCCGACGACCGGATCGTGACCGAGCGCGAGAACCTGGGCCCCGGCACCTCCGCCAAGATCACCGCCGAGGTGAAGGCGGGCGCGTACGAGATCGCCTGCGTCCCCGGCATGAAGGGGCAGGGCGTCCGCCAGAAGGTCACCGTCACCGGCGGCAAGGCCGCCACCCGCAGCCCGGAGATGGACGCCGCGGTCGCCGGGTACCGGAAGTACGTGCAGGAGCAGGCGGACGCGACGCTGCCGAAGGTGAAGGTGTTCACGGACGCCGTGCGCGCCGGTGATCTGGAGGCGGCCAGGAAGGCGTTCGCGCCGTCCCGTCTCGGCTGGGAGCGCACCGAGCCGGTCGCGGAGTCCTTCGGTGACATCGACCCCAAGGTCGACGTCCGCGCCGACGGCCTGGAGGACGGCCAGAAGTGGACCGGCTGGCACCGCCTGGAGAAGGAACTCTGGCAGGACAAGAAGCTCGGCTCCGACGCGACCGCGCTCGCCGACCAGCTGGACAAGGACCTCGCCGACTGGCAGCAGCGGGTCGGCAAGGCGGAGATCACGCCGACCTCCATGGCCAACGGCGCCAAGGAGCTGCTGGACGAGGTCGCCACCGGCAAGGTCACCGGCGAGGAAGACCGTTACAGCCACACCGACCTGGCGGACTTCAAGGGCAACGTCGAGGGCGCGCAGCAGGCGTTCGAGCTGCTGAAGCCGATCGCGTCGAAGAACGACCCCGCGCTGACGGGTGAGTTGGACAAGCAGTTCACCGCGATCAACGCGCTGCTCGACAAGTACCGCGAAGGCGGCGCGGACTCTTACGCGTTCATCTCGTACGAGAAGGTCACCAAGGAGCAGCGCAAGGAGCTGTCCGACGGTGTGAACGCGCTGGCCGAGCCGCTGTCCAAGCTCGCCGCGGCCGTGGTCAAGTAGTCGGGGGCTCTCCATGGACGATCAGGCCAACTCCTCCTCCCCTTCCCGCCGTTCGGTCATCGGATGGGGAGGCGCCGGGCTCGCGGCCGGTGCCGTGGGCGCGGGCGGCGCCGTCGCGCTGCTGCACGACGGTGACACCTCCGGGGCGTCTTCCGGCGAGGCGGGCTCCGCGGTCCCCTTCCACGGCGCCCATCAGGCCGGTATCGCCACCGCCGTGCAGGACCGGTTGCACTTCGCCGCGTTCGACGTGACGACGAAGGACCGTGCGGAACTGGTCCGGTTGCTGAAGGACTGGACGCGCGCCGCCGAGCGGATGACGGCGGGCCACACCGTCGGCGAGGGCGCGTACGGCGGTCTCGACGTGGCTCCGCCGGACGACACGGGCGAGGCGCTGGGCCTGCCGCCGTCGCGGCTCACCCTCACCGTCGGGTTCGGCCCCTCGCTCTTCGCCAAGGGCCGCTTCGGCCTGGAGAGCGGCCGTCCCGCCGCTCTGGTCGAGCTGCCGAAGTTCCCCGGTGACAACCTCGACCCGGCGCGCAGCGGTGGCGACCTGTGCGTCCAGGCGTGTGCCGACGACCCGCAGGTCGCCGTGCACGCCATCCGCAATCTGGCCAGGATCGGCTTCGGGAAGGTCGCGATCCGCTGGTCGCAGCTCGGTTTCGGCAAGACGTCGTCCACGACGCCCGGCGCGCAGACCCCGCGCAACCTCTTCGGTTTCAAGGACGGCACCAGCAATGTGGCCGGTACGGACACCGCGTCTCTCGACCGGCACGTGTGGGTGCCCGAGCAGGACGGCGCCGGCTGGATGACGGGCGGCTCCTACCTGGTGGCCCGCCGGATCTCGATGCGGATCGAGACCTGGGACCGTGCCTCGCTGCAGGACCAGCAGGAAATCTTCGGCCGCGACAAGGGCGAGGGCGCGCCGCTCGGCAAGAAGCACGAGCACGATCCGCCCAACCTCAGGGCGCTGCCGCCGGCTTCGCATGTGCGCCTCGCGCATCCCGACTCCAACGGCGGGGCCGTACTGCTGCGGCGCGGCTACTCCTTCACGGACGGGACCGACGGGCTCGGCCGTCTCGACGCGGGCTTGTTCTTCCTGGCCTACCAGCGAGACGTGCGGGACGGGTTCATCCCCGTACAGAAGCAGCTGGCGCGCGCCGACGCGCTCAACGAGTACATCCAGCACGTGGGTTCGGCGGTCTTCGCGATTCCGCCAGGTGTCCGGGACGCGGACGACTGGTGGGGCCGGGCGCTGTTCTCGTGAATCTCCCACCCTCCCGGTCTCCCGTACGACCGCGTTCCCACGTCCCTGTGTCCCCTGAGCGGAAAGGCCACCCGGCATGTTCGGCAACTATCTGATCGGCCTGCGCGAGGGCCTCGAGGCCAGTCTGGTCGTCTGCATTCTCATCGCGTATCTGGTGAAGACCGGTCGGCGCGACGCGCTGCGGCCGATCTGGATCGGTATCGGCATCGCGATCGCCATCGCGCTCTCTTTCGGCTTCGGGCTCGAATACGGCTCGCAGGAGATGACGTTCAAGGCGCAGGAGGCGCTGGGCGGTTCGCTGTCGATCGTCGCGGTGGGGCTCGTGACGTGGATGGTCTTCTGGATGCGGCGCACGGCTCGTCATCTGAAGAAGGAGCTGCACGGAAAGCTCGACGCCGCGCTCCAGATGGGGACCGGCGCGCTGGTCGCGACGGCGTTCCTGGCGGTGGGCCGGGAGGGCCTGGAGACGGCACTGTTCGTCTGGGCGTCGGTGCGCGCCTCGCAGGACGGTACGCACGCGCCCCTGATCGGGGTGCTGTTGGGCATCGCGACCGCCGTGGTGCTGGGATGGCTGTTCTACCGGGGCGCCGTCAGGATCAACCTCGCGAAGTTCTTCACCTGGACCGGCGGCATGCTGGTGATCGTCGCCGCGGGTGTACTGGCGTACGGGGTCCACGACTTGCAGGAGGCGAACCTGCTGCCGGGCCTCACGAGGACGGCCTTCGACATCAGTTCCACGATTCCGCCGGACAGTTGGTACGGGACGCTGCTGAAGGGCGTCTTCAACTTCCAGCCGGATCCGACGGTCTTCCAGTCCGTTGTGTGGGTGGTGTATCTGGTCCCGACGCTCGCGCTGTTCCTCGCCCCGGTAGGGTTCGGACGGTCAGCGGGCGGTGGGGTCTCAGAGCAGAAGGCGACCGATGAGAAGGCCGGTTCGGGCGATTCGGGTGGCGGCAGGTCTGGCGGCAGTGATGGTGCTGTCGCTGGCGACCAGCGGGTGCGTGACGGTGCACGGGGAGCTGGCGGTCGTACCGTCGGCGAGCCGGAGTGAGGCGGCGCAGGCCCTGAAGGAGTTCACCGACGCGTACAACGCGTCGGACAAGGCGTACGACGCGAAGCTGGACGCGGGACGGGTCACGGGCGCTTTCGGGGCGATAAACCAGGCCGGGCTGACCTCGCGCGCGGTCACCAGCCCGAACGGCAACCCGGGACACCAGGACCTCGAACTGACCGACGCCAAGTTCACCATCCCCAAGAAGGCGGGCTGGCCGCGGTGGTTCGTCGCGGACACCGACAGCAACCGTGACGCGGAGAGCGGCCCCGGGGACAACACCTGGCTGCTGGTCTTCGTACGGAACGGACCCGAAGAGGCATGGAAGGTCGCCTACCTGACGATCGTCTCGCCCCGCTCGGTCCCGGAGTTCAAGACGGACAACGACGGCTGGGCGCAGGCGGTTTCACCGGACAGCGACGCGCTGGCGGTGGCGCCGGAGGATCTGAGTACGGAGTACGCCTCGTATCTCAAGACCGGCGAGCCGGCCCACTTCGCGCCGGGTCCGCACACGGACGCCTGGCGCGCGAGCCGGGAGAAGGACGCGCGGCGGCCCGGTCTCACCACGCAGTACATCGACCAGCCGGTGAGCGACGGCGACTTCGCGCCGCTGGCGCTCGCCACGAAGGACGGCGGCGCGATGGCCTTTTTCGCCACACGCTTCTTCGACCGTCAGACGGCCGCGAAGGGCTACCGGCCCAAGGTGGACCCGGACGTGCGGGCGCTGCTGACCGGCGAGGTGAAGAACACCCTCACGCGTGAGTGGGTGTCGAGCCAGACGGTGGTGGTACCGGCCCCGGGCAAGGTCGCCGTCGTGGGCCGGCTGCAGGGCGTGGTCGCGGCGAAGGGCTCGTAGACCCGCCGCGAAGGACTCATGAGCCCGTCGGCGCCTTCGTACATGGCTGAGGCTCGGACGTCACGTCCGGGCCTCAGCCATGTACGAAGGTCCGGGTCAGCGGCCCAGCGGCCAGGCCACCGCGTGCGGGTCCAGTTCGCCGTTCTCGCCCGCGTACTGCGCGCACGCGTCCGTCAGGATCTCCAGCAGCGTCAGCGGGTCGGGGAGCGGGTGCTCCGGGCCGCGGAGCCAGGACACGGCGAGGTCGCCCGGCAGGCTCGCGGGCGGTACGAGTACGTAGCTGCCCCGGCAGTGCCAGCGCAGTCCGGGGTGCTCGTCCGTGGTCTCGGGGTGGGAGTCCAGCTCGCAGGGCCACCACTCGTCCTCGTCCTCGGGCGTGCCCCGGGTGGCGGTGAAGAAGAGCATCCGGTCGCCGCCGGAGTCGGCCACGGGACCGACCTCGACCCCCGCCTCCAGCAGACGTTCCAGCGCGCGGCTGCCGGCCTCCAGCGGGACGTCCAGGACGTCGTGCACCAGGCCGGTGGCGGTGATGAAGTTCGCCTGGGGCTGGTTGCGCGCCCACCGTTCGACCTGTGCCTGGTCGGTGGTCGACTGCGTCTGCCAGGCGAAGGACAGCGGATGTCTGGCGGGGGTGGGACAGCCGATCCGTTCACACGAACATCGGTAGCCGACCGGATGGGCGGCGGGCGCGAGCGGCATACCGGCGGCCGCTACGGCCAGGAGCAGCGCTTCCCGGCTGCTCCCGTCGGACTCGGCGCTCTTCTTCGGGCGACGGCGCAGCCAGTGGGGAATCCTGCTCTCCGTGCCGCGGTAGCGGCCGAATTCGTCGCCCATCTATCCCCTCACACCTCACGCTTGCCTTCACGGCCCTTGCCATCGTGCCACCATCCTGCGCCTCAGGTGGCCGCCCCCGGTAACCGGGGGCGTGCGCGGGCGGTGGGATTCGACACATCAGGGGCGCGGGGCCAGACCGTGGAGCACGTACTCCACCAGCGTGTCCGTGTACGCGTGCGTCAAGGGCAGCGTGCGCATCAGCCACCGGTGGGCGACGGGTCCGACCAGCAGTTCCAGGGCGATCCGCAGGTCGAGCGTGGCCCGCAGGTCGCCTGCCTCCTGGGCGGCGCGCAGCCGTTTCACGTACAGCTGGAGCTGGGGTTCCAGCAGCTTCGCGGTGAATTCGGCGCTGAGGTCGGCGTTGACGATGCCCTCGGCGGCGAGCGCTCGGGACGGCACGGCGAAGGCGGGATCGTTCATCTGATCGACGGTGGCGCGCAGCACGTTCTTGAGGTCGGCCGTCAGATCACCGGTGTCGGGGATCTCGTACTCCCCTTGCGCGGCCTGGTCGCCGAGGGCGAGGAACGCCTCCAGCAGGACGGCCCCTTTCGAGGGCCACCAGCGGTAGATCGTCTGCTTGCCGACGCCCGCGCGGGCGGCGATGCCCTCGATGGTCGTCCTGCCGTACCCGACCTCGCTCACCAGCGCGAGGGCCGCCGCGTGGATCGCGCGGCGCGAGCGGTCGCTGCGGCGGGCGGTGTCGGGTGCCTTGCTGTCAGCCATGCGCAATAAGTACCCGATCGGATCACTGCGGGAAAGCGCGCCGGAGTGGACGATGGCTCTCAGCGCACAATGTCGTGCGTGCCACCGCTCGTGAGGAGCCCTCGTTGCCTCGTGATGCCTCTGCCCGCAGCTATCTGATGTGTCCGCCGGCCCACTTCAGGGTGACGTATTCGATCAACCCCTGGATGGACCCGGCCAAACCCGTGGACCTGCCGCTCGCGATGGCCGAGTGGGGGGTCCTGCGTGACCGCTACCTCTCTCTCGGCCACACGGTCTCGTTCCTGGATCCGCGGCCCGGTCTGCCCGACATGGTGTATGCCGCCAACGGCGCCACGGTCGTCGGGGGCCGGGTGCTCGGCGCGCGCTTCGCGCACCCGCAGCGGGAGGCGGAGGCCCAGGCGCATCTGGACTGGTTCCGTGCGCACGGCTACACGGACGTCCTCGACCCCGTCCACATCAACGAGGGCGAGGGCGATTTCGCCGTCACCGCCTCCTTCCTGCTGGCCGGGCGCGGGTTCCGGTCGAGCCCGCTGGCGCAGGACGAGGCACAGGAGTTCTTCGGGCGGCCGGTGATCGGGCTGAATCTCGTCGATCCGCGCTTCTACCACCTGGACACGGCGCTGTGCGTGCTGGACGACGCGGCCGACGAGATCATGTACTACCCCGGCGCCTTCTCCCCCGGCAGCCGCACCGTGCTCGCGCGGCTGTTCCCCGACGCTCTGCTGGCCGGGGAGGCGGACGCGTCGGCGTTCGGGCTGAACGCGGTGAGCGACGGCCTGCACGTCCTGCTGCCGCAGGCGGCGGCCGGCCTCTACCGGCCGCTCCGGGAGCGCGGATTCGAGCCGGTCGGGATCGATCTGGGCGAACTGCTGAAGGGGGGCGGCAGCGTGAAGTGCTGCACCCAGGAGCTACGCGCCTGACGCGCGCGCCGGGGTGACGCGCCCGACGCGCATGGAGGTTGGGCGCTTCACGCGTCCCTACGCGTCCGTCTCCTCCGGCGGCGGCCAGGCGTCGCCCCACGCCGTGTCCCGTGCCGCCCGGTACAGCGGGCCGTGCCGCTTGGCGACCGTCTCGCGGCGCAGCCCGTCGTCCCGGGTGCACAGTTCGAGGAGCACCTGCCCCTTGCGGATCTGCGGCTTGCGCGTCACGCGGGCGGGCGCGGGCGCCGTCGCGAACCGGGTGGCGGCGACGTAGCTGAACTTCTCGTCCTCGTACGCCAGCGATCCTCCCTTCACCTGCCGGTGCAGGGAGGACCTGCTGACCCGGGCCGAGAAGTGGCACCAGTCCTCGCCGCGCACGATCGGGCAGGCCCCGTCGTGCGGGCAGGGCGCGGCGACCCGCAGGCCGGCCGCGGTCAGCTGGTCGCGGGCCTCGATGATCCGCAGATAGCCGTCGGGCGTGCCGGGCTCCACGACGACGACGGCCTGGGCGGCCCGCGCGGCCTCGGCGATCAGCGCGTGGCGGTCCTGCTCCGTCAGCTCGTTGAGCACGTAGGAGACGGTGACCAGATCGGCCTCGGGCAGCTTCAGGTCCTGTCCGATCTTCGACCTGCGCCACTCGGCCGCGCGCGGGCCGGTTGCCTGCGAGGATTCCGCGAGTTCGCGGCCGAGGGCGAGCGCGGGCTCCGCCCAGTCCAGCACGGTGGTGGTCCGCGGCCCGTCCCAGACCGCGTCCGCGGCCCATACGGCCGATCCGGTGCCGCCGCCCACGTCCAGGTGGCTGCCGGGCGCCCAGCCGGGGGCCGCCTCGGCGAGACCGTCCAGCGCCGCGCACACCGCCTCGTACGTCGCGGGCATCCGGTACGCGGCGTACGCGGCGACGTCGGACCGGTCGCGCAGCAGCGGCGTGCCGGTCGGGGTGGTACCCCGGTAGTTGGCGATCAGCCGCTCGACGGCCTGGGCCGCCTGCGTGGGCGGGAGCCCGTCGAGCAGACCGGCGAGGGCGGCGCGCAGGGCGTCCGCGGTGGGGATGGCGTTCACCGCCGAATTGTAGACACGGGGGCGTGCCCGCCATCCCCCCGCAGGTCAGGCGGTCAGGCGGTCAGGCGCGCTTGCGCTGCCAGGGACGCACCATGCCCAGGAAGCAGCCCACGGCGCCCAGCGAGCAGACCAGCTGGACGACGGCCATCGGGACAGCGGTGGCGTCCCCCGCGATCCCGACGAGCGGCGAGGCCACGGCGCCTATCAGGAAGGACGACGTACCGATGAGAGCGGACGCGGAGCCCGCCGCGTGCGGCGTGCGCATCAGCGCCTGGGTGTTGGTGTTGGGCATGGCCAGGCCCATCGCGGACATCAGCACGAACAGCGCGGCGGCCACCGGGAACAGCCCCACATGGCCGAACAGCCCGCTGGTCATCAGCAGCAGCGAGACGGCGGCGAGCGTGATGACCGCCAGGCCGAAGGCGAGCGCCTTGTCCATGCTGACCCGGCCGACGAGGATCTTGCCGTTGATCTGGCCGACGGCGATCAGGCCGACCGAGTTGATGCCGAAGAGCAGGCTGAAGGTCTGCGGTGAGGCGCCGTAGATCTCCTGCACGACGAACGGCGAGGCGGACACGTACGCGAAGAGCGCGGCGAAGGCCAGCCCGCCCGCGAGCATGTAGCCGGTGAAGACGCGGTCGGCGATCAGCCCGCGCATCGTCCGCAGCGCCTCGCCGATGCCGCCGCTGTGCCGCCTCTCCGGCGGCAGCGTCTCGTGCAGCCACTTCCAGGCGACCACGGTCAGCGCGAGACCGACGAAGGTCAGCACGACGAAGATGCCGCGCCAGTCGGTGAGGCGCAGCACCTGACCGCCGAGCAGCGGCGCGACGACCGGCGCGACCCCGGAGATCAGCATCAGGGTGGAGAAGAAACGGGCCATCTCCTCGCCGTCGTACAGGTCACGCACCACGGCGCGGGAGATCACGATGCCGGCGGCGCCGGCGAGACCCTGGAGGAGGCGGAAGCCGATGAGGAGTTCGGTGGTGGGCGCGAGCGCGCAGATGGCGGTGGCGACGATGTACGCGACCATGCCGATCAGCAGCGGTCTGCGGCGGCCCCACCTGTCGCTCATCGGGCCGATGACTATCTGGCCGAGCGCCATGCCCGCGAGGCAGGCGGTCAGGGTGAGCTGGACGGTCGCGGCCGGTGAGTTCAGCGACCGGGTGACCTCGGGGAGGGCCGGCAGATAGCCGTCCATGGAGATGGGCGGCAGGGCCGTGAGCCCGCCGAGTACGAGGGTGACCAGAAGCCCGGTGCGCCGTGCCGCGGGGGTGTGCGGCCGGGGCGGACCCTGAGGCGGGACCCCGGGTGACGGATGCTGCTCCGACCGTTCTGTTCGATGATGACCGTGGGTGGTCTGGGCGCCGTCCGGCATCCGCGTCTCCATGTCGTTGAATGCGTACCTATGCTCTCAGCTCAGGCGGAGTGCTCGGAACCTTTTAATGAGGCAGCTATGAGTTCGGAACAAACAGACCGCGGCGGGAAAGTGCGCTGGGGCGTACTGGCCACCGGCGGCATCGTGTCGCGCTTCGTCACAGAGGTACGCGGGCTGCCCGATGCGGAAGTGGTCGCCGTGGCGTCGCGCAGTGACGCGTCCGCGAAGGCGTTCGCCGAAGAGCACGGCATTCCGCGGGCGTACGGCTCGTGGGCGGGGCTCTTCGCGGACGACGAGGTGGATGTCGTCTACGTGGGGACGCCGCACTCCGCGCATCACGCGGCGACCCGCGCGGCCCTCGAAGCCGGAAAGCCGGTGCTGTGCGAGAAGCCGTTCACGCTCAACTCGCGGGAGGCCCGCGACCTGGTGTCGCTGGCGCGTGAGCGCGGCCTCTTCCTGATGGAGGCGATGTGGACGTACTGCAACCCGGTGATCCAGCGTCTGGCGGAGCTGGTGCGCGACGGAGCGATCGGTGACGTCCGCGCCATCCACGCCGACTTCGGGATACAGGGCACCTTCGCTCCCGAGCACCGGCTGCGCAACCCCGACCTCGGCGGCGGCGCGCTCCTCGACCTCGGTGTCTATCCCGTGTCCTTCGCGCAGCTGCTGCTGGGCGAGCCGGACCGGGTACAGGCCGAGGCCTCGATCTCTCCCGAGGGCGTGGATCTCAACACCGGGATCCTGCTGGGCTGGGAGTCGGGCGCGACGGCGCTGCTCAGCTGCTCGGTGGAGACCCAGACCCCGAGGACGGCGTCGGTCTCCGGCACGAAGGGCAGGATCGAGGTGGCCGGTTTCTTCGCACCGGACAGCTTCGTCCTGCACCGGCACGGCGAGGAGCCCGAGGAGATCAGGGTCCCGAGCGAGCAGTGGGGCATGCAGTTCGAGGCGGCCGAGGTGATGCGCTGTCTGCGGGCGGGCGAGACGGAATCGCCGCTGGTGCCGCTGGACGGCACGCTCGCGGTGATGCGGACGCTCGACGCGGCACGTGACCGCATCGGCGTCCGTTTCCCGGCGGACGCACGGAGCTGACGGGACGTCATGAACGGGGCCGGGGTGACGCGCCGGGCGGTCAGGCGGGCTTGAGGCCCTGATCGCCCACCTCAGTGACGAAGGACGCGGCCGTCGAGACCGCCGCGCCCGGCGTCGTCACCGCGGGAATGGTCCGGTAGTCGGCGCGCGCCCGCTGCTCGCCGAGCGTCACCGTCACGTAGCCGCGGCGCCCGTCGTAGAACTTCATGTGCGGGTTGGCCTGCGTGTACAGCTCCCAGGTGCTGAGGTGTTCCGCGCCGTCCCGGCCACTGGAGATCGAGGTGGCGACGATCTCCGTGCCGATGGTCTTCGAGGCCGGGTCGTCGAAGTTCTGCTTGATGTCGTACGCGTACGCCACGTGCACATCACCGCTGAGCACCATCAGGTTCTCGACCCCGGCGGCGGCGACCCCGTCCAGGATCCGCTTGCGGGCGGCGGGGTAGCCGTCCCAGGCGTCCATGCTGAGCATGGGTACGGGGTTGAGGTCGAGACGGCGCAGGGAGAAGTTGACCTGCTGCGGTACGACGTTCCAGGTCGCCGTGGAGTTCTTCCAGCCGTCCAGCAGCCAGCGCTCCTGCGTCGCGCCCGTCATCGTGCGCGACGGATCCTCGGACTCGGGTCCCGGCAGGTCGAGGCCGTCGCCGTACGCCTGGTCGGAGCGGTACTGCCGGGTGTCGAGGATGTCGAACTGGGCGAGACGCCCGTACTGGAGCCTGCGGTAGAGCTGCGCGTCGGGGCCGTTGGGCAACTGCGGTGAGCGCAGCGGCTGGTTCTCCCAGTACGCGCGGTAGGCGGAGGCCCTGCGCAGCAGGAACTCGTCCGGCGGCACGTCGTTCTTGGGGATGTCGTCGGCGTAGTTGTCCTGGACCTCGTGGTCGTCCCAGGTGACGATGAAGGGATGCGCGGCGTGGGCGGCGATCAGGTCGGGGTCCGACTTGTAGAGGGCGTACCGCAGCCGGTAGTCCTCCAGCGTCATGGTCTCCCGGTTGAACAGCGCGGGGAGCCTGCGGTCGGTGTACTGGCGTACGCCGCCGACCGCGGTGACGGCGTACTCGTAGAGGTAGTCGCCGAGGTGGAAGACGACATCGAGCTCTTCCTCCGCGAGGTGCTTGTACGCGGTGAAGTAGCCGTCGTGGTACGCCTGGCAGGAGACCGCGCCGATCCGCAGCTCGTTGAGTTTCGCGCTGCTCTCGGGGGCGGTGCGGGTGCGGCCGGCGGGGCTGATCCACGTACCGGTGCGGAAGCGGAAGTAGTACACGCGGTCGGCGGCGAGGCCGACGGCGTCGACATGCACGCTGTGGTCGAACTCGGGGTGCGCGTCGGCGGTACCGCGCGCGACGATCCGGGTGAAGGCCGCGTCGCTCGCCACCTCCCAGCGTACGGAGATCCGCTGTGCGGGCAGGCCGCTGCCGGGTTCGTACGGGCTGGGCGCGAGCCTGGTCCAGAGGACGACACCGTCGGGACGCGGATCGCCCGAGGCGACACCAAGCGTGAACGGGTCCTTGGTGATCTTCCTGGCGTCCAGCTCCGCGGCGCCCGCGACGCCCGCGGCCGGCAGGTTGACCGCGAAGGCGAGTGCGGCGGCGGCCGCGGTCCCTGTCAGGAACCTGCGGCGGCCGATCCGGGCGGCGGCTGCTCTGAGTTCAGGTGTGTGAGTGCCCGGCGCGTGGCGGTGTGCGGATGTCATGTGCCCCTCCCCTGACGGCGGTTGTCACTTCGAAGTGCAGTCGGGGACGAAGTCACCCTGTTGTCGGGTACACAACATGCGCAGGGCGGACGGGTGACTTCCACGTGCCCGGCATATCTGCACTTCGGCTCTTTCGTGCCTTGCGTCTGCGGCCTATCTGTACCGCACGTACGCGGTCGGTCCGTGTACGCCATGCGGGAGACCGCCAGAGTCGCCGGAGCGGGTCCGGGCGGCGGGCAGTCCTGACCACGGCGCACTGTGACGGCGCGGCGCCGGGTCGGTGGGCGGCGCGAGACGGTCTTTCACGTCCGCGGCCCGTTCCCGGTGGGCGGTGTCGTGGCGGATCAGGCAACGGGAGCCGCGGCTGCGGCATTCGGCGCGTACGCCCGTCAACTCGGCCTCGTGGCAACGGACTCGGTCCGACGCCCGGCAGCAGGGTGAGGACCTGGGCCATCCTGACGTGCTGCCGGTGGGGCTGCGGGCGGACGCCCCACGGACACGGTGCGGCCGCCCGCCCGATGCCCGGCGGTACGGGCCGGCGCGTGCCGCGAACGGGCTGTGGGCGCGTACACGCGGATGGCCCCCTTGCGGTCGCCCGGCGCCGCACATCAACGGATGATCATCTGAGGCAGACGGCGGGCGAAGGCGCGTGCGGGAGGTTTCGATGGGCACCGGCGCACAGCATGGCGACCGCCACCGGAGCGAGGCGAAGAATTCCGGCCGCGGCCCCGGACCGGACTCCGGATCAGGCCCCGGACCGGACTCCGGATCAGGCTCCGGACCGAAGCGGACGTCTGCGCCCGGCCCCGGCGGCCCGCACGGCCTGGACCGCCGGCGTTTCATCGGGGCCGCCGTGGGAACCGCCGGTATCACCGCGGGACTGATGACCGGCTGCGCGGCGCCCTCCGGCACGGGCGCCGATGTCTCGCCCGCGCCCTCCGCGACCGGCTCCGCCGGTGTGGACGAGCCGGCTGTCGGCGCGGAGCAGGGCCGTTCCGGCAACCACGACTGGCGCATCCGCTCGGTGGGCCCGTCCGACGCGATCGAGGGCCACACCGACAAGGTGAGTGTCCTGTCCGGCGAGGAGTTCGGCCTGTACGTCTCGACCACCGCCCCCGGTTTCCGGGTCTCGGCCTACCGCGTCGGCTGGTACGGCGGGGCACAGGCCCGGCTGGTCTGGCGCTCGGACCGGATGCGCGGACAGCGTCAGAGCAGCCCGAGGCTGGTGCCCCACACCCGCACCGTACGGGCCGACTGGCGCCGCAGCCTCGGCGTGCGCACCGACGGCTGGCCGCCGGGCGCGTACCTGCTGCGGCTGGACGCGGAGCACGGACACCAGCGGTACGTGCCGCTGATCGTGCGTTCGGTGAGCGCCTCGGGAAAGACCCTGCTCGTGCACGCGACGGCGACCTGGCAGGCGTACAACGCGTGGGGCGGTTACAACCTCTACCAGGGCGGGGACGGCACGTACGGGACACGGTCGCTGGCCGTCAGCTTCGACCGGCCGTACGACAAGAACGGCGCCGAGAAGTTCATGGTCTACGAGCGGGCGGTGGTGGTCCTCGCGGAGCGGCTCGGCATCCCGCTGGCGTACACCACCGGCGTGGACGTACATCTGAGCCCCGCGGTGCTGCGAGGAGCCACGGCGGTCCTCTCGCTCGGCCACGACGAATACTGGACCCCGGAGCAGCGCCGCCACATCACCCAGGCGCGCGACGCGGGAGCCAACCTCGCATTCCTCGGCGCCAATTCCTGTTACCGCCGGGTCCGGCTGGAACGGGGTGAGGGAGCGCCGGGCACCGCGCGCACGGTGGTCTGCTACAAGACCGCCTACCGGGAGGACCCCTACCTCGCGGAGCACCACCGCATGCCGACCATCGACTTCCGCCAACGGCCCGCCGCGGACCCGGAATCGTCCCTGACCGGCGTCTTCTACGAGGGCTATCCCACGGACGCGCCCTATGTCGTCCACAGCGCGGATCACTGGTTGTTCGCGGGTACGGGGGTCAAGCGCGGCGATTCCTTCAACCACCTGGTCGGCGTGGAGTACGACCGGGTCACCCCGGGCGTGCCCACCCCGTCGCCGCTGGAGATCGTCGCCCACTCGCCGCTGCTCTGCAAGGGCCGGCACAGCCACTCGGACTCCTCGTACTACACGGTGCCGAGCGGCGCGGGCGTCTTCTCCTCGGGAACGATGCGCTGGGTCGAAGCCCTCATGGCGGGCACCCGCGAGATCGGCCGCGACCACGGAATGGACGCGCGCACGGCGGCCTTCGTCACCCGCACCACGGAGAACCTGCTGCGCGGCTTCGCCAAGGGCCCGGCAGCGAAGGAACACCCGGCGCCGAGGGACAACGCGGGCAGCGTGTACGGGACCTGACGGCACCGCGTCCGCCGAGACGGACACGCTGGTGCACGTACCCGTCCCGAGGGACCTCCGGCACAGCCGGCCCCAGGGCCGGAGCCCACCGTGGGTGCTTGCTCACACAGGCCCGCCCCTGTCGGTGGGTCCCCCCATCGGCAAGTAGATGAGCGACCTCAGCCTGAGAGCTGATCGGCTTGAGTGCTCATCCGAACGTGAAGTGCAAAGAGACGGCCCGGGGCCGGCTCGCGGTGAACATCACCGAGTGCGGGATGGACCGAATCACCCTGTGGGCGGCTCGGGTTGAGGAACGGTCCACCTCTTCGACCGCTAGGGTGAAACCTTCCCACAGCCCCATGGAGGTGCTCTCCCGGTGCCCGATTCCTTCGTCCACCTGCATAATCACACTGAATACTCCATGCTCGACGGCGCGCAGCGGCTCAAGCCGATGTTCGAGGAAGTCGCTCGGCAGGAGATGCCCGCGATCGCGATGAGCGATCACGGGAACATGTTCGGTGCGTACGAGTTCCAGCAGGTGGCCAAGGGCTTCCAGGACGTGAAGCCGATCATCGGGATCGAGGCGTATGTCGCTCCTTCCTCCCGGCGTGCGCGCAAGCAGGAGTTCTGGGGCCCGGGTGGTGTCCGGGCGATGTCGGACGACGGGGAGGGTTCAAAGGACGTCTCCGGTGGCGGGCGCTTCACTCACATGACGATGTGGGCGCGGAACGTGCAGGGGTTGCAGAACCTCTTCTTCCTGTCGACCGAGGCCAGCTACACGGGCCAGTTCCCGGCCGGCAAGCCCCGCATGGACATGGAGCTGATCGCCGAGCATTCCGAGGGGATCATCGGGACGACCGGCTGCCCGTCGGGGGCGATCCAGACGCGGCTGCGGCTCAACCAGTACGACAACGCGCGTGAGATCGCCGCGTCCTACCAGGACATCCTCGGCAAGGAGAACTATTTCCTGGAGCTGATGGACCACGGCCTGGATCTGGAACGCAACGTCCGCGAGGACCTGCTGCGGCTGGCGAAAGATCTCGGCATCCCGCTCCTGGCCACCAATGACGCGCACTACGTCCTGGAAGAGCACGCCGACGCGCACGACAACCTGCTGTGTATCGGTGTCGGCAAGGACAAGGCCGACCCGAAGCGTTTCCGGTTCAACGGCAGCGGCTACTACCTCAAGACCGCCGCGCAGATGCGGGAGCTCTTCTCCGAGATTCCTGAGGCGTGTGACAACACGTTGCTGATCGCCGAGCGCATCGAGTCCTACGAGTCGGTGTTCAAGAACGTCGACGAGATGCCGAACTTCCCGGGTGTCCCTGAAGGGGAGACCCAGGAATCCTGGCTTCGGAAAGAGTGTCTCAAGGGCCTGGCGATGCGCTACGGCGATCCGATCCCGGCTGAGGTCCTGGAGCGGTTCGAGACCGAGATGAAGGTCATCGGGCCGATGAACTTCTCCAGTTACTTCCTTGTCGTCGCGGACATCTGCAAGTACGCCCGCGACAGCAAGATTCCCGTCGGGCCCGGCCGTGGATCGGCGACCGGGTCGATCGTGGCGTACGCGACGCGCATCACCGAGCTGTGCCCGCTGGAGCACGGGCTGCTCTTCGAGCGGTTCCTCAACCCGGAGCGCATCAACCCGCCGGACGTCGACCTCGACTTCGACGACCGCCACCGGGACCGGATGGTGCGCTACGTCGTGGAGAAGTACGGCGACGAGTACACCGCCATGGTCAACACGTTCGGCAAGCTCAAGGCCAAGAACGCGATCAAGGACACCTCCCGGCTGCTGGGCTACCCCTTCTCGCACGGCGAGCGCATCACCAAGGCGCTGCCGCCCGACGTCATGGGAAAGTCGATCCCGATCGGCGGGATCTTCGACTCCAGCCACCCCCGCTACGGGGAAGCGGGCGAGATCCGCGCCCTGTACGAGGCGGAACCCGACGTCAAGAAGGTCGTCGACGGCGCGCGCGGGGTGGAGGGACTGATCCGCGGCACCGGCGTGCACGCGGCCGCTGTCATCCTTTCCAAGACCCGGCTCACCGACCGCATCCCGCTGCACATGCGCGCCAAGGACGGCGTCAAGATCACCGGGTTCGACTACCCGTCCTGCGAGGACATGGGCCTGGTCAAGATGGACTTCCTGGGTCTTCGGAACCTGGGTGTCATCGACCACGCCATCCAGAACATCCGCGAGAACCGCGGCATCAACATCACCACCGACACCGTGCCGACCGACGGCTCCCAGCCGATCCCGCTGGACGACGTCACCACCTACAAGCTCCTCGCGCGCGGCGACACCTTCGGGGTGTTCCAGCTCGACGGCGCCGGCATGCGTACCCTGCTCAAGCAGATGGAGCCCACCCGGTTCGAAGACATCGCGGCAGCGCTCGCGCTGTACCGTCCCGGCCCGATGGCGGCCAACGCGCACACCAACTACGCGTTCCGCAAGACCGGCAAGCAGCCCATCACCCCGATCCACCCGGAGCTGGAATCAGCCCTGGAGCCGATCCTCGGCAACACCTTCCACCTGCTCATCTACCAAGAGCAGATCATGGCCATCGCCCGGCAGCTCGCCAACTACACCCTGGGCGGCGCCGACCTGCTGCGCCGGGCCATGGGTAAGAAGAAGCCCGAGGTCCTGGCGGCGGAGTGGGACAAGTTCTCCGAAGGCATGATCAAGCAGAACGGCTACAGCGAAGAGGCCACCAAGGCGTTGTGGGACGTCATGCTCCCCTTCTCCGGGTACGCGTTCAACAAGTCCCACACCGCCGGGTACGGCCTGGTCAGCTTCTGGACCGCCTACCTCAAGGCGAACTACCCGGCTGAGTACATGGCTGCCCTTCTCACCTCGGTGGGGGACGACAAGGACAAAGCCGGGATCTACCTGGCCGACGCCCGCAAGATGGCCGTCCAGGTCCTTCAGCCCGACATCAACGAGTCCGTCGCCAACTTCACCGCCATCGGCGACGACGTCCGCTTCGGGCTCCGCTCCGTACGCAACGTCGGCGAGGGTGTTATCGAGTCCCTCGTCGCCACGCGCAAGAAGAAGGGGAAATTCAGCTCCTTCGCCGACTTCCTCGACAAGGCAGATATCGGGGCGCTCCAGAAGCGAGCCCTGGAATCCCTGATCAAGGCCGGCGCCTTCGACTCCCTCGACCACTCCCGCAAGGGACTGTCCGCGATCCACGAGGAAGCCGTCGACTCGATCATCCCGGTGAAGAAGCAGGCCGCGATCGGGCAGGACGACCTGTTCGGCGACCTCGGCGGGGACAGCGGCGAACCGGTCTTCGGCCTCGACTTCGCCATCGACCCGGGCGAGTGGCCCCGCAAGGTCCTGCTCGCCGCCGAGCGGGACATGCTCGGCATGTACGTGTCCGCGCACCCCCTGGACGGCACCGAGCACATCCTGTCGCGCAACCGCGACGCCACCATCAGCGAACTCCTCGCCTCCGGTCGTACCGAAGGCACCGTGCGACTCTCCGGGCTGATCACCGGCGTGACCCTGAAGATGACCAAACAAGGCAACGCCTGGGGCCTCGTGAACCTCGCCGACCGTGACGGGGAGATGGAAGTCCTGTTCTTCCCCGCCGCCTACACCCTGGTACAGCACGCCTTGATCCCCGACAGCGTGATCTCCGTCCAGGGACGCCTCAACGACCGCGACGGAAGCATCAGCCTCTTCGGACAGGAGATTCAGGTCCTGGACGTGTCCTCCGCGGAAAGCGGCAAACGCCCGCCGGTACAGCTCGCTCTGCCCTATCACCGGGTCAACGAACCGAACGTGCAACGCCTGAAAAGCATCCTCAGCGCGCACAAGGGCGAGAGTCCCGTACGGCTCCAGGTACGGACGCCCGGCAAGACCGTCGTGTACGAGCTGGGCTTCCTCGTGGACCCGACGTCGGTCGCATCCGACATCAAGGGCACCTTCGGCCCGGATACCTGGGTGGGCGTCGCTTGAGCGGAGACGGGCACGGTCTCGCGGTCCGGCTGGACGACGCACCGGAATGCCCCGGGTGCGGAACACCCGGGCTGTTACGTGTCTCTTTCCCACACGTCTGGCTGAACCAGAGCGGACGAGAGGTCCGCGGGACGGGTGAAGCCGTACTGTGCCCGCTCTGCCACAGCCGCGCTCCCGCTGCCGCCGAACTGCTCGCGCTGTTCGCCGTGGACGGGAGCGCTACGGACGAGAACATGCACATGCTCGTCGAGTTGGCGGTGCCGTGGGCGACAGCGATGAGTCAACGATCACCCGATTCCAGATCCCTTGCAGAAGAGGAAACCCTCTGGAGGCTCGGGGAACTCTGACCTCGGAAATTCGTCAGCCCGCCAGTGCGACTGGCGGGCTGTTCGCCTTTGCTTGCCTGATGGTGGGAGGCCGGCTCCCCGGCTGTCGCGTCGGGTGGGTTCCTGGCTCCACCGCTGCGGTGGGACTGCCTACCGGGACAGGAATGTGCTGGTCAGCCTGGAGCCGGGAGCGGCACTTGTCCGAGGGTCTTCCCGCCGCCTGACGCGGCAGGCCCCCGAAAGACCGGAAAGGGCGTTCGCCCCAGGTCAGCGGCCGCCTGCTGGGCAGAGCCGCGGATAGCGGCAGACGAGTCGGGCTGTACGCCGGGTTCTGTCGCCCGGCTGCCTCGCGGCGACCGGGGAGACGGTCATCCATCTAGGACCGGCGTTGCCGCCGGCCTCGTGCGGTCTACCCGCGGACATCGGGCGGGCAGCCCTCGAACGTCCGCGCAGGGCCGTCGAGACGGCCCCTCTTGACCTTGCTCCGGGTGGGGTTTACCTAGCCGCCCGAGTCACC
Source organism: Streptomyces sp. NPDC088725 (assembly GCF_044751305.1). Taxonomy (NCBI): domain Bacteria; kingdom Bacillati; phylum Actinomycetota; class Actinomycetes; order Kitasatosporales; family Streptomycetaceae; genus Streptomyces; species Streptomyces sp. NPDC088725. The sequence continues at coordinate 498,808 of NZ_JBIVLO010000002.1, forward strand.
TCGGGCGCTGGTGGTCTCTTACACCACCGTTTCACCCTTACCGGGGACCGAAATCCCCGGCGGTCTGTTTTCTGTGGCACTGTCCCGCGGGTCACCCCGGGTGGGCGTTACCCACCACCCTGCCCTGTAGAGCCCGGACGTTCCTCGGCAAGATCGAAGATCTTGACGCGACCGTCCGCCCGGCTCGTCTGCCGTGCCGGACATGTTACCCGTCACGGCGCGGTCCGCGTTCCGCCCCGGCCGTCACCTACGCTGGCGCGGGGGCCGCACCTCCGTTCCGTACGTACACCGAGGAGAACCACCGTGCTCGTGCTGTTGCCGCCGTCGGAGGGCAAGGCCGCTTCCGGGCGCGGAGCCCCGCTGAAGCCCGAGTCCCTGTCCCTGCCGGGGCTCTCCGGCGCGCGGGCCGCCGTGCTGGACGAGCTGGTGGAGTTGTGCGCCGCCGACGAGGAGAAGGCGCGCGGGGTGCTCGGGCTGAGTGAGGGGCTGCGGGGCGAGGTCGCGAAGAACGTCGAACTGCGCACGGCGGGCACGCGGCCCGCCGGGGAGATCTACACCGGGGTGCTGTACGACGCGCTGGAGCTCGGTTCGCTCGACTCCGCCGCGCGGCGGAGGGCGACGCAGGCGCTGTTGATCTTCTCCGGGCTCTGGGGAGCGGTACGGGTGAACGACCGGATCCCCTCCTACCGCTGCTCGATGGGCGTGAAACTGCCGGGTCTTGGCGCGCTCGGCTCTCACTGGCGCGCGGCGATGGCCTCCGTACTTCCCGAGGCGGCCGGTGACGGGCTCGTACTGGATCTCCGTTCGGCCGCGTACGCCGCCGCCTGGAAGCCGAAAGGCGAACTGGCGTCCCGTACGGCGACCGTCCGCGTGCTGCACGCACAGGTCGATCCGAGGACGGGGGTGGAGAAGCGGTCCGTCGTCAGCCACTTCAACAAGGCCACGAAGGGCCGCTTGGTCCGCGATCTGCTGACCACGGGCAGCAGCCCCCGGAACCCCGCCGAACTCGTCGATTCACTGCGGGACTTGGGGTACGCCGTGGAAGCCGGCGCCCCGACCGCCGCGGGACGCCCCTGGGCGCTGGATGTCGTCGTCTCCCAGATCCACTGAGCCCGCGAGGCTTCGTTGCACCCTCCGCAACGATCGTTGCGCACGACGCCTGGCGCGGGCAGGATATGTCCATGACTTCCCTGCTTGACCAGGCTCCCGTGATACCCGTGGTCGTCCTCCACGACGCCGCCGACGCCGTTCCCCTCGCCCGCGCTCTCGTCGCGGGCGGGCTGCCCGCGATCGAGGTGACGCTGCGGACCCCCGCGGCGCTGGACGCCATCCGCGCGATCGCCGCGGAGGTGCCGGACGCGGTGGTCGGCGCGGGCACGGTCATCACACCCACCGCCGTGGCCGAATCCGTCTCCGCCGGCGCGCGCTTCCTCGTCAGCCCCGGCTGGACGGACGCGCTGCTGGAGGCGATGCGGGCGTCCGGCGTACCGTTCCTGCCCGGGGTGTCGACGGTCTCGGAGGTCGTGGCGCTGCTGGAGCGCGGGGTGACGGAGATGAAGTTCTTCCCGGCGGAGGCGGCGGGCGGCACGGCCTATCTGAAGTCGATCTCGGGACCGCTCCCCCAGGCCCGCTTCTGCCCGACGGGCGGCATCACCGCGGAATCCGCACCGTCGTACCTGTCCCTCCCCAACGTGGGCTGCGTGGGCGGTACGTGGATGCTCCCGGCGGACGCGCTCGCGGCGAAGGACTGGGACCGGGTGGAGGCGCTGGCCCGCGAGGCGTCGACGCTGGCCGTGAGCCGCAGGGCCTGAGTCGCGGCAAGGCCTGATGTCCCTGAGGGCATCAGGCCTCTGCAGGCGTCAGCGCAGGTGCGACGTGTCGTTCAGCAGCCGCACCGACGCGTTGCCGTCCGCGTAGTACGCCACCGCCGAGATCGACGCCGCCGACAGCTCCATCCGGAAGAGCGACTCGGTCGGTGCGCCCAGCGCCAGCTGTACCAGCGTCTTCACCGGCGTCACGTGCGTGACCACCAGCACCGTGCGCCCCTGGTACCGCTCCAGCAGCCGGTCACGCGCGGCCTCGACCCGTGAGCCGACCTCCGCGAAGCTCTCGCCGCCTCCCGTAGGGGGCACGTCGGCCGAGCCGAGCCACGCGGTCAGGTCGTCGCCGTACCGTTCACGCACCTCCGCGAACGTCAGGCCCTCCCACGCGCCGAAGTCCGTCTCGCGCAGGCCGTCCTCGATGTGGATCTCCAGGCCGAGCCGGGCGGCGACCGCCCCCGCCGTCTCGCGGCAGCGCCGCAGCGGCGACGAGACGATGTGCTGGATGGTCCCGCGCGCGGCCAGCGCCGTGGCGGCCGCCTCCGCCTGTCGGCGGCCGGCCGCCGACAGCTCCGGGTCGGTGCCCCCGCTGCCGGAGAAGCGCTTCTCGGGGGTGAGGGCGGTCTCGCCGTGCCGCAGCAGTACGAACGTGGCGGGCGTCCCGAGGTCGGCCGCCACGCCCCAGCCGACGGCCGGCGTGACCTCCGGCGCCGGAGGCGTGTCCGTCACCGTGCCGGAGGTGCCCGTCATCGGAACACCGGGGACGGACAGCTCCGTCTGAGCCGCCCGTACCAGCGAGGAACGTGCCTCCTCGGAACGCGTCTCCTCGGAACGGGCCTCCCCGGCGGCGGACGCCGACCGCGCCGCCCGCGTGTCCAGCTCAGCCGTGGACGCCGACGGCTCCCACTGCCCGCCCCTCGCGCCCGCGTCCATCGCCTCGTTGGCCAGCCGGTCCGCGTGCTTGTTCCGCTCGCGCGGGATCCACTCGTACGTCACCTGCCCGGCCGGGAACACCCGCGCGGCCTCGGCGGCCAGCGGCTTCATGTCCGGGTGCTTGATCTTCCAGCGGCCCGACATCTGCTCGACCACCAGCCGGGAGTCCATCCGGACATGGATCACGGCCGCCGGATCCAGCGCCTTCGCGGCTCGCAGCCCGGCGATCAGGCCCTTGTACTCGGCGACATTGTTCGTGGCGACACCGATGTACTCGGCGGCCTCGGCGAGTGCTTCACCCGTGCGCGGGTCGAGGACGACAGAGCCGTATCCCGCGGGCCCCGGGTTGCCCCGGGAACCCCCGTCCGCCTCGACGATGAACTCCGTCGTCCCCCGCGTCATCGCTACAGACCCGAATCGGCCGTGCGGACCAGGATCCGCCGGCAGTTCTCGCACCGCACGACGGTGTCGGGCGAGGCCGCCCTGACGTCGTTGACCTCGGTGATGTTCAGCTCCAGCTGGCAGCCCTCGCACTTGCGGCGGTACAGCCGGGCGGCGCCCACGCCGCCGCTCTGTCCGCGCAGCTTCTCGTACAGCTTGAGCAGATCGGCCGCGACGGAACCGGCGACGACCTCGCGCTCCTTGGTCACGGTCGCGGACTCGGCGTTCAGCTCCTGGGTGGCCGCGTCACGGCGGGCCGCCGCCTCCGCCATCTTGGTCTCCACCGACGAGACCCGCCCGGTCAGCTCGGACACCCGCTCCTGCGCGGCCTCGCGGCGCTCCATGACCTCAAGGACGACGTCCTCCAGGTCCCCCTGGCGCTTCGCGAGCGAGACGATCTCGCGCTGGAGGTTCTCCAGGTCCTTGGGGGACGTGATCGCGCCCGAGTCGAGCCGGTCCTGGTCGCGTACGGCGCGCACCCGCACCTGGTCGACGTCCTGCTCCGCCTTGACCTGCTCGCGGGCGGTGTCGCTCTCCTCGGTCGTCGCGGCGACCAGGAGGTCGCGCAGCTGGGTGAGGTCCTTCGTCAGGGACTCGATCTCGGCGTGCTCGGGCAGGGAGGTGCGCTTGTGGTCGAGCTGGGACAGTCGTACGTCGAGGGCCTGGACGTCGAGAAGTCGGATCTGGTCGGCGGGCGCGGCGTTCAGTTGGGGGCTCCTGAGGAATGGTGGAAGGACCAGGGGTCGGTGACCGTCTTCGAGACGTGGACCCGCAGGTCCCAGTCATGGCGGTCGGAAATCTCGTCGAGCTGGGCGGCGGCCTGCTCGCACCACGGCCACTCCGTGGCCCAGTGCGCGGCGTCGATCAGCGCGGGCCCGCCGGACTGCCCCGCCCGGCCTTGCGGCGCGGGCTGGGTGGCTTCCGAGGCCGGGTGATGGCGCAGGTCTGCCGTGAGGAACACGTCGACCCCCGCGGCTCTGACATCGCCGAAGAGGCCGTCGCCGGAACCGCCGCTGACGGCGACGGTACGGATGACGGCGTCCGGGTCGCCCGCGACCCTGATGCCCTGCGCGGTGGCGGGCAGCCGGCGGGCGACGCGCGCGGCGAAATCGCGCAGCGTGGCGGGGCGGTCGAGTTCGCAGACGCGGCCGAGGCCGCGGCGGCCCGAGGGATCGGTCGGATCCGGCACGAGGGGACGGACGACCCGGAGGCCGAGCGCGCCCGCGAGGGCGTCGGAGACGCCGGGATCGGCGGTGTCGGCGTTGGTGTGCGCGACATGCAGGGCGACGCCGTGCTTGATCAGCGTGTGCACGACGCGGCCCTTGAAGGTGTCGGCCGCGACCGTCGTCGTACCGCGCAGATACAGCGGATGGTGCGTGACGATCAGGTCGGCGCCGAGCTTCAGGGCTTCGTCGGCGATGTCCTGGACGGGGTCGACGGCGAACAGGACACGGGTCACGGATGCGTCGGGATCGCCGCATACCGTACCGACGGCGTCCCACTGCTCGGCCCGCTCGGGGGGCCAGAGGGCGTCGAGTGCGGCGAGGACTTCGGACAGACGGGGCACGTGGGAAAGGCTACCTGCCCGCCGCGCCCCGCCCACCATGGCTTACGTACCTTCCGGCCTTCGGGGACGGGCCGGGGGAGGTACGCAAGCCGGGAGGTGGCATCAGGGCGACGTGCCCGCCTCCTGAGGAGGCAGGCGACGTGCCCGCCTCCTGAGGAAGCGGGCAACGTGCGCGCCTCTTCAGGACGCGGCGGACACGGCTGAACGCGCGGGTACTACTTGACCAGGTATCCGCGGAGGTCGCCCAGGACCTCTTCGGCGGCCGTGACGCCGATACCCAGGTACCAGGTCTCGTCGGCGACGTCCTTGGCCTGACCATCCTTGACCGCCTTCAGGTTCTTCCACAGCGGGTTGGAACGCGCGCTCTCGCGGTCGGTCTTCTTCGCGTCGCCGTAGACCCCGGTGAAGATCCAGTCGGCGTCCGCGTCGTCGATCCTCTCCGGGCTGATCTCCACGGCGAGTTCGTCGATCTGCTGGTTCCTGGGCCGCGGCAGGCCGACGTCTTCGAGGATCGTGCCGATGAACGACGCCTTTCCGTAGAGCCGCAGCTTGCCGGGCATGTAGCGGACCATCGAGACGACCGGCTTGTCGGGGCCGACGGCCGCGCCCAGCGCCTTCGCCTCCTTCTCGTACGCGGCGAGCTTGGCCTGCGCGGTGTCGAGCCGGTCCAGCGCCTTGGCGTTCAGGAGGTAGTTCTGCTTCCAGGTGAAGCCGGGGCGGATGGAGAAGACCGTCGGGGCGATCGCCGACAGCTCCTTGTACTTGTCCGCGGCGCGCAGCTGGCTGCCCAGGATGAGGTCGGGCTTGAGTGCGGCGATCGCCTCGAGGTTGAGGTTGTTGATCGTGCCGACGTTCTTGGGGGCGCCCGCGTCCTTCTTCAGGTAGCTGGGGATCGCCACGTCGCCCTCGGTGGGCGCGTAGCCGACCGGCTTCACACCGAGCGAAACAACGTTGTCGAACTCACCGACGTCGAGCACGATGACCCGCTCGGGACGCTTCGGCAGCACGGTCCTGCCTTCGGCGTGCGTGATGGTGCGGGGGAACTGGCCCGGCTTGGCGTCGGTCCCGAAGGCCGCGGTCTTCTCCGCCGCGGTGGCGAACTCCTTGCCGCCCGTGGCGACCGCGGCCTTCTTGCCCCCGGAGTCGCCGGACTCGGCCGCGTCCTTGTCGGAAGAGGCGTTGCCGCCGCAGGCCGCGAGGGACAGCGCGGCCGCGAGGGCGATGACGGCGGCTGTGCCGCGGCGTCGTATGGACATCTGCGTTGCTCCTGGGGGCCAGTACGTCACTTAGGAGTGCCTAACCTTAGCCGTCGCTCAATCGGGCAGCACACCCACCCCCGCACTTTCAGGCGAATCCGCACATGACCACCCTTATACGTGAAGCATGCGGTCTCGTGTTGTTCGGCAGGGAGTGCGATGCCTAGCTTCGTCGCCGGAGGTGACGAACCATGACGACGGCCTGTGCCATCGAGACGGCCACGGAGAACGGTGCGGCACGGCGTGCGGCGTTCGCGATCACGGCGGACGGTACGTACGCCGCGCGGCTCAGGCTCGGCGCGGTCAGTGAGGCGTGGTTTCCCGAGCGGTGGACCCTGGACGGGCCCGAGCCCTACGCCGTACCGCTCCCCCTGGACCAGCCGGAGGAGCCCGACACGGAAGTGCTGCCGCTGAACGACGGCAGGGTGCTCATCTCCCGCCGGGTGGCGGACCGGCACGCGTTCTCGCTGCTCTATCCGGCCGGTCCGGGGACCGGGCAGCTGCAACTGGGCGCGGTCGAGGGCCCGGAACTGTCCCTGCTGCCGCCCGCCCCCGACGGCCAGTGCGCGTACGCCCTGACCGTCGGCGAGCGTTCCACGACGATCTGGCAGGTGGCGGGCGGGGCGTTCGGACCCGCGTACGTGGTGGAGGTGCCGGGACGCTGCACGGGCGGCGTCTGGCTGGACGGTACGGGCCGGATACTCGCGCTCGACCGGGAGCTGGACGGCGTGGTCAAGGCCGTCGCCGTGGACCTGGGACGGGACGGGGAGGTGACGCCGCTGCTGCAGATCACGGAGGAGAGCAACGACCGGCTGCTGCTGGCGGACGCCGACAGCGGGCTGCTGCTGATCCGTTCCGACGCGGCGGGCCACGACCGGCTCGGCTGGGGTGTGCTGGGGAGCCTGAGCCCGGTCCGCTTTCCCGAATGCCTGCGGCCGGCGGACTGCGCGGTGACGCCGTTCGCCGTACAGCCGGGGCAGGTGCTGACGCCGGAGGCCTGCGCGGTCGCGCTGCGGATCGACGGCGCTGCGGGCAGCTGGGTGGGCGTGTGGCGGCCCGCCGGACGCCAGCTGCATCAACTGCGCCCACCGGAAGGGTGGTTGGCGGGGGCCGGGCTGTGGACACGGGACGGCGCGCTGCGGCTGCCCTACGCGACACGGGAGGTGCCGTGCGGGGTGGCACGCGTGGCGGCGCCTGCGGACGTTCCGGGAGCGGGGGCGGGGCTGGGCGCGGGTTCGGGCGGTGGTCCGGGGCTGTGGCTGGGCGGGGGTCCGGGCCCGGGCTTCGCGCCAGGACCGGGCACAGGTGCGGGCGCGGCCGGTGCCGTCGCCCCTGCCCTGGGCGATGCCATGGGCTGCGCCATGAACGCCGCCATGGAACCGTCACAAACGCAATCCGCGGGCGGGGAACCGTACGGCGCTCCACACACTCCTGAGATGTGCAGGCCGGTGCCGTTGCAGCAGGCACCGCTCACCGGCCGCGGGACGGCCGACTAGGCCCTGTCCGGCGGACCTTCGCGGGCCCGGAACGCCTGGCACGGCACCTCGCCGTGTTGTCGGAGTCATCCACGTACGTCCTGTACGAGCATGCTCCTCCGCCTTGCGATGCACCGCACCAGACGCCCCGGGCCGATCCACGGAGACCCGCCGGACAGGACCTAGACTCTGATCACGGCTGGGCAGCCACACCGACCGGGCGCCGTCGGTGACTTCGTCGCGGACGTGACCGTTCCGTCGCCGGGCGGTACGTGGCCGGCCTGAGCCTCACGCCCACAGGAAGCGATCATGACGGGGTGAATTTCCCACATGTCTGAAGCCAGGACCGACATGTCCCAGAAACGTCCGCAGGCAGCGGCCGGCGGACAGGGCGAAGCCGGCGGCGACGGAAAGCACAGAGGTGGCGCGGCCTCGACGGAGGACTCGGCGGCTCCGGCCCACGGCCGCCACCGTCGCCAGGAAGGAAACAACCGCAGGGCCGCCTGAGCGGTCACACGCACACAACGGCCGGCAGCTCGGAGTGTTCCGGGGCGCGCGGGAACGCGCCCCGGAGTGCACCTCGGGGCGCGCCTCGGAGCAACGCAAGGCGCTTCAGGGCGACTCGGGCCGGCTCGGAGCACAGGTCACCGCGCGAGGGTCGTCATCGCGCACGAGGCCGCCGCGGTCCAGCCGCGGCGGCCGTGACAGTTGTACCGCTTGATTCCACACCACCGCCCGGGTACGGACGGCTCGGGCGGTGGGGATACGGTAGGCGCGGATACGGCGGTGTCGGCCGCGGATGCTGTAACGGCCGATGCTGGAGTGGCCGCGGAAACGGCCGTGCCGGAGGTATGGGGACGGCTTCCGATCCCGCACGGATCATGGCGCCGCGGTCGCAGTCACCGGCGGCCTTCACACGGGGATTTCCCGCTCCTGATGTCTCTCGCCGATCCCGAATGGCCGGATCGCATCGGACTGATATTCGTGCCGGGTTTTCCGGAATAACGATGAGATAAGAAAACGTTCATGCTGCATCGACCCCGCGAGCGGCGCTGTCCGCCGGGGTCCGTTCACGTCCGCTCTGAACTCGCATCACCCTCGCACCACCCTTGCTCAGCCCTTGTTTTCTTTGCCCCTTCCCTTCTCCCTGCCCGGAGGCCGCACGTATGCCGCAGACGACGACCGATCAGCACGCCGGGATCCTCGCCCCGGATCCGCGGGAGCGCAGAACCCGTGGTGTCGTCCCCGTCCTCGCCTTCGCGGGCATCACCGTCGCGGTGATGCAGACCCTGCTCGTTCCGGTCATCAAGGACCTGCCCACCCTCCTCCACACCGCACCGGCCAACGCCACCTGGGTCATGACGGCCACGCTGCTCGCCGGGGCGATATCCACCCCGATCATGGGGCGGCTCGGTGACCTGTTCGGCAAACGGCGGATGCTGCTCGCCAGCCTCGCCGTCATGGTGATCGGTTCCCTGATCTGCGGTTTCACCGACAACCTGCTCATCATGATCGTCGGCCGCGCGCTCCAGGGCTTCGCCATGGGCGCGATCCCGCTCGGCATCGGCATCATGCGCGACGAACTGCCGCGCGAGAAGCTCGGCTCGGCCATGGCGCTGATGAGTTCGTCCATCGGCGTCGGTGGCGGACTCGCCCTGCCCGTCGCAGCGCTGATCGCGCAGAACGCCGACTGGCACGCGCTGTTCTTCGCCTCCGCCGGGCTCGGTGTGCTGTCGATACTGCTGACCGTCATCGCCGTACCGGAGTCGTCGTCGCGGGCCACCAGCCGGTTCGACTGGTTCGGCGCGATCGGCCTCTCCGCCGGGCTCGTCTCCCTGCTGCTGCCGATCACCAAGGGCAGCGACTGGGGCTGGACCTCCTCCACCACCCTCGGCATGTTCGCGCTCGCGATCACGATCCTGGTGCTGTGGGGCGTCATGGAGCTGAAGGTCTCGGCGCCGCTGGTCGACCTGCGCACCACCGCACGCCGCGAGGTGCTGCTCACCAACCTCGCCTCCATCATGGTCGGGGTCGCCTTCTACGCGATCTCGCTCGTGCTGCCGCAGTTGCTCCAGCTGCCCGCCTCGACCGGGTACGGCCTCGGCCAGTCGATGGTGGTCGCCGGTCTGTGCGTGGCGCCGCTCGGACTGACGATGATGTTCACCGCACCGCTGTACGCGAAGATCTCGGCGACGTACGGCCCCAAGGTTTCGCTGATCCTCGGCATGATCATCATCGGGATCGGGTACGGCGCGGGCCTCGGCCTGATGAGCGCCGCCTGGCAGACCATCATCATCTCGGTCGTCGTCGGCGCGGGCATCGGCCTCGCGTACTCCTCGCTCCCCGCGCTGATCATCGGGGCCGTCGACGCGTCGGAGACGGGCGCGGCCAACGGTCTGAACACCCTGATGCGCTCCATCGGTACGTCGGTGTCGAGCGCGGTCATCGGGATGGTGCTGGCGAAGACGTCCGTCCGGATGGGCGGCGTCGCGGTGCCCACCATGAGCGGCTTCCGCATCTCGTTCATGATCGCCACGGGTGCGGTACTCGGTGGTCTGGCCCTGGCGATCTTCCTGCCGGGACAGCGGTCGGCGCGCACGGCCAAGGGGCGGGGGCTCCTGGGCCAGGACGAGGTCCTCTCGCAGTCGACACTGGTCGCCGGTTCCGGCGGCTTCGCGGGTCGCGTCCTGGACGCCGACGGGACGGCGGTCGCACGGGCGAACGTCACCCTGATCGACCGCAACGGCAGGCAGGCGGGCCTCACCGTCGCCGACGAGGACGGCCACTACCTGCTGCTGCCGCCGGCCGGCGGCGACTACGTCCTGGCCGGTTCGGCCACCGGATACGCGCCGCTCGCCAGGCCGGTGACCTACCCGGGTGACGGACTGCGGATCGAGATCGATCTCGTCCTGACAGAGGGAGCGCCGGAGCGCAGCGCCGCCGTCACGCCGTAACCGGCGCCCGGCTCGCCAGGTACTCCTGCGGACCGGTCTCGCCTCGGCCCCGCACGGGTGCCCGCACCGCAGCTCCAGTGCGGGAGTCACGGTGAGGCGGGCCCCGCACGCCCCCGGCGCCGTCGCGCCGGGGGCGTGTTGCGATCATGAGCGCGCACGCACCACGCACCCCGCGCAGCGAACCCGTACTACGAGGAGAGCCCGATGGCCGCAGGGACCGAGCCGAAGCCTGAGACCCTTGCCGCCTTCGAGGCCGCCAAGGGGTTCATGCCCGTCCATGAAGGCCTCGCCCTGTACGCGGCCGCGGCCGAAGCGGGCGGCCTCGGCCTGCCACTGCTGGAGGTCGGCACGTACTGCGGGCGCTCGACGCTGCTGCTCGCGGACGCGGCCCGGCAGGCGGGAACCGTCGCCGTCACCGTCGACCACCACCGCGGCAGCGAGGAACAGCAGCCCGGCTGGGAGTACCACGACCCGCAGGTGGTCGACCCGGAGCTGGGCCTGATGGACACGCTCCCCACCTTCCGGCGCACACTGCGGCGGGCCGGTTTCGAGGACGACGTGATCGCGATCGTCGGCCGTTCCCCGCAGGTCGCCAAGGTGTGGAACGGCCCGGTCGGGCTCGTCTTCATCGACGGCGGCCACACCGACGAACACGCGAACGGGGACTACGAGGGCTGGGCCCCGCACCTCGCGGAGGGCGGTCTGCTCGCCATCCACGATGTCATCCCCGACCCGGCCAAGGGCGGTCAGGCGCCGTATCGCGTCTACCTGCGCGCGCTCGCCTCCGGGTCCTTCACCGAGGTCTCCGCCACCGATTCCCTGCGCGTCCTGCGCCGTACCGCCCCAGGAATCTGACGCCTCGGGACTACGATCGCCGCGTGTCGTACGACGAAACCCCACCTCCCGCCCGCCGCCTCCCAGGCCGGAAACCCCTCACCGTCGCGGCCGCCGCGCTCGTGATCGGCTCGCTCGGAGGGTGGCTCCTCTATCAGGGGACCAGTGGACCCGACGGAAGCGGATCGTCCGGCGCGGACACCTCCGCGGGCGCCTCCTCCCGGGCCGCGGCACCGTCCGGCTCCCCCACCGACTCCAAGCCCGGCTCCGGCTCCGGTTCCGACTCCGACGACAACGCTCCGGGTGGCGAGGACCCCGCCGACCTGCCGCTCGCGGGCAGGGTCGTGGTCATCGACCCCGGTCACAACCCCCGCAACTCCCAGCACACGACCGAGATCAACGCGCCCGTGCACATCGGCACCACCAGCAAGGAATGCGACACCACCGGCACTTCCACCAACTCCGGTTACGCAGAAGCCGCGTTCACCCTCGACGTGTCACACCGGCTGCGCACACTGCTGGAGAAGCAGGGCGCGAAGGTCACGTTCACCCATGACGACGACCGTCCGTTCGGCCCGTGCGTGGACGAGCGCGCCGCCATCGGCAACAAGGCCGGGGCGGACGCCGCTCTCTCCATCCACGCGGACGGAGCGGCGGCCGGCAATCGCGGGTTCCATGTCATCCTTCCCGCGAAGGTGAAGGGCGAAGGCGCCGACACCTCGGAAATCGTGGGCCCCTCCCGCGATCTCGGCGAACGCATCGTCTCGGATTTCGCCCGCGCGACCGGGAGCGAACGCTCCAATTACATCGGTGGCGGTACGGGGTTGGATGTGCGGGAAGATCTCGGCGGACTGAATCTGTCCACTGTGCCCAAGGTCTTCATCGAATGCGGCAATATGCGGGACGCGCAGGACGCCGCGCTCGTCACCAGCGCCGACTGGCGGCAGAAGGCGGCCCAGGGACTGGCGGACGGCATCGGCTCGTACCTCAAGTCGCTGAAGCGGTCCGGGACATAAGAGGCTTCTGAGAATACGCACCGGTCCCGATACCGAGCGGGCGCCCGGACCGGGCAGACGATACATTCATCCGTACGATAGGGAGCCACCCCTGAGCTTCGCACCGCGCACCGCCGCGTGAGCGGCGGCGTCGGCCGCCCCGACGAGACGATCTACGAAGGACTTTCCACGTGAACATCCGCTCCCTCACTCGAGGCGACGGCGTGGTGATCGGAGCAGCGGTGTTGCTGTTCATCACCTCGTTCATCAAGCTGTACGAATTCGGCCCGACCGCCTGGGACCTGCTGGGCACCGTGATGAGCATTCATCTGGCCGGAGTCATCGCGGCGGCGCTGATCATCCTGACCCGCTCAATGCCCCAGACGCGCCGGGTACTCGGGCTCGATGTCAGCCAATTCGGCGTAGCACTTTCGGTGTTCGCGCTCTGGTCGGCGCTCTGGACCCTGATCGACCTCGGCGGCCACGCCGGTACCGGCATGATCCTCGGCTTCGTCGCCGCCCTCCTCCTGGCGGCCGGCGCCGTCGGCAGCCCGCTCGTCCCGGCGCTGAAGGTCGCGCTCGTCGGCCCGCCGAAGCCGCAGACCCCGCAGCCGTACGGCGGCCAGCCACAGGGTTATGGATACCCCGGCCAGCCTCAGCAGGGTTACGGATACCCCGGCCAGCCCCAGCCGTACGGCGCCCAGCAGTCACAGGCCGGCCAGCCGGGCCAGCCGCAGCCGTACGCACCTCAGGCGGGACAGCCCCAGGCAGGAAACTCGCAGGCAGGACAGCCCCAGGCGGGCCGGGGCCAGGGCCAGCCCCAGCAGGGCCAGCCGTCCCAGGGCGGCGCGGCGCCGGCCGGCGACTTCTCCCCGTTCTGGTTCGCGGTGCCGGTCGCGCGCCCGCTGTACGGCGAGGACGGCGCCCCCGCGCCGATCGCCGAACTCGCCCCGGGTACGTGGTACTTGGCAGTCGAGCAGCGCGGGCCCGGCCTGGTGGCCCAGACGCAGGACGGCCGGCGCGGCGTTCTGCGCGAGATCGCCGACATACAGCGCGGCTGACGACTCCACGCACACCAGCACACCAGCACTGCGGCCCCGCGTCCTTCCGGACGCGGGGCCGCAGTCGTCACACCCGCGCCCTGAAGGGCCGTTCAGCCGATCGATGTCCGCTCCAGCCCAGAAGTCCGGCAGCTTCGGGCCGCTCAGCGTCACAGTCAGGCTCTACCCAAAGGTTTTCGACTGTCGTACACCAGTCGGGTTTCACGCGCTCACAAGGGGCAACACGGTCGGCATGTCCTCACGTACCCGAAGCGGAAGCAGCTCCGCGGCAACGATCCTCATCGTCATCGCGGACGTCATGGCCTTCATCCTGGGCCTGTGGATCCTCATGTACCTGCTGGACGCCAACCGCGCCAACGATCTGGTGAACTTCGTCCAGGACGCGGCCCGTTGGCTGGCCGGCTGGTCCTACGACCTGTTCACCTTCGACGAGGCCTGGGCCCGGGTCGTCTGCGGCTACGGACTCGCCGCCGTCGTCTACCTGTTCATCGGGCACGGCCTGGCCAGCCGGCTGCGTCGCCTCTGAGCCCGGCCCCCGGACCCGTCGGCCGCCCACCGCCTGCCGGCAGCGGGCGGCCGGACAGCTCAGCGGCAGCAGTCGGGGTCGAGACCGCGCGGCAGTCGTTCGCCGCTGAACACGGCGGTGGTCGCCTCGTCTCCCCCGAGAGCGGCCACCGCCAACAGCAGCGATCCGGCGGTCCACGTGGTGCGTTCCACCGGCCATATCGCGCGCTCGCCCTCGAAGACGTATCCCGTCCAGTACATTCCGTCGTCCGCGCGCAGGTGCTGGATCGACTGAAGGATCTCCAGCGCCCGGTCGGACTCCCCCATCACCCAGAGCGCCAGGGCGAGTTCACAGCTCTCGCCACCTGTCACCCAGGGGTTGGGAGACACACAGCGCACTCCGAGATCCGGGATCACGAAGCGGTCCCAGTCCTCCTCGATCCGGACCTTGGCCTGCGTATCCGTCACGGCACCACCCAGTACGGGGTAGTACCAGTCCATCGAATAAAAGCTCTTGTCGAGGAACCGCTCCGGATGCGCGCGCACCGCGTGGCCGAGCGCGCCGGTCGCCAACTCCCATTCGGGCTGCGGCTCTTCCCGCTCCTCAGCGATCGCGAGCGCACAGCGCAGCGCCTGGTACATGGAGGAACAGCCGGTCAGCAGCGCCTCGTTGACGGATGTCCCGTCGGCCTCACGCTTCCAGCCGATCTGACCGCCGGGCTGCCGCAGGGTCAGGACGAACTCGATGGCGGCGCGCACGACGGGCCACATCCCGTCGAGGAAGCCCTCGTCGCCGGTCGCCAGGTAGTGGTGCCAGACGCCGACGGCCGCGTACGCGCAGAAGTTGGTCTCGCGGTCCAGGTCGAGCGGGAGCGTCGGCTCGCCGTCCCGGTCGGGGTCCTGGTAGGAGGCGTACCAGGACCCGTCCTCGTTCTGCTGCCCGGCCAGCCAGGCGTACGCCCGGGCGGCGGCGTCGTGTTCACCCGACGCGTCCAGCGCCATGGCGGCCTCGACGTGGTCCCAGGGGTCGAGGTGGTGCCCGCGGAACCACGGGATCGCGCCGTCGGAGCGCTGGACGGCGAGGATGCCCGCGACGGTCTCGACGGCCTGTTCCGCGGTGAGAACACCGGGCAGGACAAGATGTTCCGTGCGAGCGGGTTCCGGCCCGGAGCCTGACCCTGCCCCTGTCCCTGTCCCTGGTCCTGAGAAGGTCACTTGGCGTCCGCCGCGGGCAGATGCGGCTTGGTCGCGTAGGCCACGAAACTCTTGCCCACAACGGGGTTGAGGAGTTGCTCCGCGACGCGGGTGGCGAGCGGTTTCTTCATGATGTCCCAGACCAGCAGCTTGTGGTACGCGCGGACGGGCAGCGCCTTGTCGTTGTCCACGCCGAAGGCGCACTTGAGCCACCAGTACGGCGCGTGCAGCGCGTGCGCGTGGTGGGTCCCGTACGGCTTGAGGCCCGACTCCCGCATTTTGCGGAGGAGTTCATCGGCCTTGTAGATGCGGATGTGACCGCCCTCTACCTCGTGGTACGCGTCGGACAGCGCCCAGCACACCTTCTCGGGACCGTAGCGCGGCACGGTCACGGCGATCCGGCCGCCCGGCCGCAGGACACGGACCATCTCGGCGAGCACGCCCTTGTCGTCCGGGATGTGCTCCATGACCTCCGAGATGATGACGACGTCGAACGACTCGTCGGGGAAAGGCAGATTGAGCGCGTCGCCCTCCAGGGCCGTGGCGGTCGCGCCCTCCGGGACCTCTCCCTCCGCCTTCATCGCGGCGAACCACTTGGCCACTTCGCGGATCTCCTCGCCGTTCTGATCGAGGGCCACGACCTGAGCACCGCGCCGATAGCACTCGAAGGCGTGCCGGCCCGCGCCGCACCCCAGATCGAGCACTCGATCGCCTGCGGCGAGCGGGAAGCGGGTGAAATCCACGGTCAGCACAGAGTCCTGCTTTCGCGATCGAGGGGGGAGGCAAGACGGGAGGAGGGGCGGAGACATGTGCGAGCGCGGGCGGTGACGCGGGCGTTGATACGGGTGCGGGCGTGGACGCAGGCGCGGGCATCGTCGCAGACGTGGACATCCACGCAGGCGCGGGCATCGTCGCAGACGTGGACATCCACGCAGGCGCGGGCATCGTCGCAGGTGTCCGGGCGCGTGCGGAGGCAGGTGCGTGCCATCAACGGACGCCGCCCGGGACCGCGCCACGACGGCCGGACGGCCGCTGCTCCGCGATCGCCGCGCGGTACAACTCCACTGTGCCCTGGGCCGCTTTCGCCCAGGTGAAGCGGGAAAGCACCCGCTCGCGGCCCGCCACGCCGAGCCGGTTCCGCAGCTCCGCGTCGCCGAGCAGCCGCCCGAGGGCGGCGGCCAGCGCGCCCGCGTCGCCGGGCGGTACGGCCAGACAGGTCTCGCCGCCCGCTCCCGTAACCTCGGGGATCGCCCCGCCCGTTGTCGCGACCAGCGGGGTGCCGGTGGCCATGGCTTCCACCGCGGGCAGCGAGAAACCCTCGTACAGGGACGGTACGCAGGCGACCTGCGCGCCGCGGACGAGGTCGACCAGCTCGTTGTCGGAGATGCCCTTGACGAACTCGACGGCGTTTTCCAGTCCGTACCGCTCGATGGCCTGCGCGACAGGACCGTCCTCGGCTCGCTTGCCGACGACGACCAGGTGCGCGGCGGGTTGTCCGGCGCGGACCTTGGCCAGGGCCTCCACCAGGTGAACGAGCCCCTTGAGCGGGACGTCCGCGCTGGACGTGGTGACGATCCGGCCCGGAATCTCGGGCACGGCGGGGTCCGGCGAGAAGAGGTCCGTGTCGGCGCCGATGTGCACGACATGGACGCGGTCGAGCCGTACGCCGAGGTCGTCGATGATCTCCTGCTGCGAGGACCCGGAGACCGTGAGCACCGAAGGCAGCCGGCGCGCGACACGCTTCTGCATCTGTGTGAAGCCGTACCAGCGGCGTACGGAGACACGTCTGCGCAGGTTCTCCGCCGCGATCAGATCGAGCCGCCGGTCGACGGTGATGGGGTGGTGGACGGTGGTCACCAGGGGCGCGCCGAGGTCGCCGAGGAGCCCGTACCCGAGCGTCTGGTTGTCGTGGACGACGTCGAACTGCCCCGCACGGGCGAGCAGATGACGCCGGGCGCGCAGCGAGAACGTCAGCGGCTCGGGGAAGCCGCCGGTCCACATGGTGGCGATTTCGAGGGCGTCGATCCAGTCGCGGAACTCCGACAGCCTCGGCATCCTGAACGGATCGGGCTGCCGGTACAGGTCGAGGCTGGGCAGCTCGGTGAGCGGTACACCGCCGTCGAGTACGGGGTAGGGCTGGGCACCGATCACCTCGACGCTGTGCCCGAGGCGGGCCAGCTCACGCGAGAGGTGTCGTACGTAAACTCCCTGGCCACCGCAGAAGGGGTTGCCCTTGTAACTGAGGAGCGCGATGCGCAGCGGCTGGTCGTCCCCGCCCGGGGATTCCACCGGCGCCTCCGCCGGGGGCCTCACCACACCGGTGCCCGCCACAATGGTCTCAGCGGTCACTCTCGGCCCCCTTCTCACAGCATTCTCTGTTTTCGACGGATCGTAATCGGCTGCGCAGAAATAGGACAAGCTGCGGAGTAATCGCCGACCGCTCCTGAATCTACCGTCCGGTAGCGCGACCGGAATGCCAGGGTCGGGTGATCCATACCACGGCGGGGTGTCCGGAGATGGCCTGGCGGCATGTCGACGCGACTCCTGACAGGAGACAGGCCCGGAGGTCCGGCACGGCTCCTGATGGAAGGCCCGAGGACGCACGGTCCCATCCGGGTCCCGGACGTGGCGTGGCATGGCAGGTGGCAGCCCGGTGAGGAGGCTCGCGGCCGGGTCCGTTCACCGCGGACCCGGCCGCGAGGGAACCGTCACGGTCGGCGGGCTCCGGGCGCCTGCCGGGGGAGCTTGCCGAAGAACGTCCTGATGTCACCGACGAGCGCTTCCGGTTGCTCCATTGCGGCGAAATGCCCGCCCCGGTCGTACTCCGTCCACCGCACGATGTTGTTCGTCCGCTCCGCGAGGTGCCGCAGCGGAATGAAGTTCTCCTGCGGGAAGTCGGCCAGTGCGGTGGGTGCGGTGGACGGCTCCGGCGGCGCTCCCCAGTAGTCGGCGTGCGCCCTCTCGTAGTAGATGCGGGCCGACGAACCTGCGGTGCCGGTCAGCCAGTACAGCATCACGTTGGTGAGCAGCCAGTCACGGTCGACGCCGAGGGCATCGCTCGGAAGACCACGCGTATCTGTCCATTCCTTGAACTTCTCGGTGATCCAGGCCAATTGGCCGACCGGCGAGTCGGTAAGACCGTACGCGAGTGTCTGCGGCCGGGTGGACTGGATGTCGGCGTAGCCCTGGCGGTCACGCGTCCATCGCCGGCCGCGTTCCCACGAGGCCAGCGTCCGCCCGCGCTCCGCCGGGCTCAGCGCGGCCAGTTCGGCGGGGTCCGGCTCTTCGGTGGCGGACGAGCCCGGGAGCAGGTTCAGGTGCACGCCGATGACCCTGTCGGGGTAACTACGGCCCAGTTCGCGGGAGATGACGGCGCCCCAGTCGCCGCCTTGCGCTCCGTACTGCCCGTAGCCCAGTCGCGCCATCAACTCGGCGAAGGCGCGGGCCACTCGGTGGAACTCCCAGCCGGTCTCGCGCGTCGGCCCCGACAGCCCGAACCCGGGGATGCTCGGCAGCACCAGGTGGAACGCGTCTGACGGGTCGCCACCGTGTGCGCGTGGATCGGTCAGCGGGCCGGCGACCTTGGCGAACTCGACGATCGAGCCCGGCCAGCCGTGCGTCATGATCAGCGGGGTCGCGGCCGGTTCCGGAGACCGGATGTGTGCGAAGTGCACGTTCGCCCCGTCGATGGTGGTGGTGAACTGCGGCCACTCGTTCAGCCGGGCCTCGGCGGCGCGCCAGTCGTAGGTGTGCCGCCAGTGGCGCACGAGATCCTTGAGCCAGTCGCGCGGGACGCCGTACGCCCAGCCCACGGCCGGGAGTTCGTCGGGCCACCTGGTTCGGTCGAGGCGGTCGTGGAGATCGTCGAGGTCGCTTTGCGGGATGTCGACGCGGAACGGCTGAACGCTCTCGGCGGGGCTCGTCATGCCGACGGATATTAGACACCACCCGTAGCGAAGGCGATCGGGATTCGGCGGCCGCGCGGTGGTCGTTCGGCGAAGCCCGGTGGGCAGGAGCGTCGCAGATGAGGGCGTGAGTAGAGTGGGAGTGTCGTCCTCGGGCTCATATCGTGCCCGTACGGGCAGAAGCCGGTACGAAACCAATGCGAAACGGTGCCAAGTCGGTGGAATGTCGGTGGGAACCGGCCGTCGGCTTGTGTCACCGGTGCGCGTCGGTGCCGGCCCGCACCGTCGGGGTTGGCCGAGGTTACGGGGTCGAGCCCGGTGCCTGAGCGTGCCCGGGCGTTCGGCCCCCGCGTATCCACGCGCCCACAGGAGAGGCCCAGTTCCGTCCATGACCACCGTTCGCAGCAGCGCGGCCGTGCTCACCGCAACCGCCGTCCTGTGCGTGACCCTCGCACCGGCCGCCGTCGCGGGCGGTGACGTCCCCGCCGGGCCGCCTTCCGCCGCTCCTTCCGCCAACAGCCCTTCACACGGAACCGGAGCCTCCTCCGCGAACAGCCCCTCGCTGGGGGCGCCCGCCCCCACACCGTCCCCGGCGCCGCCCGCGTCGGTGGTGATCCCGCCGGGGCTCTACGGCACGACGGACCCCACGTACGACGGTGTCTGGCGGCAATCCCTCGCGATGCTCGGGCAGTTCGCCGCCGGTGTCAGACCGGCGGACCGGGCGGTGACCTGGCTGAAGGGCCAGCAGTGTGCCAACGGCGCGTTCCCCTCGTACCGCGCCGACCCCGGTACGCCGTGCGACGCCGGGACGACGCTCGATTCCCAGGCCACCGCCGCGGCCGTCCAGGCGCTGTCCACGATCGGCCATCAGCGCCCTGCCATGCGAAAGGCCCTGAACTGGCTCACATCCACGCAGAACACGGACGGCGGCTGGAGCCGCAGCCCCGGTGCGCCGAGCGACGCGCAGTCCACGTCGCTCGTGATCGGCGCGCTGACAGCCGCGGGCGTGCGGCCCAGTTCGGTGAAGTCGTCGGCGCACCAGAGCCCGTACGACGCACTGGCCGGCTTCTCGATCCCGTGTGACGTGACAGCTGGTGGCGGCGTGCGTACGGCAGGCGGTGGAGCGTTCGCCTACCAGCCCGACGCGAAGGGGAAGTTGACCGCGAACGCCGAGGCCACCACGGCGGGCGTGCTCGCCGGGATAGGCAAGCGGATGGTGGTGTCACCGGTGCGCCCGGGTCCGGCACCGGCCTGCCAGAAGTCCCTTTCCCCCGCCCCGGAGCGCGCCGCGCGCAACGGCGCCGCCTACCTGGCCGCGGCCCTCGCCGAGACCGGCCACCTCGACCGGACTCCGGCGCCCGGCACCGCACCCGACGCGCCGCAGCCCGACCCCGGGAGCACGGCCGACGCGGTGACGGCACTGTCGGCCGCCGGTTACGGAAGGGAAGCGAGCGGCGCGCTGGAGTGGCTGAAGCGGAACTCGGCGGCCTGGGCCCAGCAGAACGGCCCTGCCGCGTATGCCCGGTTGATCCTCGCGTGTCATGCGACGGACACCGACCCACGCAACTTCGGCGGCATCGACCTGGTGCAACGCCTGAACGCGACGGGCCCCACGCCGAAGGCGAAGGCCTCCAAGACGTCCACCGAGCTGACCGCAACGACCGCGAGCGCGAGCAGCGACGGTGGCGGCGGCATGGGCGGCATCTGGTGGATCGTGGCCCTGGCGTTGGCGGCGGGGATCGGGCTCGGCGGCAGGTCGCTGCTCAACGGTGTGCGAAAAGCCCCGCAGTTGTGACCGAGAGCGCCCGTTCCGGCAACAACGGTGATGGGCCGCAACGGAGACGACGAAGTCGTCATCACCCGTCCTCCCCTTCCATACCTTCAGACGCAACAGCCACCCCAGCCCCTCCCGCCACCCCGACCCCGACCCGCGCCGCCCTCGGCTCCCCCGCCCCCAGCAGCCTTCTCGGGCCCGCCAGCAGGTACGTCAGGGCGAAGCCCGTGCCCACCACCGTCGCGCCGCCCACCGCGTCCAGTACCCAGTGGTTCGCCGTGGCGACGATCGCGCAGACCGTGAAGAGCGGGTGGAGCAGACCCAGCAGTTTCATCCAGGTTTTCGGCGCCAGCACGACGATCACCAGACCGCACCACAGCGCCCAGCCGAAGTGCAGCGAGGGCATCGCCGCGTACTGGTTGGTGAGCGCCGTCATCGCCCCGTAGTCCGGGTTCGCGAGGTCCTGCGGGCCGTGCACCGTGTCGATGAAGCCCAGGCCCGGCATCAGCCGGGGCGGGGCCAGCGGGTAGAACCAGAAGCCGATCAGCGCGAGCACCGTGGCGAAGCCCAGTGAGGAGCGCGCCCAGCGGTAGTCGGCCGGGCTGCGGACGTACAGCACGCCCAGGACGGCGAGCGGCACGATGAAGTGGAACGACTCGTAATAGAAGTCGAAGAAGCCCGAGACCCACTTCACCTGCGCGACGGTGTGGTTGACCCAGTGTTCGACGTCGATCCCCAGCGCCCGTTCGACGGCGATGACCTGACCGCCGTGCTTCTCGGCGGCCTCCCGGCCCCCCGTCGCCGCAAGGCGGATGTGGGAGTAGACGGAGTAGCCGACGCGAATGACGAGCAGTTCGAGCAGCAGGTTGGGGCGGCCGAGCAGCCGTCGCCAGAACGGCAGCAGGGGGACACGGCTCCAGCGTGCCGGCACGGGCCGCGCGTATTCGGTCGGCACCGGTCTTTCGAAGTACGGCGACGAACGGGACAGGAACGGCACCGCGCAGGCCGCCGCGAGCGCGGCGATCAGCGGGATGTTGTCCCGTACGGGGAGGAGCGCGGTCATGTTGGGCAGCAGCATCGTCCCCGGCAGTGTCATCACCAGCACCACCACCGCCGGCCACACCAGCCGGTCCCTGGCCTTCCTGCCGACCCGTCCCACGAGGGCCAGCAGCACCCACAGCAACTGGTGCTGCCAGGCGGCGGGTGACACCGCGACCGCCACGCAGCCCGTCAGCGCGACGGCCAGCAGCAGCTGGCCGTCCTTGGCGTACCGCACCGCGCGCCGCAGTCCCGCGTACACGACGGCTGCCGCGAGCACGAGGAAGAGGCCGACCTCCGGGGGCCCTTCCAGGCCGATCCTGAGCAGTGCGCCGTGCAGCGACTGGTTGGCGAGTGTGCCGGGGCTGTCACCGAGGCCCGCGCCCGCCACATGATGCACCCAGTACGTCCACGAGTCCCGGGGCAGCGCCGCCCACGCGAGGGCCGAGCACGCGGCGAACGTACCCGCCGTCGTCACCGCGCCCTTCCTGCGTCCGGTCAGCCAGAGCAGCGCGGCGAAGAGCAGCACGGCGGGCTGGAGCGCGGCGCCGACGCCGATCAGCAGGCCCGGGGCGCGTTCCCCGCGCACCGCGAAGCAGCCGAGCAGTACCAGCAGGACAGGGATGATGCTGGTCTGGCCGAGGTAGAAGCTGTTGCGCACCGGCAGGGACAGCATGAGCAGGCTGATCGCGACCGGCGCCGCGATCAGGCCCGTCCCGCGCGACAGGCTGCCCGGCAGGGCCTTGGCCACGACGAGGCCGAGGGCGACGACCAGCAGCAGTGTTCCGAACGTCCACGCGACGCCGAGGCTCTGTTCGGCCGAACGGGTGAGCGGTTTCAGGACAAGGCCCGCGAACGGTGTACCGGTGAATCTCTCCGTGTCGTAAAGCGATCCCGTCACATGCAGGACTCCGTTCTCACCGGTCCACGTCTCCAGATCGATCAGCCGCTGCCCCGGCGGCAGCCTCAGCACGGCGGCCGCCTGTCTGACCGCGAGCACGGCGGCGACCAGCCACAGAGCCGCACGGGCCAGGGCGAACCGGCCGTCCGCATCCCTTATCGCCGCACTCCCGCGCACACTGTGCTCCGCATTCGCCACGCCTGCCGACCCTCCGTACGAAACCGCCGTCCCTGGGGCATAGAGCCTTGCATTGCCCCAATGAGAAGACTCAGGCAACCCCCTCTTCGCCTGGCTGTCATCCCCGTTTCGGCTCAATGCCCTTGGTTTCCGATCCGAACGGGCCGGAGACGGGACGACGGCCGGGTGCCGAACCGCGCGCCGGGCCGCCGGAATCCCGGCCCGGCGGGAGAGCACAACGAGACGGGAGCCCAGGTGGTTGCGGGTCCGGGCGGAGGATCCGAACCGCGCGGGGCCGACTCCTGTCGTCCGGAACCCGGGTCCGGGCAGAGCCGACGCTCTAGGGTGAAGTCCCCTTCGGGAATCCCGGTAGCAGAAAGGCCCCCATGTCCCAGGACCAGTGGAACGCGGTCGACCGTTACTTCACCGAACAGCTCGTCCCCGGCGACGAGGTGCTCTCGGCCGCCCTCGCGGCGAGTGACGCGGCCGGCCTGCCCTCCATCAATGTCGCCCCGAACCAGGGCAAGTTGCTGCACCTCCTCGCTCAGCTGCAAGGCGCGCGCACCATTCTGGAGCTGGGCACACTCGGCGGCTACAGCACGATCTGGCTGGCCCGCGCCCTGCCGGAGGACGGCAGGCTCGTCTCGCTGGAGTACGACCCCGCGCACGCGGAGGTCGCGCGCGCCAATCTCGTACGTGCCGGGCTCGACAAGCTCGCCGAGGTCAGGACGGGCCCGGCGCTGGAGTCGCTGCGGGCGCTCGTGGCGGAGGACGCCGGCCCCTTCGATCTGGTCTTCATCGACGCCGACAAGCCCAACAACCCGCACTACGTGGAGTGGGCGCTGAAGCTGACCCGTCCCGGCAGCGTGATCATCATCGACAACGTCGTACGGAACGGCCGCGTGGGCGACGCGGGCAACTCGGACGCGGGAGTGCGGGGAACGCGTCAGGCCATCGAGCTGATGGGGGCGCATCCCCGGCTGTCCGCGACGGCGGTGCAGACGGTGGGGAGCAAGGGCTACGACGGCTTCGCCCTGGCGCGGGTGATCGGCTGACGGAGAGCCCCGGGCAGGGCCGTTCTGCACGACAGCGTCTTCAGCGCGTTGGCCGTCAACGTCGGGATCGCGCATCGTCTCGTCAGAGAAACGCAGCCGACAGACGCAGGCGGCGGTCCGTTTCCGGGCCGCCGCCTGCGTGGTCGTCATGGTCCTGCCGGGTCATGGTCTGCCGGGGGAAGTCGGTTCAGACCCGCAGCAGCCGTTCCGTCACCTCGCGGTAGCTCTGGAGCGCCAGCCGCAGGTTCTCCGTGTCCGAAGTGCCTTCCTTCGCACCGGCCTTGTCGCCGGAACCGGTCTTCGCGTTCCCGTCCCAGCTGGCGCGCAGCGAGCGCGGGCGTTCCGCGAGTACGGTGCTGAGTCGCTTGGCGGCTTCCTCGAGCACCCCGGCGGCCTCTTCGACCGAGTGCCGGGGCTCGTCCACGAAGGTGGTCAGCGCCTCCTGGAGCCGGTGGGTCAGCTCGTCGCTCTCGTGCTGCGGGATCAGCCGTCCGGTCTCGGTGCCAACCGCACCCGCGCCCTGGCCGGTTCCCGTCCCCCGAGTCGTCGTGCGAGAGGTCGCCGTGCCGGCCGTCGGCTTACGCGTGGACGTCTTACCCGCGCTCCTGGCGCCGGTCGCCTTCGCGGGTGTCGCGTCCGGGGCGTAGTCGGGCTTGGCGGGCTCGTACGTGTCAGCGGTCCTGTCGGCCGTCCTCTCGGTACCGACCCGTTCCGCGCCGACCCGCTCCGTACCGGCCCGCTCCGGAGCCGCAGTGCCGTCGTCCGCCGAGCCGTCCGCTACCGGCCACTCGGCCCGGTCGGTCCGCCCCGGCCCGTCGTCGTGGTTCGTGACGTCCCGGTACTCGGTGCGGTCGTCGTGCACGGCTCGGTCCGGCCGTACGGCTTCCTCGCCCGCCGGGTCGAATTCCAGGTTCTTCCGCTCACTCTTCTCGTCGTAGGTCATTACGCTCCACTTCCTTTGGGCCGCAGTGAAAAGTTGCTGTTCCGGTCGGCGTCCCGGGTGCGGTGGTGACCGCTCTTCTCCGGGTGGGCGCCGACCAGCCGTTCAAAAAGCTCACGCGCGCCGATCATCGCCTCGCGCAGTTCCTCCGTGCTCGCGTCGCGTCCTTCCGAAGAGGCCGCGTGGTGCACCCTCCGGTAGCCGTCCACCTGATGGGCGTGCTCTACGGAGAGGGCATTGAGCTGGTCGTCGTGGTGTGTGCCACCGGGGTAGCCGCGTTCTTCGGCCACTCGGGCCACCAAGTGGTCCGCCTCCGCCACCGCTTCGTGCGGGGCCTCGACGAAACGCTCCTGGAGTGCGGTCCATTGGGCGAGATACTGGTCGCGCTTCTCGGCCGACAGGTCCTGGAGGTGCAGATCCTCGTGGAGGCGGACCCGCTCGCTCAGCTCCTGTTCGGCTGCCTTGGTGTCGCCGTCGTGACGGGCCACCACACGGTCGTACTCCGGGCCGAACCGGTGCTTCAGTCCGGTGCGCCCGCGGCCTTTGCCGGGGCCCGCGTACTGGACCACACCGGCAATGATCACGAGGACCACGAGCAGACCGATGACGATCAGGACTGTGGACATGTTTGCCTTCCTGTTTTCAGCTCGTCTCGGTTTGTTCTCGTACTTGTCCGCTAGGGGTCGTAGCGGGTCGTTCAGGAATTCGGGTTGCCCGTAATTCCCTGGGCAAACAGACCCGCCTCCCGATAGAAAGACGACCATGAACTGGTACGTGCGCCCCGAGCCGTTCAGCACCCCCGAGGCCACGCGGTTGCGCCGCGCCTACTACGCCGAGGTCGCGAGCCGCTATTGGGGGCGT
This sequence comes from Streptomyces sp. NPDC088725, assembly GCF_044751305.1. NCBI lineage: Bacteria > Bacillati > Actinomycetota > Actinomycetes > Kitasatosporales > Streptomycetaceae > Streptomyces > Streptomyces sp. NPDC088725. The sequence goes on from NZ_JBIVLO010000002.1 coordinate 524,493, forward strand.
CCGGCGACCGAGGCGGAGATCGACCGGGGGCTCGCCGACGACCCGCCCGACCGACTCGTCCCGCCCACGGGCGAGTTCGTCGTCGGGCGGCTCGACGGTGAGGCGGCTGCCTGCGGCGGCCTGCGAATGCTCGACGGGGGAACGGCCGGACCCGCGGCCGAGCTGACCCGGGTGTACGTATGCCCCGAGGCACGCGGCAGTGGCGGCGGGGCGGCGCTGACGGCCGCGCTGGAGCGGGCCGCGCGCGGACTCGGGGCTCGCCGGCTCGTCCTGGACACCCGGCTCGATCTGATCGAGGCGCGGGGCCTGTACGTCAAACACGGCTTCGCGGAGATCCCCGCGTACCGTGAGACGGGCCCGTACAGCGAGATCTGGTACGGCAAGCAACTCACGCCCCACGCAGACCGGTAGGGCCCCGCAGGCCCCGAGGTCCTGCGTCAGTACGACTCCGGTGGTGGGGGCGCGTGGTCCCTCGGGGGTTCCGGAGTGTGCGGGCGGTCGCCGTCCGAGCCGCACAGCTCGGCGTTCAACTCCTCGACGAGCCGCACCAGATCGGTCGGCCTGTCCGGGCCCCACCAGTCGCCGAGCAGCTCGGACAGGGAGTCCTCCCGGGCCTGCGCCAGCCCCTCCGCCGTCCGCGCGCCGCGCCCGGTGAGGACGAGCCCGATCCCGTCGCGTACGGCCAGCCCCTCCACCTCCAGCTGCCGGGTGGCGTCGTTGACCACGGTGAGCGGTACGGGCGCGAACTCGGCGAGCGTCGAGGGGTCCACGACGCCGTCGCGTCTGATCCGCAGCAGCAGCCAACTGGACGCGGGGCGCAGGTCGTACCCCGCCTTCGCGGTGATCGTCTCGTAGATCTGGTGGCGGCCCTCCCGCGTGCCGAGGACGGACAGGGCGCGGGTCGTCTCGTCGGCGGAGGAGCGTTCGACGGGGTTGGACGCGAGGGTTTCGCTGACCTCCGGGGCGGTCACCGACGCCCGCAGCTTGTCCTCCTTGAGGAACCACGAGACGACGAACGCGAGCAGCACGACGGGCACGGCGTACAGGAAGACATCGGTGATGGACGTCGCGAACGCGTGCAGCACGCGCGGACGCAGCGGGCCCGGCAGCCGGGCGATGGCCCGCGGATCGGCGGCGAGCCGCCCCGCGTCCGCGTCGGGCGGCAGCCGCTGTCCCGCGAGTGCCGCGTTGAGTTTACTGATGAGCCTGTTGGTGAAGATGGTGCCGAAGATGGCCACACCGAAGGACGCGCCGATGGAGCGGAAGAAGGTCGCACCCGAGGTGGCGACGCCCAGGTCCTGGTAGCCGACGGCGTTCTGCACGACCAGCACGAGCACCTGCATGACGAGGCCGAGCCCGGCGCCGAAGACGAAGAAGTAGAGGCTCATCACCGCTGTACCGGTGAACTCCGTCATCCGGTGGAGCAGGAAGAGCCCGACGGCGGTGATGCCGGTGCCGGCCACCGGGAAGACCTTCCAGCGGCCCGTACGGCTGACGAGCCGGCCGGAGAGTGTGGAGGTGAGCAGCAGACCCGCCACCATGGGCAGCATGTGCACACCGGACAGGGTGGGCGTCACGTGCTGGACGACCTGCAGGAAGGTCGGCAGGTACGTCATCGCGCCGAACATCGCGAAGCCCACGATGAAGCTGATGAGCGCGACCAGTGTGAACGTCCTGACGCGGAAGAGCCGCAGCGGGAGTACGGGCTCGGCCGCGCGCAGCTCCACCCGGACGAACAGGGCGAGCAGGACGACGGCGAGCGCGGCGAGGCCGATGACCTGGGCCGATCCCCACGGCCAGGTCGTACCGCCGAGCGAGGCGACCAGCACCAGGCAGGTCGCGACGGCGGCGATGAGGAAGGTGCCGAGGTAGTCGATGGTGTGTTTCGCCGAGCGCACCGGGATGTGCAGTACGGCGGCGATGACGAGCAGCGCGGCGGCGCCGACGGGCAGGTTGATGTAGAAGACCCAGCGCCAGCTGAGCTGTTCGGTGAAGAATCCGCCGAGCAGGGGTCCGAGGACGCTGGTCGCGCCGAAGACTCCGCCGAACAGGCCCTGGTACTTCCCGCGTTCGCGCGGCGAGACGAGGTCACCGACGATCGCCATCGACAGTACGATCAGCCCGCCGCCGCCCAGTCCCTGGATGGCGCGGAAGCTGATGAGCTGGGGCATGTTCTGCGCGACACCGCACAGCACGGAGCCGATGAGAAAGATGACGATGGCGCTCTGGAAGAGTTTTTTGCGGCCGTACTGGTCACCGAGCTTGCCCCACAGCGGGGTGGCGGCGGTCGACGCGAGCAGATAGGCCGTCACGACCCAGGACAGATGCTCCAGGCCGCCGAGTTCACTGACGATGGTGGGCAGGGCGGTGGAGACGATGGTTTGGTCGAGTGCGGCGAGCAGCATCCCCATCAGCAGCGCGCCGATGGAGATCAGGACGGAGCGCCGGTTCTGGCCCTCGCCTGGCGCCGCGCTCATGGCCGGGGTGCTCACTTCCTGAGCCATCCGCATCTCCTCGGGATCCGCCGGATCTCCATCCTGGTGGTTCTGTCCCGGTATTGCCCGCCGAGCGCCGCCGGAGGGTTCGGGCGGCGGCACACCAGGCGAAGAGTGCCTGCATAATCGCAGGCACTCCTTACCAGCCACCTCGGGAAAGGGACCCATTGGTGACCGGACAGCTCTGTCCCGTATGCGGCACTTCACAGCTCGCGGAGGGCAGACCCGGCTGCGACTGCGGGGAGCGTACGGCTGAGCACGCCGCGCCCCCGGAGGACTTCGAGGGGCCGGGGACACCGCCGTACGCTGCGCCCGCCGATGAGGGCCAGGACCCGGCCGGCTTCGCCGCGTCGGAGCCCCTGCCGCCTCCCTCCGGAGTGACAGCGGCGAGGGGTCCCGGCAGACGGCAGGCGCGGATCTCGGCGCGCGCGCAGGCGCGGGAGCGCCGTAAGCCGCTGCGGAAGGCGGGGGTCGTGGTGGGCGGCGCGGCCGTCTTCGGGGCCTTCCTGGCCGTCGGCGTCAACCTTTCCTGGGACGACGGGAAGGACCGGGCGATGCCTGCCGAGGCGCTGGACGAACCGGACCCGGGGGCGGTGTCGGGCACCTCACCGGAGCCGTCCGCGCCGCCCACGCCGTCCGCGTCGGCCTCCCCCTCCCCGATGAAGGCGTCCACGAGCCCGAGCCCCTCGCCCACGAAGACCCGCGAGGCCGCGCCGCCGGCGCCCGCCACGCGGACGGTGGCCCAGGCGCCCCAAGCACCTCAGGCGCCGTCGGGGTCCTCGCTCGGTCCCGGGGACAGCGGTCCGGCTGTCGTGGCGCTCCAGCAGAAGCTGACGTCGCTGCACCTGTATCAGGGGCCGGTGGACGGTACGTACGACCAGGACGTGGTGAACTCCGTCACCATCTACCAGGCATACCGGCAGGTACAGGGCGATCCCGCGGGGGTCTACGGTCCGAACACGAAGGCCAGTCTGGAGTCGGAACCGGCAGGCCAGGGCCCGCCCGGGTACGGCGGTGGCGACCACGGCGGGCCGCGGCACGGCGGCCGGCACTGACCCGGGGCCGGGTGGTCCGGATTCGCCTCCGGGCCGCCCCGTTTGTACGATGACGAAACAAAGTGGCTCCGTCCGTACTCCCTGACCGGCGGGCGGGGCCGCTTCTTTCTGCCCTGGAGCCCAGCATGACGGCCACACCCGCGCCCAGCACGTCCGCCACCACCCCGACCGTCCTGACCGCACGGGCGCTTCTCCTGGACATGGACGGCACGCTCGTCAATTCCGACGCGGCGGTGGAGCGCGTCTGGAGCCGGTGGGCGACCGAGCACGGCCTGGACCCGGAGGCGGCACTCAAGGTGGTGCACGGCCGGCAGGGGCACGCCACGATGGCGGTCCTTCTCCCGGAACGCCCGATGGAGCAGAACTACGCGGACACCCGCCGACTGCTCGCCGAGGAGACCGCCGACACGGAGGGCGTCGTCCCGGTCGCGGGCGCACCGGCCTTCATGGCGGCGATCGCGGAGCTGCCCCACACTCTGGTCACCTCGGCCGACGCTGCCCTGGCCCACGCCCGCATGACGGCGGCGGACCTCCCGATGCCCGCGACCCGCGTCACGGCCGAAAGCGTCACCGCCAGCAAGCCCCACCCCGAGGGCTTCCTCAAGGGCGCGGCGGCCCTGGGCGTGGACCCGGCGGACTGCGTGGTCCTGGAGGACTCGGAAGCGGGCATCGCCGCGGCGCGCGCGGCGGGCACCCAGGTCCTGGGCGTGGGCCCCCGCGCGACGGCCTTCTCCCCGGACGCCCATGTCACGGACCTCACCCAGCTCCGCGTGACCACGGAGAACGGCGAGATCCACCTCCACGTCCAGCCCTGACCCGCCGGCCGTCCCCGCCCGGCGCGGACGGCAACCGGCCGCACGCCAGAGGCCCGGCCCGCGCGGACGGCAACCGGCCTGCGGACAGGCCGCCGAGGAGCGATCGCCCGACGCCGTCCCGTCAGGCCGCCCGCTGCCGTGCGCCGTGCGCCGTGCGCCGAGAAGACGAACGCTGAAGTGTCGCCGTCCAGGCCGATGGTGAGCGACGCGTCCAGCGCCTTGGCCAGGCGCGTGAGCAGAGCCGGGGCCGGTACGGAATCGCCGCCCTCGATGGTGGAGATCTGCGGTTGCGTCATCACGGCGCGGCGAGCCGGTTCGGCCTGAGACAGCCGGAGTTCGGTGCGCCGGTCATCGACAGCGTGCCCCAGGGCGAACGCGTACCCGGCCTCGGCGCGGGCCGGGTACTCCTCGGCGGGCTCACCCAGGAGCTTCTCGGTCCGGCGGGTCTTCCACTGGGAGCGATCCACGGCCGTCCCTCCTCGTTCCGGCTCGATCGTCCCGAAATCCACCCCGCCCGCGCATCAGAGGATCCGTCCGGCCCGCGCGGACAACGGCCCCTTCTGACGCACAACTCGGCGCCGCGCCCACCGTCACGCCCCCGCGCGCACGCCGCACCGCGCGCCCCCGACCGCGCGGCGGCCGTCGCCCGGGTGGCGGGCCCGCGCCCCGCCGTACCGCGCGCCCCGGCGCGACCTCCTCGGGGAACGCTTCGAATACGCCCTCCCCGCCCCCTTGATGTGACGTGCACATGTCGCCACGCTGTTACCTGGTGCCCACCCCACGGAAACCGGTCACCACCAGGCTTGTTCGCAGGCCGACCAACGCACGGCCAACATCCCCCCACATCAAGGGAGTTCGCATGTCAGGAATCTACGCGCGTCGCACCTTTCCTTCCCCCAGGAAAGCCGCCCGCACCGCGATCGTCACCGCATCGGCCGCACTTCTCTCCCTCTCCGCCCTGGTCGGCGCCCCCGCCGCGCAGGCCGCCCCGCCCACCCCCGTGACCGCCGCCACCGCACGCACCTACCTCGGCGAGCTGACCGAGGCGGCGGAAGGTTCCACCACCGGTTACAGCCGCGACGCGTTCCCGCACTGGATCACCCAGTCCGGCACCTGCGACACGCGCGAGACCGTGCTCAAGCGCGACGGGACCAACGTCGTGACGGACGCCGGCTGCGCGGCCACCAGCGGGACATGGAAGTCCGCGTACGACGACGCCACCTGGACCGCCGCGTCCGACGTGGACATCGACCACGTCGTCCCGCTCGCCGAGGCCTGGCAGTCCGGGGCGAACAACTGGACCACCGCGCAGCGACAGGCCTTCGCGAACGACCTGACGCGCCCGCAGCTCATCGCCGTCACCGACAACGTCAACCAGTCGAAGGGCGACCGTGACCCGGCGGAGTGGATGCCTCCGCTCGCCTCGTACGACTGCATGTATGCCCGGATGTGGGTACACGTGAAGCACTACTACGACCTGACCGTCGACCCGGCGGAGAAGAGCGCCCTCCAGTCCATCCTGAACGGCTGCTGACCTCCGTCATTTCCGTGCCGTACGGTGCGACGGCGACGCCGTACGGCACGACGGAGGAGGGCACACATGACCGGGCTGCGCCTGGGACCACTGCTGCGGTACGTCGACTGGGACGCCGGAGGAACCGCGACCGTCTGGGTCGAGACCGAGCGGCCGTGCACCGCGGAGGTCCGCTGTGAGGACGGTGCGCGCGGCACGTCGCGCACGTTCCAGGTCGCGGGCCACCACTACGCGTTGATCCTGGTGACCGGTCTGACACCGGGCACCTCCACCGCGTACGAGGTACTGCTCGACGACCGGCGCGTCTGGCCGCCCGAGGACTCCCCGTTCCCGCCGAGCACCATCCGTACGCCCGAGGTCCCGGCCACCGCGGTGCGCGTCTCCTTCGGCTCCTGCCGCTGGGCCGCTCCGGGCGGTCACGAACACGACCCGGTGGGACCCGACGCGCTGGACACCCTCGCGACACGCCTCGCCACCGCTCCCGAGGCCGCGCGTCCCGACGTGCTGCTGCTGGTGGGCGACCAGGTGTACGCGGACGAGCCGTCGCAGGAGACGCGCGACTGGCTGGCGGAACGCCGGGACCTGGAACAGCCGCCGGGCGCGGAGGTGGCCGACTACGAGGAGTACACCCACCTCTACGACGAGTCCTGGCGCGACCCCGAGGTGCGCTGGCTGCTCTCCACCGTCCCCAGCTGCATGGTCTTCGACGATCACGACGTGATCGACGACTGGAACACCAGCGGCGCCTGGCTCGCCGAGATGCGCGAGACGCCCTGGTGGCAGGAGCGGCTGCTCAGCGGGCTGATGTCGTACTGGGTCTACCAGCATCTCGGCAATCTCTCCCCGGCCGAGCTGGAGAGCGACAAGCTCTACGCGGCCGTACGCGCGGAGTCCGACGGCACCGCTCAGGTGCGCGCCTTCGCGGCCGAGGCCGACCGCGACGCCACCGCCGTCCGCTGGAGTTACCGGCGCGACTTCGGCCGCACCCGGCTGCTGATGGTCGACTCGCGCGCCGCCCGCGTCCTGGACGAGCAGAACCGCTCGATGCTCGACCCGGACGAGGAGCGGTGGGTGCGCGAACAGGCCCTGGAGCAGCGGGGATCGTACGACCACCTCCTCATCGGTACGTCACTGCCGTGGCTGCTGCCGCCCGCCATCCACGACGTGGAGGGCTGGGCCAGCGCGCTCAGCGGCGGTGAACGCGGCGCGCGCTGGGCGAAGTTCGGCGAGTGGCTGCGCCGGGCCGCCGATCTGGAGCACTGGGCGGCCTTCCCGCACTCCTTCGAGACGATGGCCTCGCTGATCGCCGAGGTGGGTTCCGGGCCCGAGGCCCCCGCGTCGGTGTGCGTGCTGTCGGGTGATGTACACCACGCGTATGTCGCGCAGGCGGCCTGGCCGCACGGCGGTCCCGACGCGCGAGTCGTCCAGCTGACCTGCTCCCCGGTGCACAACTCCGTGCCCGCGTCGATGAAAATCGGCTTCCGGTTCGGCTGGAGCGGTCTGGGACGTGGCATCGGCCGTGCGCTCAAACGGCACGGCCGTACCCCACTGGCGTCCGTCAACTGGCGCAAGACGGGCGGGCCTTGGTTCGGCAATCAGCTGATGACCCTGACACTGCGCGGCCGTCGCGCCGACCTCGCGCTGGAGCAGGCCCAGGACCGGGAGGGAAGCGCGGAACTGGTGACGGTCGATACGAGAACCCTCACGTCAGGGGCATGATCCTGCACCGCGGGCTCCCGCAATCCCCCGAAATCGGCGTCCCGAAACTGGCAGTGATCCTTCCCACATGGGGTGATCCTCCGCCCTAAGGTTCGACTCTCGGTGGAGCAACGGCATGATGAGCGGACCATCCGCTTCCCGCACCCCCCATGCCCCGGGAGTCACCGTTTTGTCCGATGTACGGCAGCACCTGCCCTACTCACTCGCCGTCGTCGGCGCCGGCCCCCGCGGCACCTCGGTCCTCGAAAGACTCTGCGCGTCCGTGACCGAACTGGCCCCGGGCGTGCCCGTGACCGTGCACATGATCGACCCCTCGCCCGCGGGCCCGGGCCGGGTCTGGCGCACCGGCCAGCCCGCCGAGCTGCTGATGAACACGGTGGCCTCACAGGTCACCGTGTTCACCGATGAGAGCGTCGTGTGCGAGGGGCCCATACGCCCGGGGCCGAGTCTGTACGAGTGGGCCGCGGACCGCCCCGGGGAGCGGCTGGGCCCCGACGACTATCCGACGCGGGCCGGCTACGGCCGCTACCTCGAATGGGCCTTCCACAGAGCCGTCCAGGGCGCGCCGGACGGCATGACCGTCCAGGTCCACCGGGCCCGCGCGGTCGCCCTGGACGACGACGCGTCCGGTTCGGACCAGTCGCGCGATGCGTCCGGTTCAGGCCACTCGCGCGATGCGTCCGTTACGTCCCGCCCTACGCAGACGCTGACTCTCGACGACGGAACGTCGATTTCCGGCCTCTCCGCAGTCGTGCTCGCACAGGGGCATTTGCCTGTTGTCTCCGGTCAGGCGCAGTCTGTACTGGCCGCGTACGCGGCCCGGCACGGCCTGCGTTACGTGCCTCCGGCGAATCCGGCGGACGTCGATCTCTCCGCCGTCGCCCCCGGAGAACCGGTTCTGCTGCGCGGGCTCGGGCTCAATTTCTTCGATCACATGGCGCTGCTGACCGCCGGACGCGGCGGCAGATTCGTCCGCGGTGCCGACGGCGCTCTCGTATACCAACCGTCGGGGCGGGAACCGCGGCTGTACGCCGGTTCGCGGCGCGGGGTGCCGTATCAGGCCCGCGGCGACAACGCGAAGGGGCCGTCGGGCCGGCATCTGCCGCTGACACTGACCCCCGACGTGATCGCGGCGTTCCGCAAGCGCGCCGAGCAGGGCGACCCGCCGGACTTCCTCGGGGAGATATGGCCGCTGGTCGCCAAGGAAGTGGAGGCGGTCTACTACGGAGCCGTCCTCGCGCGCCGCGCCGGGCGGCCTCCGGAGGACCCCGGGACCGCGCGGTTCCCGCGAACCCCGGAGAGTGCCCCCGAGCGCTTCCGGGACCGGTTCCTCGCTGCGCCGCACGGCTCCGCAGAGGAGTCCGCCGTCCTGGACGAGGCCGGGTTCGGCCCGGCCGACCGCTGGTCGTGGGACCGGATGTCGCGCCCGTACGGCGGCGAGACGTTCCACGATCCCGCAGGTCACCGCGGATGGCTGCTCGCGCACCTGCGCGAGGACGCGGCCGAGGCCGCGCTCGGAAACGTCGCGGGGCCCGTCAAAGCGGCCCTGGACGTCCTGCGCGATCTCCGCAACGAGCTGCGCCAGATCGTGGACCACGCCGGTCTGGCCGGGGCGTCTCGGCGCGACCATCTCGACCACTGGTACACACCATTGAACGCGTTCCTCTCCATCGGACCGCCGCGCAGCCGCATAGAGGAGATGACGGCGCTGATCGAGGCGGGAGTGCTCGATGTGATCGGCCCGCGTACGGCAATAGTGGCCCAGGACGGTGTGTTCACCGCCGAGTCCGCCGATGTGCCGGGATCCGCCGTCAGCGCCACGACGCTGGTGGAGGCCCGGCTGCCGGAACCCGACCTCAGGCGCACCCGCGACCCTCTGCTCGCACGGCTCCTGAAGAACGGCCAGTGCCGGCCGCACACACTCGGCGGTTACGAAACCGGCGGTCTTGACGTAACACAGCGGCCGTACCGGCTGATCGACCGGCAGGGAGAGGCACACCCGCGGAGGTTCGCGTTCGGCGTGCCCACCGAAGGGGTGCACTGGGTGACCGCGGCCGGGGCGCGGCCCGGCGTCGATTCCGTGATGCTCTCGGACGCCGACGCGGTGGCCCGCGCCGGCCTGCGCGCACTCGCCGCGGACGCGGCGGGCCGCGCGGCTCGAATTGATCCACGACTGAATGTTGAACTTGCAAGCATTGATTAGGCCTGCCTAACGTGGTGGTCGCCTCATCGGTCCAGACCAATGATCGAAGGAGACCAACCCCCCATGCACACAAGGCTCAACAAAGCTCAGCCGTACACACTCGGGCTGTTCCGCATCGTCGTCGGTCTGCTCTTCGCCTGCCACGGAGCAGCGTCGCTCTTCGGCTACTTCGGCATGCACAGCACCCCTGCGGGCACGTGGCCGGGCTGGTACGCCTCCGTCATACAACTCATAGGCGGCGTACTGGTGTTCTTCGGACTCGGTACCCGGACGGCCGCGCTGGTCAGCTCCGGTTCCATGGCGTACGCGTACTTCACCGTCCACCAGCCCAACGGGCTCTTCCCGATCGAGAACGGCGGCGAACCTTCTGTCTTCTTCTGCTGGACGCTGCTCCTGATCGCCTTCACCGGTCCCGGCGCCTTCGCCCTGGACCGGCTGCTCACCTCACGCTCCCGCTCCCGTGACGACGTCGACAACGACGGCGCGGGGCGGCTCGGCCAGGACCGGCACACGGCCGTAGCGGCCTGAACACCCTCCCGACCGGTTCCGTACGACACGGCCGCCCGGACCTCCCGCCGGAGGCCCGGGCTCCGCTGTGCCGGGGCCAGGCCCTGTCCGGTCGCACCGGGCAAGGACCGTCCTGTCGAAGCCCGCGGACCGCCACATCGGCATGGCGCCGCGGTGAAGATGTGGCGTACGCTGTATGGCTGTAGGCCGCTCCTGCCGCTCCCCCCGCGACGCCGCGGCGTCGCCACCCACTGGGCACGGGATCAGGGAGTCGGATTAGTGCTGGAGAGTCTGGGACCGCTCACGGGCAGCCCATGGATATACGCGGTCGTGGTCGTCTCCGTACTCCTCGACGTGTTCCTGCCCGTACTGCCCAGCGGCGTCCTCGTGATCACGGCCGCGACAGCCGCAGCCGCCGGTTCGACCACCGTGGTGGACGCGGCGGAGAAGGTCACGCAGGTGACCCAAGTGCCGCGTGAGGTGCCCTCGTTGCTGTTGGTCATGCTCTGCGCGGCCGGTGCGTCCGTGGCCGGCGACCTCGTGGCCTTCCGGCTGGCCCGGCGCGGCGGCGACCGGCTCGCCCGGCTCATCGCCCGGTCCCGCAAACTGACCACCGCGCAGGCGCGTCTCGGTGAGGCGCTCAGCGCGGGCGGCGGCGCGCTGGTCGTCATCGCGCGCTTCGCCCCGGCGGGCCGCTCCGTGGTGTCCCTGGGCGCGGGCGCCGCACACCGCAAGGTGAAGGAGTTCCTGCCCTGGTCGGCCCTGGCGGGCGTGGCCTGGACCGTCTACAGCGCGGGCCTCGGCTACTTCGGCGGCCAGTGGCTGGGCGCGAGTTGGGTCGGTACGGTCATCTCCGTACTGGCGCTGTTCGGCGCGGGCGCGCTGGCAGCCTTCGTCGTACGCCGGCCGTCGGCGCGGCGCCAACCGCAGCCGGCCGTATAGTCGTTCAGCGTTCCGGCGACTCCCTGATCTCCGGCGCCACGGCGGCTGTTCACACACCCAGGCCGTCACGAGGCACGGGCGGCCGCGCCGCGTACCTCGATCTGCCGGAGCAGCTTCCCGGTGGCCTCCGCGATCTCGTCGACGGCCCGCTCGAACACCTCGCGGTTGTGCGCGGCCGGGGCGCGGAAGCCGGAGACCTTGCGTACGTACTGGAGCGCGGCGGCCCTGATCTCGTCCTCCGTGGCCTCTTCGGGCTGGACGGGCGGGCGGAGGGTCTTGATGTTGCGGCACATGCTTCCAGTGTGCGCCCGCGCGGGCGGTGCGGTCAGGACGCGGGAGCCGCCGTACTGTCCCTGACGACGAGCCGGGTGCCGAACTCGATGCCCGCCCCGTCCGCGCCCTGACCGCCGGGACCACCCGGACCGCCCTGCGCTTCTCCCTGACCGGAGCGGCGCAGCCGCAGCAGCATGCGCGCCGCCTCCTCCGCCATCTGTACGAGCGGCTGGTGGACGGTCGTCAGGGCGGGGCTCGACCACTGGGCGAGCGGGATGTCGTCGTACCCCACGACCGAGAGGTCAGCGGGGACCCGGAGCCCGAGCACCCGGGCCGCTTCGAGGACACCGAGCGACTGGAGGTCGCTGCCCGCGAAGATCGCGGTCGGCCGGTCGGGGCCGCTCAGCAGGTCCATGGCGTGCTGGTGGCCGGACCGTACGTTGAAGTCGCCGAACCGTACGAGCGCCGGGTCCGCCTCCAGACCCGCCATGGCCAGCGCCGAGCGGAAGCCGTCGAGCCGCGCCAGGGAGCAGAGCATGTCCTCGGGTCCCGTGATGACCGCGATCCTGCGGTGGCCGAGTTCGACCAGATGACGGGTGGCGGCAAGCCCGCCCGCCCAGTTGGCGGATCCCACGGACGGTACGTCGGGCGCGGGATCGCCCGCCGGGTCGATGATGACGAACGGGATGGCCCGGGACCACAGCTTCTTCTTCAGCTCGTCCGGGAGCGTGGAGAAGACGAGGACGACACCGAGCGGGCGCCGCCGCAGCACGCCCTCGACCCAGTCGACGCCCGGGGAGTGCCGGGTGCCCGACTCGGTGAGGACCACGCTCAGGCCGGTCTCCTTGGCGACGCTCTGCACCCCCTTGATGAGCTGCATGGACCAGGTGCTGTCCAGCTCGTGGAAGACGATCTCGATGAGCGGTGCTTCCGGCGGGGTGGGCGAGGAGCGGCGGTAGCCGTGCGCGTCGAGCAGTTCCTCGACCTTGACCCGGGTGGGAGCGGAGACATCGGGCCGGCCGTTGAGGACCTTCGAAACTGTCGACAGGGATACGCCGGCCTGCGCGGCCACGTGGGCCAGCGTCACCCTGCCCGCCCCTCGGCCCTCACCGCTGCCTTCGCGACCGCTGCCACTCCTGCCTTCGCCCATGAACCGAAGGATATGCCACCGGCGTTCGTAACGGTTTGATCGCGCGGCGACCGCACTGTTGACCGCCTTCGAGACGAGTCCTACGGTCTGCTCGCAAGAGGCTTTCGGCAATGGTGCCGATACTTTCGAGAGGTCTGGCGATGAAGACACGCGTACGGTTCGCACGGTTCACCCGGGCCGTCGCCGGCGGCACGGCGCTCGTCCTCGGCCTCGGGGCCCTGGCAGCCTGCGGCGGCGGCTCCTCCTCCGGCAGCGCCGACGAGTTCCACGTACTCGTCTACGGCGATGCCGCGAACAAGGTGGAGAAGCAGATCGTCGCGACGTTCAACAAGACCTCGAAGGTCAAGGCCGTCCTGGACACCGTTCCCGGCGCCGACTACCAGCAGAAGCTGCAGACGGTCATCAACACTCCGCAGGCCCCCGACGTCTTCTTCAACTGGGGTGGCGGTTCCATACAGCCGTTCGTCAAGGCGGACCTGCTGTTGCCGCTCGACGATCTGATCAAGAAGGACCCGGGGCTCAAGTCCAACTTCCTGCCGTCCGTCTTCAACACCGCCGTGATCGACGGCAAGGCGTACGGCGTTCCCATGCGCGGCACCCAGCCCGTCCTGCTCTTCAACAACAGCAAGGTGCTCACCGACGCCGGTGTCCAGCCGCCGAAGACGTGGGACGAACTGCTCACGGCGGTGAAGAAGTTGAAGGCCAAGGGCGTCACGCCGATCGCGCTCGGCGGCGGTGACAAATGGCCGACGCAGATGTGGTTCGAATACCTCTACGACCGGGTGGCCGGGCCGGACCTCTTCCAGAAGGCGCTGTCCGGCGACAAGAGCGCCTGGGCGAGCGCCGACAGCAAGAAGGCGCTGTCCATGCTCAAGGAGCTGATCGACGCGGGTGCGTTCGGCAGCAACTACGACTCGGTGAAGTTCACCGACGGCGGCTCCCCGGCGCTGCTGGCCGGCGGTAAGGCCGGCTTCGAGCTGATGGGTTCGTGGGAGTACTCCACGCAGCAGGACGCGAGCCCCGACTTCGCGAAGAACGACCTGGGTTACACCGCGTTCCCCGCCGTCACGGGCGGCAAGGGCGAGGCGGACGACCTCGTCGGCAACACCAACAACTTCTACTCGGTGCGCAAGTCCACGAAGCACGCCGACGACATCGCGAAGTTCCTGAAGCTCATGTACTCCGACGAGTTCGTGAAGGCGCAGCTGGCCCTCGGCAACCTGCCGACCACGACCAACACCGACGCGTTCCTGAACTCCGCCGACAATCCGGAGTACTTGAAGTACCAGTTCGATCTGGTCGACAAGGCCCCCGCGTTCCAGCTGTCGTGGGACCAGGCCTACCCGCCGGCCGACATGGAGCCCATCTACGTGGCGGTCCAGGGCTTCTTCAACGGCCAGTTGGACGCCGACGGCTTCATCAAGGCCATGCAGGCCCTGACCACCGCGTGAGGGTGACGACGTCCATGGCAAGTCACGGAACGGTCCGCCCACGGGCATCCGGGTCCGGCACGTCGGGTGCGTTGGGTGCGTCGGGCACGCCCGGCGCGTCCGGTGCCTCCGGTACGTCCGGCGCCGGGCGCTCCGGGGTGGCCCGCCCCGGTCTGGGGTGGGCCCTGCCCGCCACGCTCTTCTTCGGGCTGTTCGCGATCGTGCCGCTGGTGCTGGTCGCCGTCCTCTCCTTCACCACCTGGAGCGGCCTGGGATCACCGGAGTTCGCCGGGCTCGGCAACTGGACCAAGCTGTTCCACGACCCGGTGATGATCAAGAGTCTCTGGCTGAGTCTGCTGCTCACCGGGCTCGGTGTGGTGGTCCAGACACCGCTGAGCATCCTGCTCGGCGTCTGGGCCGCCGGGCCGCAGCGCAACAGGGCCGTGCTGTCCGCGGTCTTCTTCGTCCCGCTACTGCTGTCGGCGACCGCCGTGTCCGTGCTGTGGCGGGCGCTGCTGGAGCCGAACTTCGGCATTCCCGCGCAGGCGCACTGGCTCTTCGGCGACGGCAATCTGCTCGGTACGCGCAACGGCGCCATCGGTGTGCTCGTCCTCGTCAGCGCCTGGCAGTTCACCCCGCTGCACGCGCTGATCTACCAGGGCGCGACCCGGGCGATCCCGGTGGTCCTCTACCAGGCCGCCGCGATCGACGGCGCCGGGACCGTACGGCAGTTCTTCCACATCACGCTGCCGCAGCTGCGCAATTCGATCATCACGTCGGTGATTCTCATGGTGGTCGGCGGGCTCACCACGTTCGACACCGTCCTGATCCTCACCCAGGGCGGCCCCGGCACCGACACCACCATCACCGCCTTCTACATGTACCAAAAGGCCTTCAAGGGCTTCGACTTCGGCGCGGGCGCGGCCACCGCGCTGCTGCTCATGCTGGTGGCGACGGCGATCTCGCTCGTCGTCGTGCGGGTCTCCGGCTACGACAAGATGGCCGGCACGAAGGAAGGCCTGTGATGAGGCGCACCCCCAACTACCTCGCTGGTTTCGGTGCGTTCCTGTGGCTGTGCCTGGTCGGGCTGCCGATCTACGTGATGCTCGGCGCGACCGTCCAGTCCCGCGCGCAGTACACGGCGGGCGGTCCGCTGTCGTTCCCCGGCGGCTTCAGCCTCTCCAACTACGTGGACGACTTCAGCAACGGGTTCGGCCGCTACTTCCTCAACACCGTGATCGTCACGACAAGTGTGGTGGCGATCGTGCTGGTACTCGTACCGCCGCTGGCCTTCTCGATCGTCCGGGGCCGGGCGCGCTCGACGTCCCGGGTCTTCCGGCTCTTCCTGCTGGGGCTCGCGATCCCCGCCCAGGCGGTGATCGTGCCGATGTTCTACGTCATCAGCAAGGCGGGGCTCTACGACAACCTCATCGGCATCATCCTGCCCACCGCCGCGTTCTGCCTGCCCGTCTGCACGCTCATCCTCACCGGTTCCATGCGGGACATCACCAACGAACTCTTCGAGGCGATGGCCATCGACGGGGCCGACACCCGGCGGGTCTTCCTGCAGTTGGTCGTCCCGCTGTCCAAGAGCGGGCTGTCGACCATCGTGGTCTTCTCCGCCCTCCAGGCGTGGAACGGCTTCCTCTTCCCGCTCGTGCTGACCCAGTCCGAGAACACCAAGGTGCTCACCCTCGGGCTCTACAACTTCCAGACCCAGTACGGGATCAACATCCCCGGGCTGCTGGCCGCCGTGGTCCTGTCCACCGTGCCCGTCCTTCTCGTCTATCTGTTCGCGCGCCGCGCCCTGGTCCAGGGCCTCATGGGCGTCGGAGGAAAGTGAACGACAACATGACCACCGATACCCGCCCCCTCACTCCGGCCTTCACTCCCGAACAGCGCGCGGCGCGCGTGGAAGAACTGATTTCCGCCATGACCCTGGAGGAGAAGGCCGCCCAGCTGTACGGCCTGTGGGCCGGAGCCTCGGCCGACGGAGCCGAAGTCGCCCCGCACCAGCACGACATGGACGCGCCGCCGACGCTCGCGGAGCTTCTTCCGCACGGCCTCGGCCAGTTGACGCGCCCGTTCGGCACCGTGCCGGTCGATCCCGCGCTCGGCGCGCTGTCCCTGATGCGGACGCAGGAGCGGATCGTCGCGGCGAGCCGCTTCGCCATTCCGGCCCTGGCCCACGACGAGTGCCTGGCCGGCTTCGCCGCGTGGGGAGCCACCACGTACCCCGTCCCGCTGTCGTGGGGCGCCTCCTTCGATCCCTCGCTGGTCGGCGAGATGGCTGCGGCGATCGGCCGCGACATGCGGGCGGTCGGGGTCCACCAGGGGCTGGCCCCCGTGCTCGACGTCGTGCGTGACGCCCGCTGGGGCCGGGTCGAGGAGACCATCGGCGAGGACCCGTACCTCGTGGGCACGACCGCGACCGCGTACATCCGGGGCCTGGAGTCCGCCGGGATCGTCGCCACGCTCAAGCACTTCGTCGGGTACTCGGCCTCCCGCGCCGGACGCAACCTCGCGCCGGTCGGCATGGGGACGCGGGAGCGCGCGGACGTGATGCTGCCGCCGTTCGAGATGGCGGTACGGGAGAGCGGCGTACGGTCCGTCATGCACGCCTACACCGACACCGACGGGGTGCCGTGCGCGGCCGACGAGGAGCTGCTGACCGGGCTGCTCCGTGACACCTGGGGCTTCGAAGGCACCGTGGTGGCCGACTACTTCGGCATCGCCTTCCTCAAGACCCTGCATGGCGTGGCGGCCGACTGGGGCGGGGCCGCAGGCGCGGCGCTGAGCGCGGGAGTCGATGTCGAGCTGCCCACCGTGAAGACGTTCGGGGAGCCGCTGCGGGACGCGGTCGCCGCCGGGGAGCTGTCCGAGGACCTGATCGACCGCGCGCTGCGCCGCGTCCTGACGCAGAAGGCGCAACTGGGGCTGCTCGACCCGGACTGGAGCCCCGTACCGCCGGCGCTGGCGGACTTCGCAGGGCCGGATCTCAGCGGCCTTGAGGGCGCGGACGTCCTGGACCGGCTGCGCGGCACGGTCAGCCTGGACTCCTCCGCGCACCGGGACATCGCGCGCCGTCTCGCCGAGCGTTCCGTGATCCTGCTGAGCAACGACGGCAGCCTGCCGCTGGAGCGGCCCGCGAAAATCGCGGTCGTCGGCCCGCAGGCCGAGACGCCGATGGCCGTCCTCGGCTGCTATTCGTTCCCGGTCCACGTCGGCTCCCAGCACCCGGGCACCCCGTACGGCGTGGAACTGCCCACGCTGCGCGAGTCGTTGGTCGCGGAGTTCCCCGACAGCGAGATCGTGCACGTGCCCGGCTCGGACATCGACACCGCCGACACGCGGGGCTTCGCCGCCGCCGTATCGGCGGCCCGCGAGGCCGATGTCGTCATCGTGGCCCTCGGCGACCGGGCGGGTCTCTTCGGACGCGGTACGAGCGGCGAGGGCTGCGATGCGGAGAGCCTTGAACTGCCGGGCGTACAGCAGCAGTTGCTGGAGGCGCTGCTGGACTCCGGCACACCCGTGGTCGTGACGCTGCTGGCCGGCAAGCCGTACGCGCTCGGCAGGGCGGTGGAGGAGGCGGCCGCGATCGTGCAGTCCTTCTTCCCCGGGCAGGAAGGAACGTCGGCGGTCGCGGGCGTACTGAGCGGCCGGATCAACCCGTCGGGCCGGCTTCCGGTGAGCGTCCCGCGGCTGACCGGCGCGCAGCCCTCCACCTATCTGGCGGCCAGGCTGGGCCGGCGCAGCGAGGTCTCCGACATCGACCCGACCCCGGCCTTCGGCTTCGGGCACGGGCTCACGTACACGTCGTTCGACTGGTCGGACCTGGAAACGGACAGTACGCAAGCACCGACCGACGGCGCGGTGGACCTCTCCTTCACCGTCCGCAATACGGGCCCGCGCACGGGCGTCGAGGTCGTACAGCTGTACCTGCACGACCCGGTCGCCTCGGTCGTCCAGCCGGTGCAGCGGCTGATCGGCTACGTACGGGTCCCCCTGGAGGCGGGCGGGCTGGCGAGGGTCGCCGTGACGGTGCCGGCCGACCTCGCCTCCTTCACCGGCCGCGCGGGCCACCGGATCGTCGAACCGGGCGAGCTGGAACTGCGCCTCGCCGCGTCCAGCACCGACATCCGGCTGACGGCGGGCATCACACTGACGGGCCCGGTACGGCAGGTGGACCACACGCGCGAGCTGCACGCGCGCTTCACGGTCGCGGCGGTCGCGACGGTCGCGGCGGTCGCGGCGGTCGCGGCGGTCGGGCGGGAGGAACCGGCGATATAGGGGACGGATCGTCAGAGCGGCGTCCGGACCTCTTGGGCTCGACCTCCTAGAAGGGAATGGCGCCGCTCCCCGAGACACGCAGCCGGCCGCTGCCGATGGTGGTGTGGGTGACCGCGACCGCACCCTCCCTGCCGTCGGGCAGCCGGATCCTCACGTCGTCCTTCTCCATGGCGGCGAAGAAGTCCGCCGTCGTGCCACCGGTCTGCACACTGCCGCCCCACTGCACCGCACCGGCCCTGCTCCCGCTCAATGTCGCTTCGACTTCGATCTCGGAGTCGCCGGCGACCAGCGTCGCGGGGCCCTGGTAGTTACTCATGGCCCCAGTGTGCGCCCCCGGCGGCGCGGCCCCTGCCAGACTGGCGGTCATGACCTCCGTCCAGTGGAGCACCCACACGGTCGAGCTGCGCCGGGCCACGGTGGTCAAACGCTTCCGGCCCGGGAGCGGGGCCGAACACGCGCGTGAATGGCGCGCCCTGACCCTCCTCGCGCGCTACGCCCCGGACCTGGCCCCGGCCCCCCTGCGCTCGGAGCCCGACGCGGCGCGCCCCACCGTGGTGATGTCCCGTCTCCCGGGCACGCCGCTGCGGGGCGCTCCCATGACCGAACGGCAGACCAGAGCCCTGGCAAGGACGGTGACGGCCCTGCACGCGGCGGTCCCGCCGGAGGTCGCGACGACGCTCCCGGTCCGCCATGACCACCAGGCCGGCGTCATCGCCCGGCTCCACGCCTGGCAGGCGCCGTCCGGCATGCCCGGCGTATCCCGCACGGTGGCGGACGCGATGCGCCACGGCCTGACGTGGCTGGCCGGCTCGGGCCTGGAGAACGGCGCCCAGTCCGGTGTCCCTCAGAACATCCCGGTGATCTTCGGCCCGGGCGACGGCAACCTCGCGAACTGCCTGTGGGACGGAACGCGGGTCCGCGTCGTCGACTTCGAGGACTCCGGCCGCAGCGACCGCGCCTTCGAACTCGCGGAGATCACCGAGCACGTATCGAGCTGGCTGGACGGCACGCTGAACGTCCCGCTCTTCCTCAGCCACGTCCCGCTCACCCCGGCGGAAACCACCCGCCTCCTCGACTGCCGCCGCCTCCTCGCGCTCGTATGGCTCTTCCTGCTGGCACGAGACAACCGCGAGCCCCCAAGAAACCCTCCGACCACCCCGGCCCGCCAAGCCGCCCGCCTCCTGCGCCTCCTGGCCCCCGGCACGACACCGGACACCCACTGACCGCGACAGCTGTGCGAGCCAAGATCGCGAACGCGGCGTAGCATCCCGTCGTGGCCACCGAAGACACCGACGATCCCCTTCGCCCGGAGCACGACGTACGGGCGGGGCGCGCCACGGCCACCGGGCAGGACCGCGCGGACGTCGGGATGGAAATCCACCACATCATCCGGCACGACGAAGAGCTGAACACGTGAGTGACAACAGGGACCTCCTCGCGTTCGTGAGCGCACGCCTGGACGAAGAACAGCAGATCGCCGAGCGCGCGGGCGCCGGATCCTGGCGGTGTCCGCCGGACTTACCGGGAGAGGTCCACGAGGCCATCGGCGCAGTCGCGTTCAGCCCGAGGAACCAGGGCTTCGACCACCACATCGCCTACCAGAACCCGGCCCAGACCCTCCGCCGCATCGAGACGGCCAGGATCCTCCTCAGCGAGTACGCGGAAGTCGCCGCCCTGGACACCGACCGCCCCACGCACGACTTCCCGTCAGGCCGCGCCGTCGGCCTCGGCTTCGTCGTACGCCAGATGGCCGCCGAACACGCGGGCCACCCGGGCTTCAAGGCGGCGTGGCTGCCGAGGTTCACGCGGTAGGGGCGCCCCGGGCCCGGCTGGAAAACGACGGCACGGCCTCGGCCCGGCACGCGAGGCACCAGGCCCGTATGCCGGCGTGGGACGGCGGCGTCCGGGCGTTCTCGATGCGGCTGGACTTGGAGTGCGTCCAGCCACACCGAGCGGCCGGCTCAGAGCCGGTGATGCCGGCGCCTGCCCGGAGTTCACGAAGACACTGAGCGGCGCTCTCGCGAGCGGCCCGGGCCGACGAGGACGGTGATCCGGAACGTGACGCCCGTCGTCCGCCCGGCTTCGGCGTCCGGGCCGACCAACTCCAACGAACTCAACCAGCTTGTTGCAGAGCCGGCGGCAGCGGGCGGAAGCGGAGGGCGCCCGTCATCACCAGAGCGTACCCACCTGCAATCGCATGCCAGTTCGTTACTCAATTGATCAGGCCGCGACTCCCCGGCTCCTGAGCAGGACGGTGTAGGCCGCCTCGGCGGCGCGTCCCTCCAGAGTGCCGGGTGGTGTGTGAGTCAGGAACGTGTGGGTGTTCCCGTGGTGGAGGATCGTCCCGTCATGCACGACGGTGACGTGGTCGGCTTCCTCCGCCAGGTCGGCGACGTCGTGGGTCGAGAGCAGGACCCGTACATCGCCGGTCAGTCCCCGCAGGATGTCACGGAAGACACGGCGCTGATAGGGGTCCATGCCAGCGGTGGGTTCATCCAGAAGCAGGACCCGGGCCCCGTGGACGAGCGCCCCGGCGACGCCGACGCGCCTGAGCTGGCCGCCCGAGAGCTGGCTGGTGCGGGTGTCGGCCTTGTCGGTCAGCTGCACGCGCACCAGGGCCTTACGCGCCTGTTTCCAAGCGTCGGTGCGGTTCATGCCTTTGAGCCAGCCGATGTAGGCGACGTACTCGCGTGCCGACAGGGTGGGCATGGGCACGATGTCCTGAGGCATCCAAGCCACCGCCCGTCGGTACGCAGTGGTACCTGCCTGTTCGTCGTCCAGGGTCACGCCGCCCTTCTGGGGCCTTGTCACCGAAGCCGCCAGTTTGAGCAGAGTGGACTTGCCGGCACCATTGGGCCCTAGCAGGACGGTGAGGCCGTCCGGCAGGGCGTACGAGAAGTTCTGCAGCACCGGCTGCTTCCAGCGTCGGTAACCATAAGTGCAGTTGGTGAGTTCGAGTGTCACGCTGTTTTCCTCGATGAGCGGATCTGGGCGGCAAGGCCGACGATGAACGCCACCAGCGAGGCGGCAGCTGCGGACACGCTGTCCGGAGGGAGGGCGATGACGGTCCAGAAGTACGGCAGGTTCCCCCGGAACCCGATGAGTACCACGGTGACCAGCCAACCGACCGGAATCATCACTGCGGCCTGACCGCCCCAGGCCCGGCCGAGCAGCATCAGCCCGGTCAGGAACATAGCGTTGCGGCCGCCGGTCGTGGCCTGGGCAGAACCCTGGACGGCGGCGACGAGCACGCTGCACAGCACCGCCGCGGCCAAGACCGCGGTAACGAGGGTGTTGTCGAGCCGGGTCATGGACCGGACCCCCGAGACCTCGGCAGCGGGAAGCCGCGATTCCAGAGCAGCCATGAGAAGAGCGAGCAGGGGGATAGGGACGAAGAGGGAGAGCGCGATACGAGGGCTGCCGGTGAGCGATGGTAAGAGCACCGTGTTGCTCTGGACCACGTACAGCCCCACGGCGAAAAGAACCACGGCGAGAGGCAGCAGAAGGTGGCCACGACGGGCCTTGAACCACCATGTCATGGAGTCTTCGCCTCGCAGGTGTCGAGCGTGTGTCTGATCCACTCGGCTTGTTCCGCCCGCTGCTCGGCGAGGATAAGAGCGACATCGGCCTGGACCTGCTTCTCGAGTTTCTGGGCCACAGGATCCCGTCCCTCCGCCTGCCGGCGTTTGAGGTACTGCTTCTCTTGACCGGTCTTTTTGGCCGCCCACAGCCAGGCCGAGTGGGCGCTGCGGGCAGGGACCTGGTCGCAGCGGAAGTGAAGGGACCGGATCATGACCTGGTAGACCGCGTCTCCGCTCTGCAACGGCCCGGTGAGGACCATGTGCCACTCAGCATCCGTGGAACTCTTCTGCAGTCGGCCGTCGACATAGCCATCGGTGATCAGCCGGGGCGAGGCTGAGGTCGCCCCGGCGCCACGCAGCGTGTGCAGTGCGTTGGCGGTGTCTCGCTGGAACTGCGCCAGATAGCGTGCGTTGAACTCCGGCACGCACACGCGCGGCGCGCTGCCTGTGCACTTCATTGCCACATGCCCGGCTGTCAGGGGCGCGGTGGCCGACCACTCGGAGGCCTCACGCTGAGCGCCGAGCACCCCGCCGACGGCAACCACTGCCGCGACCATCACACGCAACGCGAGCCAGCCGCGCGGCAGCCAAAGGATCATCAGCCCTGCGGCAACACCGCCTGCCAGCAGGATGGGCACCCCTATCGTGACGAAGTCCGGCACCTCTCCAAAGCCGATCGAGTCGAACTGACCGGAGACATGGCGCGGCCAATAGGGCAGCACTGCCCTAGTGAAGGCAACGGTGACCCAGTCGGCCACAGCCACGATGGGCGTTCCGATGATCCGCGGGATCCAGCAGCCGACGGCGAATCCGAGTATCGCGTGCGCAACGCAGAGCACCATGCCCGCCAATGGCAGGCGCAGGCTGTCAAGGCTGGGGACGGTCGCTGATCGAGCCAGTGAAATCGCCGCGGGAATGAGCAGGACCGCCCAGGAAAGCACCAACACGGGCGCGAGCGTGTTGGCCGCGATCCGGAAACGCGAGCGAGCGGGCGCCAGAGCCAATATCCGGGCGTTTCGAAGGCCCCCGCTTTCCCAACAGGCCAAAGCCGCCGCTGTCGCATAAGCCAGCGCGTAGAGAGTCTGCAGCGGCTCCGCGACAATACTTGGAGCGTAATGATAAGAGCTTGCGAGTGGCGCCTTTTCTCCCACCACGTAGTAAAGGCCCGTCAAGAAGAGAATAACGGGGGCGGCCCACCGCACGCTTCCACTACGCAAACTGGTGCTGAATTTCATAGAGTCTCACTGACCGCTCGTCGCCCAAGTGAGGGCCGCCCCACGAAAGGGCGCCCCTCACCTCGCCTGGAATCTCAGCCGTCGGCCTTGGTGGTGTCCACGGTCAGCGAGCCCACGGTCAACTGCGGGCCGAAGGTGGAGTCGCCGATCTTCACGATCTTGAAATAGTAGTCGCGCTTGCCGGACGGCAGGTCCGTCCACTCGCCATTGCCGACCTTCCCGTCGAAGCAGGCGGTGAACTTCTTGCTGTCGTAAGCCTTGTCCGGCTGCAGGGAAATGTCATTCCAGATCTGCACATCGGTACTCTTCGACGCACTGGTGCGGCAGTCATGGAAGGTGATCTGCGAGTACAGCTCGTCCGACCAGCGCCGGGACTCGAATCCCACGCTTGCCGCGGTGATGGAGCTAGTCCAGTTGGCCTCGGCTATCGGAGCCAGTGCAAGCGTGATGAAAGCCGCAGCGCCAATCACCGCGGAAATACGTGCATTACGCTTCATTTTCCCTTGTTCCTTACTCGC
The DNA here is from genome assembly GCF_044751305.1 of Streptomyces sp. NPDC088725. Classification (NCBI taxonomy): domain Bacteria; kingdom Bacillati; phylum Actinomycetota; class Actinomycetes; order Kitasatosporales; family Streptomycetaceae; genus Streptomyces; species Streptomyces sp. NPDC088725. The sequence goes on from NZ_JBIVLO010000002.1 coordinate 548,240, forward strand.
GAGAGCACGGAAAAGGAATGATTGAGATCCAAAGTCACTAGAAAATCCCCCCGTGCGTCAGGGCCCCCGCCCTGATGCACGGAAGGTATCAATAATTACAACGCGAAGTCAACATGCGGTTAATTAATACTCCAACTGCAGATCGTGATCTTCATGTTGCGGCTTGTCGCCGGTAGTGACTGACGTTTCCTCAGCGAAATGATCTACGCGAAGCGGCATGAACCGCTCCATGCGTGAGCAGGCCGGACGGGCCGGGCCCGGCTGCGGGCAGACGCAAAGCCCCTGGTAGGACAGGTCTCACCACAAGATCATGTCCGTAACCACCAGAGGCTTCACGTTGGTCACCTATGTTGCCGTGCTCGACGTCCCGCGCCACGTCGTGGACCATCTCTCGCGTCTACTGGCCGCGCACCGGCGGCGAATTGGTACTCCGCGCGGCAGCCGGGCGCTCGGCCCGTTCCGCCAGGCGGTGCTGGTCCTGCGCTGGTTCCGTGAGCGCGGATGTGTCCACTGCCTGGCCCGCGACGCCGGCATCTCCCAGGCCACCGGCCACCGCTACCTGCACGAAGGCATCAGCGCCCTCGCCGATCAGGCCCCCGACCTGCACGAGGTCCTGGACCGCTGCCGACGCGAGGGCATGACCCACGTGATCCTCGACGGCACGCTCATCGAAACGAACCGCCTCGCCGGTGTCCGCGACAACGGCAACGACCTGTGGTTCAGCCAGAAGCACAAGGCATCCGGCGGGAACGTGCAGTTCCTGTCCGCCCCGGACGGCACCCCGTTGTGGGTCTCCGACGCCGAGCCCGGCTCCACCACCGATATCACCGCTGCCCGTATCCACGCGCTCCCCGCACTGTACAAGGCGGCAGCCGACGGCCTGCCCACCCTGGCCGACAAGGGCTACATCGGCGCCGGGATCGGCGTCCGCGCCCCGGTCCGCCGCCCGAAGGGCCAGTCAGAGCAGGCCCTGCACACCGACACACGAACCACGAACAGCCTGATCAAAGGCATCCGAGCTCTCGGCGAACGCGCCGCAGCCGAGCTCAAACAGCGCTGGCGCACCCTGCAGTACATCACCCTCAGCCCGAGCAAGATCGGCGACATAGCCCGCGCCGCCCTCGCCCTCGCCCTCGCCCTCGCCCTCGCCCTCGCCCTCGCCCTCGCCCACAACAGAATCTGGAGATGACCACCGCTGAGAAAACGTCACTGATGCGCAATCGGGCTTGATGGCATCGTCTCCACTCGGACCAACTGAGGGACTGTAAAACGATCAGCTCTGTTAGACATCGGTGGTGACGGCAGCTGACGGGCGCCGTTGACGTTGTACCCGAGATGTCAACTCCTTTTTGGCGACGGTGTTTTCAGGGCTGTCAGCGCTGGTCATCGATGAGGTGGTGGGCGACGGCGAGGTAATCCGGGCCTTGGCCCGGACCTGGGGTGTCCCCTTCTCCCTGTCCAATGTGTGGGATGCCGACGGGGAAGGCGCATGGGTACCACGGTCGGACAGTCGCGGACGTGCCGGTGGATGGCCGCCGCGTCGTGCTCAACGTCCAGGTGCGACGTCTGGCCTGCCCGGTCCTGGGCTGCCGGCGGCAGACTTTCCGCGAGCAGATCCCCGGACTTCTGGAGCGCCTTCAGCGCCGCACAACGCGTCTGACCAGCCAAGTTTCGGAGGTAGTCAAGGAGTTATGCAGCCGGGCGTCCGCCCGTCTCACCCGCCTCCTGGCCACCACCTGTCTCCTACGTGACCGCGCTGCGCCTTCTGTGGCGCGTTCCCGTGCCGCCGGCGCGAATTCCCCGAGTGATCGGGGTCTACGACTTCGCGCCACCGCCACCGCCACCGCCACCGCGAGCAGACCACCCGTGAGCCCCGGCACGAAGTCCACACCCTCCTCGACTCCGGCGTCGGCCTGCTCGAACGCTCCCGCAGACTGAACCTCGGCCTGAACACCATCAAGCGCTACGCCCGGATTCCGGAACCGTCCGCCGACCGCGTCGTCCCACGCACCGGTCCCCCTGGCCGACCCCTGCCGCGACCACCTGCGCCGGCACCGCGCAGACAACCCGGCCGTCCCCGTCACCCATCTCCTGCGGAGATCGGAGAAGTGGGCTGCACAGGCAGCGCCAACCCGCTCGTCCGCCACCTCAACCAGGGCCGCGCCGAAGGCGCCCACCTCGTGACAACCCCACGCCGCCCCGCCCGGCTCCTGCTGGCCCACCCGGGCACCTGTGGACCAAGGACACCGACCTGCTCGGCCGTCTCACAGCGGCCTGCCGTGAGATAACCGCACTCACCGGCGAGTTCGCAACGCTCCTGACCCCGGCCCAGGCCAACTAGACAAACTCGCCCAGTGGATCGCCACAGTCCGCACCACCGGCCTGCCCCACCTGGACAGCTTCCGCAACGGCCTCGAATTCGACCGCGCCGCCGCGAACACCGGCCCCACCACAACAGCCGCACCGAAGGCGTCCATACCTGAACCACGAAGATCATGCGACAGCTGCACGGCCGAGCAGGATTCGACCTCCTCCGCCACCGCATTCTCCCGCAATAAAGAGAACGCACCGTCACCACCGGCTACGGAACAGAGACGCTCGTTTGACGGACCCACCCCTGAACACGACGTCGGCCCGCACCACCCCCACGGGGTTGTACGGGCCGACGTCGCGTGGGCCACCGAATCACCAACTGTGTCCATGATCGGTCGAGGCCCTACGTACTGGTGGGCGCGGACGGTTTCGAACCGCCGACATCTGCTTTGTAAGAGCAGCGCTCTACCCCTGAGCTACGCACCCGTGGATGAGGCAACAGCGTACATGGCCTGCGGCCCTGTGCAGTAAACCGGCCATGGGACGGGCTGCGGGCCAGGGGCGAACCGGGGGAAAACCCCACCTCGCAGACGGTGGACGGCCGGATCGGACGCCGGTGGCTTCGTTCGTACGGTGGCAGCACAGCGGCGCCGAGTCGGCGGGGCCGTCGACTGCCTGGGGGAACGATTACCGTGGCCACGACCCGCAACCGCGCGCACGCCCGCACCCTGCTCGCCGCAGGCGGTGCCGCGCTTGTCGTGTTCGGTGTGGCGGGGTGCGGGGCAGCGGACGCCTCGGACGCGCCTGTGGAGAAGCGGTCGTTCGCCTTCAGCGGGAAGACGCTGACGATCGACGCGGAGAACTCCGCCGTCCGGCTCGTGCCCGCCGACGTGACGGATGTCGAGGTGACGCGGCAGGTGGACGGCTGGGTGTTCTTCGGGAACGGGCCCGACGCCCGCTGGAAGATGTCCGGCAGCACCCTCTCGCTGCGGTTGAAGTGCGGCGCCGTGATCAGCAGCTGCGAGGCGAGGCATCAGATCAAGGTGCCGCGCGGGGTCGCCGTGACCCTGCGCGGGGACAACGGGAGCGTGACCGCCTCCGGATTCAGTACAGCGCTGACGCTCGGGTCCAGCAATGGAGCGGTGACGGTCCGGGACTCCAGCGGGCCGCTCGATCTGGACAGCGGGAACGGAAACGTCACGGCTGAGGGAATCTCCGCCCGGTCCGTCGCCATGAAGTCGGGGAACGGCTCGCTCAGCCTCCGGCTCACCGCCGTGCCCGCCACGGTGGAGACGCGGACGGACAACGGGCCCATCCGGATCGATCTGCCCAGGTCTGCCCGTTCTGCAAGCTCTCGCGGGTCTGCCGGGTCGGACACGTCAGGCACGTCGGACACGTCGTACGCGGTGACCGCCACCAGCGGCAACGGCAAAGTCCAGGTCGACGTACCGACGGACAAGAACAGCGCCCACCGCATCGCGGCGCACAGCGACAACGGGGAAATCCGCGTCAGAACCGCGAACTGATCAGCCCGTGTGTTCGTTCGTACCTGGTGGGAGAATGTACCGGGCAGGGCGGACGACCACGGGAGAGGCATGTGAGGGCGACACAGGCGCAGCCGCACGCGAAAGTGAAAGCGAGCGCCGTCCGTGATGTCTTCACGCTGATGTTGCTGCCGGTGCCGCTGCTCGTGGCCGTGCTGCCGGGGGCGTTCACCGGCGGGGGGACGCGGCGGTGGTTCGGCGGTGGTGGCCGCGGTGAGAGCCAGCGGGCCGCCGCGCAGGCCGCGAAGGACGACGCGGCCGCCGCCTTCTACGAGCTGGACACGGCCCAGCGCGACCTGCGGATCTCCATCGAGACGATCACGGCGGTCGACAGCTCGCCGGCCGCCCGCAAGGTGGCGGCCGATTTCGCGGCGCTGGGGCACAGGATCGACGAGGCGAGCGGTACGTACATCACCGCGGTGGACGCCCATGACCTGGACAAGCACGATCTGGATCTGGCGGCCGCGACCAAGGCGCACAACGACCTGACCAAGGCCAAGGACGAGCTGAAGCGGGTCAAGGGCGAGCTGGACCGCTTCGAGCAGGGGCTCGCGCCACTGCTGGACAAGGCCGAGACGCAGCTGGCCCGGCTGGCTCCCGCCGTGGAGCGGGCGCGCCAGGCGCTGCTGGCGGCGAGCAACGCGCTCGACGGCGTACGGAGCTCCGGCCTGCGGGCGGACGACCTCGCCGCCCGGCTCGCCGCGCTCGGGCCTGAGCTGACGCGGCTCAACGAGGGCGCGGGCCGGCATGGCGTTCCCGAGACGCTCCAGCGGGCCGATCATGTGCTGCGCGACGCCGAGTCCGTACGGGCCGAGGCGGAGCGGCTGCCCGAGCGGGCGCGGGAGATCGACCGGCGGCTGGTGTCGCTGCGTACCCGCGCGCAGGCCTTGACGAACCGCGCGGATTCCGTGGAGCCGGTGCTCAGCGAGTTGCGCAGACGATTCACGGCGGCCTGCTGGCAGGACCTCCAGCAGGTTCCCGAGCAGGCGGCCCTCAGTGTCCGGCAGGCGGAGCAGAAGCTGAAGGAGGCGGGCACAGCCCGCGAGGAGCAGCGGTGGCCGGACGCGACGGCGCTGCTCAGCACGGTCAGGGCCCTGCTGAACGGGACGGACGAGGCGGTCTCGGCCGCCGGTGACCGGTTGCGGCGCTTGAACGCCGTGTCGAAGGACCCGCAGGACGAGATCGACCGCACGCGCTTCGCGATCCGCGACGCCCAGCGGCTCGCGATGGCCGGACGCCACACCCCCGAGCCCCGCCATGCCCGTCCGCTCGACGAGTCCGTAGCGCGGCTGGACCGCGCGGTGGCCGGGCTGGAGGGCCGCCATCCCGATTACTGGCACTTCCTGACGGAGACCGAGGCGGTACGGGCCACCGTGGCGCGCGTGGTCTCCGACATCCGCGAGGCGCGCGGGGCCGGGGCGGGGTAGGGGCGGGCCGGGGTGGGATAGTTGACACGGCGTGGGGGACGGGGCATTAATCTGGCGCCATGCCTCGCTATGAGTACCGCTGCCGGTCCTGTGGAGACACCTTCGAGCTGAGCCGGCCGATGTCGGAGTCGGCCGCTCCCGCCGCGTGTCCCGCCGGGCACGACGACACCGTGAAACTGCTGTCGACCGTCGCCGTGGGCGGCACGGCCAAGGGCGGCGCCCCGGCCCCGGCGGCCGGTGGCGGTGGCGGTGGTGGTTGCTGCGGCGGGGGCTGCTGCGGCTGACGCGTCAGGTACGCCGCTCAGGCACGGCGGACGTACGGCACTCCCACGCCACGGGCCGTACGCGGTCTCACGCCCACGCCCCGCCCCCGTACGCGCCTCACACCCCCGTACGAGCCTCACAGCCACGCGGACGCCCAGCGCCCCGTACGAGCCTCACGGCCACGCGGACGCCCAGCGCCCCCGTACGAGCCTCACGCGAGCGGCCGCGCCGCGTGGGCGCCGTGCGCGGCGGCGGACCGGGTGAGGCCGCGCAGGATCTCCTCGCCCGCCAGGACGCCCGTCCGCGCCAGCGCCTGGACGTGCGCGGCGTTCCAGCCCACGTCGGCCAGTTCGCCGTGGCCGGGGCGCCAGCCGCGGTCGGCGGCCAGCAGCAGGTCGGCGTCGAGTAGTGAGTCACCGGCGGCGAGGGTGAGCCCGGCGTCCGTGCGGCGGGCCACCTCGCGCATCGCGGCGCTCTTGGTGAGCGGGCGGGGTACGGCGTAGATCTTGCGGCCCTGCAGGGAGACCGTCCAGCCGCGCGGCTCCGCCCACTCCGCGAGTTCTTTCACCCAGTCCGGCGGCAGCAGCGCGCGGTCGACCACCAGATACGCGAACAGGTCCTCGGCGACCCGTTCCTTGAGCAGCCACGCGGGGTCGGCCGCGGCCAGCAGATGGGCCCGGACCTCCGCCAGGGAAGCGCACTCGCCGGCGATCCTGCGCTCCACCACGGCCTGCCAGCCGGGGTCGGGCATACCGTCGACCAGCAGATGACCGCCGTTGGCGCAGATCGCGAACCTCGGTGCGGGACCGGGCAGTCGGATGCGTCCGTACTGCTCGCGGGTGCGGGTGGTCGTCGGTACGAAGACGGTGCTGCGGGCGAGCGCGTCGAGCAGTCCCGCCGCCGTCTCCGTCAGGTAGGACAGCGGGCTGCCCTGGTAGATCTCCACGCAGAGCAGCCGGGGAGCCTCGGCGTCCGGCATCGGGAGCCGGAGCGCCCCCGCGGAGTAGATGAGGGTGCGGTCGAGGTCGCTGGCGACAAGCACCGGCGAGGTGGCGGCGACGCTCATTTCGCGGCCACCGCCGTGCCGTCCGCACCGGTCGCGCCCCGTGTGTAGCGCGGGTGGATGAGGCCGACGCAGGTGTACGGGAGGCCGTCCACCTCCTCGACGGGCACGCCGCGCTGTTCGGCCAGCAGCCGGACGTGGTCGAGGTCGGCGCCCGCGTCGCGCCGCGCGAGGATCTTCCAGGGGACGCGGCGCAGCAGGACGCGCGTCGTCTCGCCGACGCCCGGCTTGACGAGGTTCAGGTTGTGAATGCCGTACTCCTGGCTGATCCGCTCGACGGCGGCCCAGCCCTCCCAGGTCGGTTCGCGGTCCGCCGAGAGCAGTTCCTTGGCCTCGGCCTCCACCGCCCCCGCCACCTCGTCGAAACGGGCCGCGACGGTGTCCAGGAAGAGGCCGGAGACGTCGTTGTCAGCCAGTTCGCGGTAGTACTTCGCGCCGTGGAAGTCCTGCGGTCCGACCAGGTCGGACCGCAGGACCGTACGCGAGATCAGCCCGGAGACCGTCGAGTTGAGGCAGGCGGACGGGATGAGGAAGTCGTCGCGGGTGCCGTAGGTACGTACGCAACCGCCCGGGTCGGCGAGTACCGCGATCTCCGGGTTGAAGCCGTCGAACGGGGCGAGCGCGTCTGCGAGTTCGCGGGTGATGGCGCCCTTGCCCGTCCAGCCGTCGACGAAGACGATGTCGGCGGGGTCGTGATGCGCGGCGAGCCAGCGCAGCGCGTTGGTGTCGATGCCCCGGCCGCGCACGATGGAGACGGCGTAGTGCGGCAGGTCCAGGCCGTGCCGCTGCTGGGCCCACCGCCGCATCAGGACGCCGACGGGCGTACCGGCGCGGGCCAGTGAGACGAGCACCGGGCGCGGGGAGCGCTCGGCGAGCACGGTCTCGGTGACGGTGCCCACGGCCTTGGCGGTCCTGGCGGCCGACGTCTCCAGGGCGGACTTGAACAGCTCCTGGTACCGGGCGCTCGGCTGGTACTCGACGGGCAGCGACTCGGCGTAGTGCGCGCCACCGCTCTGGATCGCTTCCTCGCGCTCCTCCGTCGGAGCTTCCAACTCGACGCCGGACAGGTCCTGGAGGAGCCAGCCCACGTCGTCAGGGGCGTACGAGGAGAAGGCGGGACCGCGCAGGGGATCGGGCAGAGACAGCGGCTCGGAGGAAGACAGCGGCTCGGGCAGCATGGAGGATTCCTGCCGTTCTGATATGTGCGAGGAGGTCACGACGGCCGAACCGCCCGGGGCAGCGGGCGCGTTGGGGACGTACGAAGGTATGACGGCCAGCAGGACGCGCGGAACATGCGCGGCGAGCTGCGCCAACAGGCCGTCTTCCGCGTGCAGTTCAGGCGAGTCGGCCGGGGAATCGACCACCGCGACGACGGCGTCGAATCCGGCTCCCGCGACGTTGTAGGCGTACCGGTCACCGGAGTTGGACGCGTCGGAGGCGGAAAAGGCCGCGGTGTCGTGTGCCGGGAAGACGAGTCGGCTGCGTATCGCGTATCCCGGGTCGTCCACGGCGAGCACCGGCGAGCGGGTGGTGGTGGAGTAGCGGATCTCCGCGTCGACGGTCCGTTCCAGCGCCTCCGCCAGCCGCAGCGGCGCGTACATCAACTCTTCGAAGCCCAGCACCAGTACGCGGCGCGCGGCCCCCAACTCGGCCGCGACGGCGGCCGTCATGCCGGGCAGCGCGGCCTCCAGCCGGGCCCGGTGGGCCCGGGTGAAACCGTGCCTGCCACCGTCCGGCAGACCGGCCGGCCAGTCGAGCCGTACGCGCGTGACAGCGGCGCCCGGCACCTGCGGAGAAGCAGCGGCCCCAGGAGCCTCCGTGAGAGCTCCGGACTCGTACTCCGCCACCAGCGCCTGCCCCTTGGCGAGAACGCCGTCCGGCAGCAGGACCGTGCCGGAGGCCAGGGCGACCAGATCGACCCGGGCCCCGATCTCCTCGGCGAACCGCGTCAGCCTCTCCTGGTCCGCGGCCGAACGCATGTCCACCAGCGCCACGATCACGTACCAGGACCTCGGCGCGCGCTCGTGCAGGGCGCGGATCGTGTTGAGAACGGTGTTGCCCGTGGAGAATTCATCGTCCACGAGCACCAAGGGGCCTTCCCCGGCGAGCAGTTGCGGGTCCTCAGGCAGCAACAGGTGCGAGGTGGCGTGCGAATGGGACTCCTCGAAGCCGCCCGCACTCGCGACGCCCTCGACGGGCCTGCGGGTGGAGTGCAGGTACGGCGCGCCGCCCACCCCGTCGGCGACGCTGTGGCCGAGGCCGGTCGCCGTCTCCGCGTAGCCGAGCACCACCGCGCGCTCCACGTCGGGGCCCAGCAGCTCCCGGACACGCTCGCCGAGCGCGGTCCCGGTTCCGTGGACGACTCCCGGGCTCTGCGGCACATGTTTGCCGAGCACGTTGGAGACCAGGAGATGGGCGCGCCTGGGGTTGCGGCGCAGGGCGAGGCCCAGCAGCTCACGCAGCCCTTCGCCGCCGGCGATCTCGACGCCGAGACGCTCGGCCACCCATGTGCCCGACCACACCATTTCCACCATGTTCCTCTCCACCGATCCCCCGGACCACCCGAACGACCCGGGCCACCACCTCTGAAATGACACGCACGGTCCCGGCGCGCCGAGCCGTTACGCCCCCTGCCACCGCACTCTCCGCCCGAACGTGCTCTCCCGCGACGCACTCACTCCGCGAGACCGGCGCTCAGCAGGTCCACGAAGCCGACGTTCTCCCGCGCGACGCCGAACGCCTCGGCGCGCCGAAGCGTGCGCTCGGCCCAGGCGCGGTGGGGCTTCACCTCGTTCATCTTGTTCGTGTACGCCGAGCGCAGCACGCCGCCTCCGCCGCGCTCGGGCCGCAGGATGTCCTGCGCGTCGCTGAACTCCTCGTGACTGACGACCGACAGCGCGTGTACGGGCATCACGTGCGAGGGGTGGATGCAGGTCTTGCCCTGGAGGCCGTTGGCGCGGTCCAGCGCGATCTCGCGCAGCAGACCGTCGAGGTCGTGCTCGATCAGCGCGGTGCGCAGCCCCTCCGCCTCCCCTTCGAGGAACGGGCTGCGGCGGAGCTGCGGTTTGAACATGCGCTCCTGGACCGGGAAGTACTCCCAGACAGGGCCGGTGATCGTGAAGCCCGTGCCGTCGGCTCGCCCCAGCACGTTCACCACGTCGGCGATGACCGCCGCGATGATCCGTACGTCGTACGCCGTCATGTCCGGCGCCCGGCGGAGTCCGTACGCCGAGCAGAGGTCGGTGACGCCCAGGCGCAGCGCGAGCACGCGGTCACGGTACTTGTCGACGGTGTCCGCGACGCCGGTGAGCGTGTCCGCCCTGGTCTCCCGGTGCATCAGCTCGGGTGATTCGAGCACGGGCATCGCGAAGAGCCGGCGGCCGCTCGCACGCTCCGCCTCGGTCAGCGCCTCGAGGAAAAGCGCCCCGCGCTCCGCGGTGAACTTGGGGAGTACGAACCCGGACAGCAGCCGGCTCGCCGGACCGAGCCTGCGGACGAGGTCGGGTATCTGCTCCGGCTCCCGGACGCGGATGAAGAGCAGCGGCAGATCGGCGCCGGTGGCCCGTGCGTCCAGGTCGGCGAAGTGCGTGACGAGGTTGGCCTCGGCGCCATCGACCTCGGAGTCGTCGATGGAGTCCTCCAGGCACAGCACCATGGAAACGACACCTCGCGCCGCCCGCTTCAGGACATCGTCGGCGAGCCGGGGCCTGGTCGCCGGGCTGTAGAGCGTGGCGCCCAGCGCGACCGACAGCAGAGGAGCCGGGGAGTCCACGGTGAACTCGCACGGCTCCTGGAGAAACAGACCGGCCCGGTCAACCGCCGAAATATGTCCGAAATGACGCATGTGGCTCTCCCGCTACTGCCGCCGTGGCCGGTGTTAGCCATAAGGTCAGGTGGCCGGTAATAGTACGTATGGACGGGTGTCACGAGTTCCCTGAGCGCGTGAAATTCTGGTGACCGGGCCGGTTCGGCTCCATCGCGTCGGGTACGGCGACCTGGACCCACGTTGTCCGTCCAGGTCAGGGGAAGGCAGGATGCACGCATGACGCACGCCATGCTGAAGGGCTCGAACGTCCCGCTCGACGCCACGGTCGTACGGGCCGTGCTGCACTGGTCGCCCGGCGAGGGGGTTCCCGATGTGGACGCCTCGGCCCTGCTGCTCGGCCAGGACGGCCGGGTGCGCTCGGACGAGGACTTCGTCTTCTACAACCAGCCGGAACATCCCTCGGGTGTGGTGCGACGGCTGTCGAAGCAGGAGGTCGACGACGGGCTGACGGACGCCGTCGAGGTCGATCTCGACGCGCTCGACCCGTCGGTCGACGAGGTGGTCCTCGCGGCCTCCTCCGACGGCGAGTCCTTCGGGCAGGTGAGCGATCTGCGGATCCTGCTGTACGACGCGGCCGCGGACGACGAGGAGCCGCTGGCGGTCTTCGACATCCATCCGGAGACCGGCGAGGAGACCGCGATCATCTGCGGGGAGCTGTACCGGCGCGGCGACGCCTGGAAGTTCCGTGCCGTGGGCCAGGGATATCCGACCGGTCTGGTCGGCCTGGCCACGGCGTTCGGCATCTCGGTCGAAGACGGCGAAGAGACGGACGAGGCGCAAGGGGCGGACGAGGATCAGGCGGCTGACGGGACGGACGAGGCCGACGGCCAGGGCCCGGCGGCCGACTCCTCCTCCGACGAGACCTGGGCGATGGACGAGCCCACGGCCGACCCCTTCGCGGCGACCGTCGCCGGCCCCCCGCCCACGACGGGACAACTGCCGCCGGAGATGCCGCTGCCCCCGGAGTTGCGGCTGCCTCCTCGTCCCTCACAGCCGCCCGCCTACGGCTACCCGCAGCCCTCGTACGGCTACCCGCACGCCGCGTCCTCTCCGCCGTCACCGGACGGCAACCAGCCGGCGTACGGCTACCCCCAGCCCGCGGCGGCGGCCGCACCGGCCCCGGACCCCAACTTCCAGCTGCCTCCGATGGGCCCGCAGTTCATCCACCCGTAACCGTCGGACCAGGCGGTGGGTGGCCTGAACCGCGATCCCGGCCACCCGCCCGCCTCAGGCCTTCGACGCTCGCCTCAGGCCTTCGACTTGTAGCCGCGCCCCCACTGGAGCCCCCAGCCGTACAGCCGGTCCAGGTCCGCCTGGAAGCCGTAGACGAACTTCATCTCGCGGCGGACCACCAGCTCGCCCTTGATGTTCTCCATCAGGAACACCGCGCAGGACCTGGCCTGCGGCGCCCGTTCGTCGAGTTCGATCTCGACGGTCGGACCGCTGCTCGGGTAGAGCGTCACCTTGGCGTGCGTGCGGTCGAAGGCGGGCGTCTGGTCGTAGATGTAGACGAAGAACAGCAGTCGCTTGATCAGATCCCGCTGGTCGAGGTTGATGAAGACCGTCTCGCCCGAGGGGGCGCCGAACCGGTCGTCGCCGCTGAGCTTCACGTACGGCACCCCGTTGAGGTCCCCGAGCAGGTCCCCCAGCGGCTGCACGACGCCTTTGGTGCCGTCCGCCATCTCGTACATGCAGCCGAGGTCGAGGTCCACGTTGACCACGCCCTGGGTGTGCGCCTGCACCGGCTCGGGCTGGAAGATCTTCAGCGGGTGCCGCAACAGCCCCCGCTGCCTGGACCGGCCGCCGAAGTCGGACGTGCGCATCCGCCAGGAGAGGTTCACCCGCATGTTGCCGGTGTCCGCGCCCTGCTTGGAGAGCGAGACCGATCCGTGCCGCTTGGTCAGTTCGATGGAGTTGGACCCGGCGTTGCCCACATCGAACTGCGACGCCCGTCCGCCCTGCAACAGGTTGTCCCAGAAGGCCATACCCACCCCACCTCAGTCCTTCATCACTGTCGTCACTGCCGTCACCGTCGCCAACACCACGCCACCCCACGGGACATGGACATGGAAGAGCGGGACGGCCCGGAGGCTTACGCCTCAAGCCGCCCCGCTCAGAGCGTTCCCACATTCGCTTCGGCGTCACCCTCCGGGACCGGGAAGGTCCGGGGAGTGAGCCGGGTCCCAGAGACTCAGTCCCGGAGGCTCGGCCCCAAAGGCTCGGTCCCGGGGGCTCCCGGAGGCTCAGTCCCAAAAGCTCTCAGCCCGCAGGCTCAGACGGACAGCGTCGTCTTGTCCTGCGCGTCGCCGCTCCCCGCGCCCTCACCGGCCGCCTCGAGCGCCTTGTTCCGGCGCACGGAGGACCAGAAGGAGAGTCCGATGAGGACGATACCGACCAGACCCGTGATGATCTCGTGGATCTGGTACTGGATGGTGACCAGCAGGATCACGGAGAGCGCGCCGATCGCGTAGTGCGCGCCGTGCTCCAGGTACACGTAGTCGTCCAGGGTGCCCTGGCGGACGAGGTAGACCGTCAGCGAACGGACGTACATCGCGCCGATGCCGAGGCCGAGCGCCATCCAGAAGATCTGGTTCGTGATCGCGAAGGCGCCGATGACCCCGTCGAACGAGAAGGAGGCGTCGAGGACTTCGAGGTACAGGAAGAGGAAGAACGCGGCCTTGCCGGCCAGGCCGACCGCGGAGACCCTCTTGCCCTCGGCCCTGGCCTTCTCCGCCTCTTCCTCCTCGCGCTCCTCGTCCTCTTCGAGCTTGTTCTCGAAGTGGCCGGAGAGACCGCCGACGACGAGGTACGTGATCAGCCCCGCGACCCCGGCGAGCAGTACGGTGCCGGACTTGTCCGCGTGGCCCGTGCTGGTGTGGGCGGCGGTGGCGAACGTCAGTGCGGAGACCAGAAGCAGGATGAGCGCGATGCAGACCGACAGCATGTCGATCTTGCCGAGCTTGGCCAGCGGGCGCTCCAGCCAGCCGAGCCACTTGATCTCCCGCTCCTCGAAGATGAAGTCGAGGAAGATCATGAGCAGGAACATGCCGCCGAAGGACGCGATCGCCGGGTGGGCGTCGGTGACCAGGTGCTCGTAGCGGGTGGGGTTGTCCAACGCGATCTGAACCGCGTCGATGGGACCGACCTTGGCGCTGATGGCGACGATGATGACCGGGAAGACCAGCCGCATGCCGAAGACCGCGATGAGGACGCCGACGGTGAGGAAGATCTTCTGCCAGAAGGCGTTCATCTTCTTCAGGATCCCGGCGTTGACAACGGCGTTGTCGAACGACAGGGAGATCTCGAGGACGGACAGGATCAGGACGATCCCGAACGCCTCCCAGCCCCATTGCCAGGCCGCGAAGGCCAGGCCGATCGCCGTGATGGCGATCGACCAGCCGAAGGTTTTCAGGATCACTGCTACCCCATCTGGTGACGAGCGGGCTTGCTCCCGCGCACTGCTACCGCTTTTTACGAAACGTTGACCCCGAAGTCTAGAGCGATACCCCGGAGACCGGACGCGTACCCCTGGCCCACCGCCCTGAACTTCCACTCGCCGCCGTGGCGGTACAACTCGCCGAAGATCATCGCCGTTTCGGTGGAGGCGTCCTCACTGAGGTCGTAGCGCGCCAGCTCCTGTCCGTCCGCCTGGTTGACGACACGGATGAAGGCGTTATTGACCTGCCCGAACGCCTGGCCGCGGTTCTCGGCGTCATGGATGGAGACCGGGAAGGTGATCTTGTCGCACTGCGCCGGCACCTTGGAGAGATCGACCAGCAGCGATTCGTCGTCGCCTTCGCCCTCGCCCGTCAGGTTGTCGCCGGTGTGTTCAACGGAACCCTCGGGGCTCGTGAGGTTGTTGTAAAAGACGAAATATTCATCGCCGAGCACCCGGCCGTTCTGGCAGAGAAGCGCGCTGGCGTCGAGGTCGAAGGGTGCTCCCGTGGTGGAACGCGCGTCCCAGCCGAGCCCGACCAGCACCTGGGTGAGATTCGGTGCGGCCTTGGAGAGGGAGACATTGCCTCCCTTGGCGAGTGTGACGCCCATGATGTGAGTCCTCCCCGAGGTGTGTGGTGACACGGCACGACGCGCCTGACGTCATGCCCAGTGATGCCCTGTTCATGCCCCTGAGCCGCGTCCGGCGCCGCACTGAGAGCGTGCGGCGCCGGACGCTGGTGCGAGGGACGGCTCAGACGTTGACGCCGAAGTCCTGCGCGATGCCGCGCAGGCCCGAGGCGTACCCCTGGCCGATGGCGCGGAACTTCCACTCCGCGCCGTTGCGGTACAGCTCGCCGAAGACCATCGCGGTCTCCGTCGAGGCGTCCTCACTGAGGTCGTACCGGGCCAGCTCGTTGTTGTCGGCGCGGTTGACGACGCGGATGAACGCGTTGCGCACCTGGCCGAAGGACTGCTGGCGGCTCTCCGCCTCGTAGATCGAGACGGGGAACACGATCTTGTCGACGTCGGCGGGGACGGTGGCCAGATCGACGTTGATCGCCTCGTCGTCGCCCTCGCCCTCACCGGTCGTGTTGTCACCGGTGTGCTCGACGGAGCCGTCGGGGCTCTTCAGGTTGTTGAAGAAGACGAAGTTCCCGTCGACGGCGACCTTGCCCTCGGCGTTCACCAGCAGCGCGCTGGCGTCGAGGTCGAAGTCACTGCCGGTGGTCGTACGGACGTCCCAGCCCAGTCCCACGGTGACCGCGGTCAGGTTGGGCGCGGCCTTGGACAGCGAGACGTTTCCGCCCTTGCTGAGGCTGACTCCCACGAGTGCTCCCTAATTGTTTTTCCCGAGGCCGGCGCAGCGAGGCCGGCGACTGACCAACCGTGGTCAGCGGCCGCCCTCGCGGGCGCCGCGCCCCCTGGTGCGTTGGCATCGGATCAACGAATGGATCCTAGTGACCGGTTCCCCGTCAACGCGCGATTTACGGCGGGTCATGACGGATTCAGAGGGTGTCGAGCACCTTGAGGTACTCGTTGAGGTCCCTGGCGTCCGGCAGATCGTTGACGACGGCCCACCGGACGATGCCGTTCCGGTCCAGGATGAACGTGCCGCGCACGGCGCACCCCTTCTCCGCGTCGAAGACGCCGTACGCCCGCGCCACCTCGCCGTGCGGCCAGAAGTCCGAGAGCAGCGGAAACTCCAGGCCCTCCTGGTCGGCGAAGACGCGCAGCGTGTGGATGGAGTCGGTGGAGACGGCGAGCAGCTGGGTGTCGTCGTTCACGAACGCGCCCAGCTCGTCGCGGAGCGCGGTCAGCTCGCCCGTACAGACGCCGGTGAAGGCGAAGGGGTAGAAGAGGAGCACCACGTTCTGCCCGGCGTCCCGGGACTCCTCGCCCGGATCGCCACGGGGGCCGTCGCCGGGACCGGGGACGGCCCGGAAGTCGGACAGCCGTACCGTCCGCCCGTGGTTGTCCTTCAGCTCGAAGTCCGGGGCGGGGGCACCGACCTCGATCGCCATGGATATGTCCTTTCCTGGGCCACGCCTGGCGCGGGCGCCGGGCCCGGCAGGTCCTGGCCACCCTGCGCACAGGGCCCCCGCCGACACCGTCGGCGGGGGCCTCTCAAAGGTTCTGGCTGCTGTGGCTTGCGCGCTCGGATGCGGCGCTCGTGGTCAGCGCTTGGCCTTCGCCGCCCTGGGATTGGGTGTGACGAGCCGGCTTCCTGTCCAGTCCTTGCCGGCGTTGACGCTCTTGGTCTGCGCCAGACCTGCGGTCTGGGCGGCCTCGTTGATGTCGCTCGGTTCGACGTAACCATCACGGCCGGTCTTGGGCGTCATCAGCCAGACCGCACCGCCTTCGTCGATCAGACCGATGGCGTCCACCAGCGCGTCCGTAAGGTCGCCGTCCTCGTCCCGGAACCACAGGATGACGGCGTCGGCCACGTCATCGTAGTCCTCGTCGACGAGCTCCTGGCCGATGACGGCCTCGATGGACTCGCGGAGCTCCTGCTCGACGTCGTCGTCGAAGCCGATCTCCTGGACCACCTGTCCGGGTTCGAACCCCAGCCTTGCGGCAAGGTTGGTCCGTTCCTCCGCGTGGTCCGCGGTCGCGCTCACGGATTGCCTCCTGATCATGTTTTGGAAAATGCTTCAGCCGCGCGCGTACGCGGGGCATTGGCCGTAGTCCACACGGACGGGGCGGATCGCGCAAGTACCCGGCCGCAGAGACCGCCGAAACGGTGACGTTTCGGGCGGCTTCGGCGCAACTCCCGCCACTTCGACATGGCCCTCGGTGACACACACCATAAAGTTCCTCCTTCTTTGCCATGTTATGCGTCTTCGGTGCGTGATTCAGGTCCGTACGGCGTAACCAAACAGTTGGACGGGTTGAGCGTAAGGTGCCGATTTGACCGTCGCGGGGTCCCGGTTCGGCGGGCGATTTCCCGGAGAGTGTGAGTTACCCCTCGGTAGAGATGACGTTTCCGCCGTCGCGGTACACGATGGAGGCGCCGTATGTGCCCATTCCCTGGGAACCCTCGCGGGACACCCTTGGAGGGCGACCGCGGTTCCTCCCACGACCCGACCAGCGAAGGACAAGCGTGGCTTCCGGATCCGAGCGCAGCCCGATCATCATTGGCGGCCTTCCCAGCCAGGTCCCGGACTTCGACCCCGATGAGACCCAGGAATGGCTCGACTCGCTCGACGCCGCGGTGGACGAGCGCGGCCGTGAACGCGCCCGTTACCTGATGCTCCGGCTGATCGAGCGCGCGCGTGAGAAGCGCGTCGCCGTGCCCGAGATGCGCAGCACGGACTACGTCAACACCATCGCCACCAAGGACGAGCCGTTCTTCCCCGGCAACGAGGAAATCGAGCGCAAGGTCCTCAACGCCACCCGCTGGAACGCCGCCGTGATGGTGTCGCGAGCCCAGCGCCCGGGTATCGGCGTCGGTGGCCACATCGCCACGTTCGCCTCCTCGGCCTCCCTGTACGACGTGGGCTTCAACCACTTCTTCCGGGGCAAGGACGGCGGCGACGGAGGCGACCAGATCTTCTTCCAGGGCCACGCCTCCCCCGGCATCTACGCCCGCGCCTTCCTGCTCGACCGGCTGAGCGAGACGCAGCTCGACGCGTTCCGCCAGGAGAAGTCGAAGGCCCCGTACGGCCTGTCCAGCTACCCGCACCCGCGGCTGATGCCGGACTTCTGGGAGTTCCCGACCGTCTCGATGGGCCTCGGCCCGCTCGGCGCGATCTACCAGGCCAGGATGAACCGCTACATGGCGGCGCGCGGTATCGCCGACACCTCCGCCTCGCACGTCTGGGCGTATCTGGGCGACGGCGAGATGGACGAGCCCGAGTCGCTGGGACAGCTGTCCATCGCCGCCCGTGAGGGCCTGGACAACCTGACCTTCGTGGTCAACTGCAACCTCCAGCGCCTCGACGGCCCCGTACGCGGCAACGGCAAGATCATCCAGGAGCTGGAGTCCCAGTTCCGCGGCGCCGGCTGGAACGTCATCAAGCTGGTCTGGGACCGCTCCTGGGACCCGCTGCTGGCGCAGGACAGGGACGGCGTCCTCGTCAACCGGCTGAACACCACGCCCGACGGGCAGTTCCAGACGTACGCGACGGAGACCGGCGCGTACATCCGCGACCACTTCTTCGGCGACGACCAGCGGCTGCGCGCCATGGTCGAGAACATGTCCGACGAGCAGATCCTGCACCTGGGACGCGGCGGCCACGACCACAAGAAGGTCTACGCGGCGTACGAGGCGGCCAAGGCCCACAAGGGCCAGCCGACGGTGATCCTGGCGCAGACCGTCAAGGGCTGGACGCTCGGCCCGAACTTCGAGGGCCGCAACGCGACCCACCAGATGAAGAAGCTCACGGTCGCGGACCTCAAGGGCTTCCGGGACCGGCTGCACCTGCCGATCGCGGACAAGGACCTGGAGGACGGCGCGCCGCCGTACTACCACCCCGGCCGGGACTCCGAAGAGATCCAGTACATGCACGACCGCCGCAAGGCGCTGGGCGGGTACGTACCGACCCGCGTGGTGCGTGCGAAGCCGCTGGCGCTGCCCGAGGACAAGGCGTACGCGGCGGTGAAGAAGGGCTCGGGGCAGCAGTCGATCGCCACCACCATGGCGTTCGTCCGGCTGCTCAGGGACCTGCTGCGGGACAAGGAGATCGGCAGGCGGTTCGTGCTGATCGCGCCCGACGAGTACCGCACGTTCGGGATGGACTCGTTCTTCCCGAGCGCCAAGATCTACAACCCGCTGGGCCAGCAGTACGAGTCGGTGGACCGCGAACTGCTGCTCGCGTACAAGGAGTCGAAGACCGGCCAGCTGCTGCACGACGGCATCTCGGAGGCCGGCTGCACGGCTTCGCTGATCGCCGCGGGCTCCGCGTACGCCACGCACGGCGAGCCGCTGATCCCGGTGTACGTCTTCTACTCGATGTTCGGTTTCCAGCGCACCGGTGACCAGTTCTGGCAGATGGCCGACCAGTTGGCGCGCGGCTTTGTACTGGGCGCGACCGCCGGACGTACGACGCTGACCGGTGAGGGCCTTCAGCACGCGGACGGCCACTCCCAGCTGCTCGCCTCGACGAACCCGGCGTGCGTCGCCTACGACCCCGCCTACGGCTTCGAGATCGCGCACATCGTCCAGGACGGCCTGCGCCGGATGTACGGGCCGGACAGCGAGGACATCTTCTACTACCTCACCGTCTACAACGAGCCGATCCAGCACCCGGCCGAGCCTGCCGACGTGGACGTCGAGGGCATCCTCAAGGGCATCCACCGCTTCAAGCGGGGCGAAAGCGGCTCGATCCCGGCGCAGATCATGGCGTCCGGTGTTGCCATGCCCTGGGCCGTCGAGGCGCAGCGGATCCTCGCGGAGGACTGGGACGTCAAGGCCGACGTCTGGTCGGCGACGTCCTGGAACGAGCTGCGCCGCGAGGCGGTCGAGGTCGAGCGGCACAACCTGCTCAACCCGGAGGAGGAGCAGCGCGTCCCGTATGTGACACGGAAGCTGTCCGGCTCCGAGGGACCGTTCGTGGCCGTTTCCGACTGGATGCGTTCAGTTCCCGACCAGATCGCGCGCTGGGTGCCGGGTACGTACCAGTCACTGGGCGCCGACGGTTTCGGCTTCGCGGACACGCGGGGAGCGGCCCGCCGGTTCTTCCACATCGACGCGCAGTCGATCGTCCTCGGTGTGCTCACCGAGCTGGCGCGGGAGGGCAAGGTCGACCGTTCGGCGCTGAAGCAGGCGCTGGACCGCTACCAGCTGCTCGACGCCGCGGCGGCCGACCCGGGCGCCGCGGGCGGCGACGCGTAAGAGGTACGGGCCGTGAGCCGTACCGCGCGTAAGCGGTACGGCGGATACGGCCGGTACGGCTGATACGGCAGAGGGCGGCGGGACCCGTGAAAGGTCCCGCCGCCCTTCGCGTTCCCGGCCGCGTACGGCGGTCCCGTACGTACGGCGGTCCCGCCCGGTCCGCCGCCGTCTTCGGTTGCGGACCGGGGGCTCCTGCCCGTACGGGTGGTGCGCTGGTTCGCCCGCCCCCGCTCAGTGCTCCCAGACCTTGAAGGCCCTGACGCGGTAGGGCGAGCGCGGCAGCCACGTACCGCCGCCCGGATACGTCTCGAACTCGCCGGTCTCCGCGCACTCCTCCGACTGGTAGGTGGTGACGGGCCGTCCGGTGCGGTTGGCCAGGGCCGAGGCCGTGGCGCCGGCCGGCAGCGGGGTACAGCTCTCCATATCCATGCCCGCCAGCTCATGGGTCCGCTTGGTGCCGCGGAAGTCGTCCTTCTCCCAGAGGCACAGCTCGCCGGACCCGCACTCACCCATGCGCGGCGGAGAGGCGTCGGCGACGGACCCCGGCAGCAGAGCGGCGGCGACGGCGAGCGCCCCGGCGGTGACGGTCGTGCGCATGGTGGCGGTCTTGCCGGTCTTGACTGTCTTGCGCATAAGGATTCATCCCCCGTGTCGTAACGAAATCGTCCGGCCCCACACTGAGCCGCGGATCCCGCCCGGGGAAAGAGTCCTTGATCATCTCCACCCGGATAGGCGACAGCCCCGCCGGATCGTTCCGGCGGGGCCGATGGATGTACGGAGTTGACGCCGGACGCCGGATGCCGGGCGTTTTCGTATGCCGGACGATGTCCGATGCCGGACCTCGAATGGCGCGCCTCAGATGCCGGACCCCGGACACCGGATGTCAGATGTGAACGCCACCGCCCGCGGCGTCCGCGTTCTCGCCGCGCTTCGTCAGCAGGGCGACGAAGACGGCCACGGTCGCGACCCCGCCCGCTGTCAGGCAGGCAAGGCTCATGCCGGACATGAACGTGTCGTGCGCGACGTTCGTGATCTTCTCGGCGATCGCGGCGGGAGTGTTCGGCTGGAGCGGCGGGATGCCGACCTGCACGGCTTCCGCGGCCTGGCCGGCCTGGGTGGGCGTGAGCGGCGGAAGTCCCGCCGAGGCCCAGTTGCCCGGCAGGTCGTTGGAGACCTTCGAGGCCATGACCGCGCCGAGTACCGCCGTACCGAGGCTGCCACCGATCTGCATGGCGGCCTGCTGAAGACCGCCGGCCACGCCGGAGAGTTCCATCGGGGCGTTGCCCACGATGACCTCGGTCGCGCCCACCATGACCGGGGCGAGCCCCATGCCGAGCAGGGCGAACCAGATCGACATGGTGCCGGTGCCGCTGTCCGTGGAGAGCGTGGACATGCCGAACATGGCGACCGCCGTGAAGATCATGCCGCCGGCCAGCGGAATACGCGGGCCCACCTTGGTGATCACGAAGCCGGCCAGCGGCGAGGCGACGATCATCATGCCGGTCAGGGGCAGCAGGTGCAGTCCGGCGTCGATGGCCTTCATGCCGTGCACGTTCTGGAGGTAGAAGGTGACGAAGAAAAGACCGCCCAGGAAGGCGATCGCCATCAGCACCATCAGGACCACGCCTGCGGAGAGCGGTATGGAACGGAAGAGGCCCACCGGCACCAGCGGTTCCTCGACCTTCGTCTCCCAGAAGACGAACAGGCCGAAGCAGACCAGCGAGACGACGATGAAGAGCCAGGTCATGCCGTCGCCCCAGCCCCAGGTCGGGGCCTTGATGATGGCCCAGACAAGGCAGAACATCGCGGCCGACAGCAGCAGGATGCCCAGGATGTCGAAGGACTTCGGGGCGTTCTGCGCCCGGTGATCCCTGAGGATCAGCGCGCCGAGCACCAGCGCGAGCACGCCCACCGGCACGTTGATGAAGAAGACGGACTGCCAGCTGACGTGCTCGACCAGCACGCCGCCGAGGATCGGACCGCCCGCGGTGGAGGCGCCGATGACCATGCCCCAGACACCGATGGCCATGTTCAGCTTCTCGGCGGGGAAGGTGGCACGCAGCAGACCGAGCGCGGCCGGCATCAGCAGCGCGCCGAACAGCCCCTGGAACACGCGGAACACGACCACGAGGCTGATGCTGTGGGAGAGGCCGATGACGCCGGACGCGGCGGCGAAGCCGGTGACGCCGATGAGGAAGGTCTGCCGGTGGCCGAAGCGGTCACCGAGCTTGCCGGCGGTGATCAGGGCGACGGCGAGAGCGAGGAAGTAGCCGTTGGTGATCCACTGGACGTCGGCGAAACTCGCGCCGAGGTCCTTTTGGATGGCAGGGTTCGCGATCGCGACAATGGTGCCGTCGAGCGCCACCATCATGACGCCGATGGCAACGGAGAAGAGCGTCAACCAAGGATGGCCACGCAGTCCCTTGGCGGGCGTCCGGGCCGGGGATTCCGGCGACTGAGACGCTTCCTTGACGGTGGTCTGACTAGTCATACCGTCACGCTAGTGTCAGCCACTGACAGTTGACAAACCCTTTCATAAGTCAGTAACTGTCATGTAACTCACAGAAACATTCGACAAGGTGAAAGCAACCGAATGAGCATGGTGCCGTGACCGCCGCGCAGGAACCTGCCAGCGCGTCAGGAACAGCGGGGGAACGTCCGGTCGGGCTGCGCGCGCTGAGGAAACAGCGCACCCGGGACGCCCTTCTGCGGGTCGCGCTCGAACTCTTCACCACCCAGGGGTACGAACGCACGACCGTCGACGAGATCGCCGGCACCGTGGAAGTCTCGCAGCGCACCTTCTTCCGGTATTTCGCCAGCAAGGAGGAGGTCGCCTTCGACGTGGTGCGGATGGTCGAGGGCACGTTCCTGGAGGGACTGCGGAAGCGGCCGGCCGGGGAGGGCCCGTTCCTGGCGATGCGTCAGGCCGTGCTGTCGTCCTGGGACCACGTCGGCGAGGCGATGGAGAGCGTCGTACCGGTCGCGCTGCACATGCGGACGTACCAGATGATCGAGTCCACACCGGCTCTGCTCGCCGTGCACCTGCGCCGATCGGCCGAGCTGGAGGACCACATCGCGGAGCTGATCGCCGCGCGCGAAGGCCTTGACGTGGACGCCGATCCGCGCCCGCGGGCGGCCGTCGCCGCGTTCACGGGCGTGCTGCGGATGACCGGGCGGCTGTGGGGCCAGGGGCAGGACGCGAGCATCGACGCGATACGTGAACTGACGGAGAGATATCTCGACCGGCTGGGTCCGGCGCTCGCGGAGGACTGGCGAGAGCCGCCGTCCGGCGGGGGCGGTTGTCGCGCGTCGCGGTAGTCGCCGGGTTCCGCGGGTCGGCGTCCGCCGGGGCGTTGGGGGCTGGGGGCTCGCCGTCCGGCGCGGTTCGCCGTCCGGCGCGGGGCCGCTGTTCGGCGCGGTTCGCCGTCCGGCGCGAGGCCGCTGTTCGGCGCGGTTCGCCGTCCGGCGCGAGGCCGCCGTCCGGCGCGGAGTCGCCGTCCAGCGCGGAGTCGCCGTCCAGCGCGGGGCCGGGCAGGGTTGCGGTTGGTGCCGGGTTCCGCGCCGCCGTGGCCGGGGCGTTGTGCGTTTCGGTTGTCGCCGGGTTCCGCGCAGGGGAAGTGTCCGCCACTGCATGATTTACGGCGTGTACAGGCGCAGTGGACACCGGGCCCGTGGTGTCCACGCCGCAAAGTCACGCTTTACGTTCTGGACACCACCCCTCCACGGCCCCCTTCCACCCGCGAGCCATCGGTCGCTCGGGAGGTCGAAGTGTTGGCGCGGGCCCGGCAGGGAGTCCGCCCCTCCACGGCCCCCCTCCACCCGCGAGCCATCGGTCGCTCGGGAGGTCGGAGTGTTGGCGCGGGCCCGGCAGGGAGTCCGCCCCTCCACGGCCCCCCTCCACCCGCGAGCCATCGGTCGCTCGGGAGGTCAGAGTGTTGGCGCGGGCCCGGCAGGGAGTCCGCCCCTCCACGGCCCCCCTCCACCCGCGAGCCATCGGTCGCTCGGGAGGTCAGAGTGTTGGCGCGAC
>NZ_JBIVLO010000002.1:572071-702150 GCF_044751305.1 Streptomyces sp. NPDC088725
GGGCCGGTGTTGTGGGTCACGGGTGTGCCGTTCACTCGTATGTCTGATTATCCGACGACAATCCCTGGCGCGCCTGACAAAGGGGCGCTTCGTCACTCTCGTACGCTGGTCACACACCGTCAGCGAGGCATTTGTCGTCAATCCTTCTTAGCTGGCGATCCACCTCACGCTCCTCGCGAGTTACTCCTTGCTTCTCCTAGGCTGGCCCGTAGTGACTTCCTCAGATCTCCCTCCCGCCTCCCCCACCGTCACCGTATGGCGCACCGTCCTCGCGCTGGCCGTGGTGTTCGTGATGCTGGCCACCACCGGATGGACCGCGGTACAGCCCAGGCGCGCCCCCGGTGAGCCCCTGAAGGTGGCTCTCGCCGCCTGGGAGCACGGCAGGGCAGGAGGAGACAGGCTTCCGGATACCCGCGAGTCGCCCAAGCTTCTCGCCGCCTTCTTCCGCTCGCTCGGCTCGGCCGAACGGATGAAGCTGGCGGACCGGTATCCGCTGGTCGTCGGCAATCTCAACGGCGCTCCCCTCGCGCTGCGTTACCGCGCCAACCGCACCGCGATCCGCCAGGCGCGCGCGGTCGAGCAGGACCGTATGCGTGACGCCAGGCTCTCGGCCGACGGCCGCCACCAGGCGAGCCGCAGGATGGACCGCTTCACGTCGCTGCTCGGCGAGGGACGGCAACTGCTCGCCTTCGACCCCTCGGGCAAGGGCCGTGTCGCCGAGGTCTTCGGCGACCTGGAACGCGCCCAGCGCGTGTCCGTGGTGGTTCCCGGCGTCGACACGAACGTCGTGACGTTCGAGAGGCCGGAGCGCCCGTACTCCGCGCCGGTGGGCATGGCCAGTGCGCTGTACGCGGCGGAGCGCGTGACCGCGCCCCGGGTGCGTACCGCCGTCATCGCCTGGGCCGACTACACCTCACCGGTCGGTCTCGGCATGGACGCGGTGATCGGCAAGCTCGCGGCGGACGGTGCCGTGCGGCTCTCCGCGCTGACCGCCGCGCTGCCGGGCAAGAGCCCGGTCTCGCTGTTCTGCCACAGCTACGGCTCCGTGCTGTGCGGAGTCGCCGCCCGCACGCTGCCGGGAAGGGTCGACGACGTGGCGGTCGCGGGCAGCCCCGGCATGCGCGTCGGCAGCGCGGCCGGGCTGCACACCCGCGCCCGGGTGTGGGCCATGCGGGACAGCGACGACTGGATCCAGGACGTCCCGTACATGGCGGTCGGCGGCCTCGGGCACGGCGCTGATCCGGTGTCCGCGGACTTCGGCGCGCGGGTCGTCTCCTCGGCCGGCGCGGTCGGGCACGCCGGTTACTTCACGCCCGGCACCGAAAGCCTCGACAATTTCGCGCACATCGGGGTCGGCGCGTACCGGGGCGTGAGTTGCGCGAACGGCCACAGCGTCTGCCGGAGCGGCATCCCCGACGGAGGATGAGGAAGACGCGCGTAGATTTCCGTGCCCGAGCAGGCGACGGGCGGGCGCGTGCCGCCTACGATGACCCGCATGGGTGATGTGCTGACGGGGATTCATGCCACCTGGGAGTTCGAAACCGACTCTGTGCTCATCCGCTTCGAACGGGGGATACGCACGCCGAAACTTTTCCAGGCGCTGGGCGAACGGCGCATTCCGCACGAGGCGCTGGCCTCGGTGTCGCTCACGCCCGGAAGGCGCGGGACGGTCGTGCTGCACGCCGTACCCAGACCCGGCGCCGACCCCCTGATGGAGGCCGCGGCCGGCCAGCTCAGGCGGAGCGGTGACCCGTACCGGCTGGTACTGCCCGCCGCGCGCGAGACGCTTGCCGAGTACTACGCCGACGAACTGCGCGCCGCCCTGACGCGGGACAGCGCCCGGCATCCGCGGGACGAGTCCGAGCCGGCCGAGCGCTATCTGGTCGCCGCGCCCCAGGCGCCTCTCCAGTTCAAGGCGTACGACGCGAAGGCCATCTTCGACGGGAAGCAGGTCAGCTTCCGCTGGTTCTGGACGGGCGCGTCCTCGGCCAAGTGGAAGGCGGGCGACCAGAACTTCCCGGTCGCTGAGCTGCACGGGGTCGAGTGGCGCTCCCCCGAGGCCTTCGACGGCTACCTGCGCCTGCTCCGGCGCGACGGCCACGGCCCGGCCCAGGACGCACCGGCCCAGGCCGACCACGATCCCGCGGCCGTCGTCTTCGGGCTCGGGTACGGGCCCGTGCACGAGTCTCTGCCGTTCGCCGCGGCCGTCCTGGCAGCGGTACGCGGCGCCGGTACGGGCCCGTCCGCCGCCCGGACCCCGGTGCCGGTGGCCGTCCCCGCGATCCTCCCCGAGCGTCGCGCCCCGGCCGAAGTGGCGGAGCGGATACGGCACCTGGGCGAGCTGCACCGGGCGGGGCTGGTCACGGACGACGAGTTCAGCGCGAAGAAGGCGGAACTGCTCGCGGAGCTGTGACGCCCCCGTCGACACGGGGCCCCAGCCCTCCGCGAGATCGCGGACCAACTCGTCATCGCTGAAGAGACGCTGAAGCCCGGCGATCCTGCGTCCTGATGAGATCTCCCGTGCCGCCGAGCTCCCCCGGCGCGCGTGGCGCCGGAGGAGCCGGAGGCGTACCGCCGGGTCTGGCTACTCGCGGCCCGCCGAGGTGAACGCCATGTCGGCGTAGCGGCCGCCCGCGACCTGGTCCGCGATCGGGTCGAGCAGTTCCATCTCGCTCTCGGTGAGGATGAGCCGCGTCGCCGCGGTGTTCTCCTCGACGCGGCTGCGCTTGCGGGTTCCCGGGATCGAGGCGGCCGCGAGGCCGTGCGCCGCCGCCTGCTGCTGTACCCAGGCGAGCGCGACCTGTCCGAGCGTGGCCTCGCGGCCCTCGGCGATCTTGCGGACCGGGGCGAGCAGCGCGGCGTTCGCCGTGGCGTTGTCGCCGGTGAAGCGCGGCTGCTGGCGGCGGAAGTCACTCGCGTCCAGGTCCTGCGCGGCGTCGACGAACGCGCCGGTCAGGAAGCCGCGGCCGAGCGGGGAGTACGGCACGAGACCGACGCCCAGCTGGGCGGCGGCCGGTACGACGCGCCGTTCGATGTCGCGGCTGAACAGCGACCACTCCGACTGCACCGCGGTGATCGGGTGCACGGCGTGCGCCGCGCGCAGTTCCTCGCTGGTGACCTCGCTCAGCCCGAGGTACCTCACCTTGCCCTCGGCGACCAGTTCGGCCATGGCCCCGGCCGTCTCCTCGATGGGGACGGACACATCGCGCCGGTGCATGTAGTAGAGGTCGATCGTGTCGACGCCCAGGCGCTTCAGGCTGCCTTCGACGCACTGGCGCATGTAGGCGCGGTCGTTGCGGATGGCCCGCTTGCTGGGGTCGGCCGGGTCGATGCCCAGCGAGAACTTCGTGGCCAGCACGATCTCGTCGCGGTGTGCCTGGACGAACGGGGCGATGAACTTCTCGTTCTCCCCGTTCCCGTACACGTCCGCCGTGTCGTACAGCGTCACGCCCAGTTCGAGGGCGCGCTCCAGCGTCGCCCTCGCCTCGTCGTTGTCGGTCGGGCCGTACGCGAAGCTCATGCCCATGCAGCCGAGCCCCTGTATGCCGACCTCGGGTCCGTCGGTCCCGAGCCGTACTGTCTCGATCCTGCTGTCGCTCATCAGGGTCAGACCTTTTCCGACGCCCGCCGGGCGTCTGCGTAGAAGCTGATTTTGTGGTCGAGCACGGCGACGGTGTCCCGGAGTTCCGCGACTCTGCTGAGGACATCGCGCCGTGTCTGTTCGAGCAGTTCCTGCCGCTCCTCGAAGGTGTCCTCGCCCGCCCGGATCAGCTCGGCGTAGCGGACCATGTCCGCGACGGGCATGCCCGTCAGCCGCAGCTTGGCGACGAAGGCCAGCCAGTCGAGGTCGCGGTTGCTGAACCGGCGCTGCCCGGTGTGCGACCGGTCGACGTGCGGCATCAGACCGATCCGCTCGTACCAGCGCAGCGTGTGCGCGGACAGCCCGGTGAACGCGGCGACCTCGCTGATCGTGTAGCGGTCCTCCCCGTCGGGGCTGGGATGCGCGCGTGGCGCCGACGCACAGACATCTACGGGTTCCGTCCGCACGGGGCTGCTCTGGATCAGCGTCATGGCGTCAAACCTAGAACGTTGGAGTGCACTCGAAGCAAGGGGAAACAGGGTCGGATTCTGGACGGTTTCGTATGAACGTGCCCTGCCAGGACGCACGCCTTCGTCATAACATGCCCTGCCATGAGTGACGCACGCCCGGCGACATCTGAGGACGCCGTCGAGCTGGTCCGCCTGCGGAAGGTCATGTTCGACTCGATGGACGGCGCCACGGCCGCAGCCGACTGGCAGCCGGCTGTTGTCGCGACGCCGCGCGAGCGGCTGGCGGACCCGGAGGGTGACCTCGCGGCGTTCGTCGTGGAGCGTCCTGGCGGTACGGGATCGCTCGCGGCCTGCGCGGTCGGCGCCGTCGAGCACCGGCTCGGCGGACCGCGCGATCCGTCGGGCGTCTGCGGCCATGTCTTCAGCGTCGCCACGGACCCGGACATGCGGCGCCTCGGCCACTCCCGGGCCTGTGTGGAGGCGCTGCTCGGCTGGTTCAGGGCGCGCGGCGTACGCAGGATCGACCTGAACGCCTCGGACGAGGGCGCGCCGCTGTACGCCTCGCTCGGCTTCGTCCGCACCCCGTCCCCCGCCATGCGGCTCACCCTTTAGTTCCCGCGCCGAAGCTCACCCTTTAGGCTCGTTGTCATGCAGAGCTTGACGCAGATCGACAACTGGCCGGTGGAGAACGCGGCAGCGGCCGTCGTACGCGCGGACGGGACGGTCGTGGGGTCGCACGGGCCCACGGCGCGGCGCTTTCCGCTCGCCTCCGTGACGAAGCCGCTCGCCGCGTACGCCGTGCTCGTGGCGTACGAGGAGGGCGCGCTCGAACTGGACGAACCGGCGGGGCCCGAGGGTTCGACCGTCCGCCACCTGCTCTCGCACTCCAGCGGCCTCGCCACCGACGAGGACCGCGTGATGAGCGCGCCCGGCACCAAGCGCATCTACTCCAACGCGGGGTTCGAGGCGCTCGGTGATCATGTCGCCAAGGCCACCGGCATCCCGTTCCCCGAATATCTGCGGCAGGCGGTGTTCGAGCCGCTGGGCATGACGTCCACGTCACTGGACGGTTCGCCCGCCAGGGACGGCGTCTCGACCGTCGACGACCTGGTGCGCTTCGCCGCGGAGGTGCAGGCGCCGCGGCTGCTCGATCCCCGTACGGTGCTCGACGCGATGACGGTGGTGTCTCCGGGGCTGTCCGGCATCCTGCCCGGCTACGGCCGCCAGAAGAACAACACCTGGGGGCTCGGCTTCGAGATCCGCGACACCAAGTCCCCGCACTGGACAGGGGCTTCGTCCTCGCCGCGTACGTTCGGGCACTTCGGTCAGGCCGGTACGTTCCTGTGGATCGACCCGGACGCGCGCGCCGCGTGTGTGGCGCTGTCCGACCGGGACTTCGGACCGTGGGCGATCGAGGCGTGGCCGCCGCTCACCGACGCGGTGCTCTCCGAGCTGCGGTGAGCCGAGCGCCGGAGCCGAGCCGCGTTGAACCGGAGCCTGGCGCGTTGAGCCGTGGCGCGTTGAGTTGAGCTGATTCGGGCCGAACCCGGTTGTCTCCGGGCCGGGTTCGGCCCGGTGTCAGCCCGCCATCTCCCAGATCAGCACCTCGGCGTCGGCCTTGCCGCCGGTCAGCTCGATCCCCGTGCCGTCGGTGATCCGCACCGAGTCACCCGCCCCCAACTCCTCGCCGTCCAGAATCACTTCACCGCGCGCCACATGCACGTACGCGTACCGCGCGTCCGGCACCGCCGCACGCTCTCCGTCCCGCAGCCGCCGTACGTGCAGCATCGCGCCGGCCTGCGGGAGGGCGTACGGCGTGGCATCGGAGATCCCGCGCACGATGTCGTACGCCGGTTCCCCGCCCGGCTCCAGCGGGGCGAGCCACATCTGCACGAAGACCAACTCCCCTGCGCCGTCGTTGCGTTCGACGTGCCGCAGGCCACCGGCCGCGCTGAGCCGCTGGACATCGCCCGGGTGCACGACCGTGACGCGGCCGGTCGAGTCGCGGTGTGTCAGCTCACCTTCCACCACCCAGGTGACGATCTCGGTGTGGCTGTGCGGATGTTCACCGAACCCGGCGCCCGGGGCGAGCCATTCCTCGTTGCAGGCGAGGACCGCGCCGAAGCGCAGATTGTCCGGATCGTAGAAACGTCCGAAGGAGAAGGCGTGCAGGGACTCGATGCCGGCCTCGGCGTCACCGCCCAGGTAACGGTCCTCTGCGTACCGTACGGAAATCACCGTTCCACGGTAGGCGAAGGACGGACGGACTTTGACGGGTATGCGCGCGATACCCGGCTCCGACGACCTTCCCCTCCCGCCCCCGGCAGGACAGCCGGCCGCCCGGATAAGGCACTCTTGTCCCCGTGCCTGAACCCGCGAAGCCAGTCCATCCGCACACCGCGACGCTGCGCCGCCTGGAGCAGTCCTCCGGCCGGCTCGCCGCCCACGCCATCGCCCGTATGGACGAGACGCTGCCGTGGTACCGCGCGATGCCACCGGAGAACCGTTCGTGGATCGGGCTGGTGGCGCAGGCCGGCATCGCCGCGTTCACCGAGTGGTTCCGTCACCCGGAGACACCGCAGGCCATCTCCACCGATGTCTTCGGCACGGCGCCGCGCGAACTGACCCGGGCGATCACCCTTCGCCAGACCGTCGAGATGGTGCGCACCACCATCGAGGTCATGGAGTCGGCGATCGACGAGGTCGCCGCGCCCGGCGACTCGTCCGTACTCCGCGAGGCCCTGCTCGTCTACGCGCGCGAGATCGCCTTCGCGACCGCCCAGGTGTACGCGCAGGCCGCGGAGGCCCGTGGCGCGTGGGACGCGCGGCTCGAATCCCTGGTCGTCAACGCCGTGCTCTCCGGAGAGGCCGACGAAGGGGCGGTCTCGCGCGCGGCCGCTCTCGGCTGGAACTCCCCCGAGTACGTCTGTGTCCTGCTGGGTACCGCGCCGGAGGGCGACAGCGAGCTGACGGTGGAGGCGATCCGCAGGGCCGCCCGCCATGCCAAGCTCCAGGTGCTCACCGGTGTGCTCGGCAGCCGGCTCGTGGTGATCGCGGGCGGCAGCGACAACCCGCTCCAGGTCGCCAAGGCACTGATCGGCCCGTACGCGGCGGGGCCCGTCGTCGCCGGGCCCGTCGTACCCGATCTGCTGGCCGCGACGAAGTCGGCGCAGGCCGCCGCCGCCGGGCTCAAGGCCTGCGGCGCCTGGCAGGACGCGCCGCGCCCGGTGCTCGCGGACGATCTGCTGCCCGAGCGCGCGATCGCCTCCGACCCCGCCGCGCGTGACCAGTTGGTGGAGGAGATCTACAGACCGCTGGAAGAAGCGGGCTCCGCCCTGCTGGAAACTCTGAGTGTCTATCTGGAACAGGCGAGCAGTCTCGAAGGCGCTGCCAGAATGCTGTTCGTACACCCCAACACCGTGCGATACCGGCTACGACGTGTGACTGACGTCACCGGATGGTCACCCTCCGATGTCCGCTCCGCGTTCACGCTCCGAATCGCCCTGATCCTGGGGCGCCTGGCCCGAGGTGAGTCACACCCCTAAGCTTTTGTCGTACCTCAACAATTACCCTGCCGGTTCTTCGTCCTTGTCACCACGGGCGGCGAGTACGGTTCACAAGAGAGAGTGTGAGAGTGCTCGTACTCGTCGCTCCCGGCCAAGGCGCTCAGTCGCCCGGCTTCCTGACTCCCTGGCTCGACCTGCCCGGCGCCGAAGAACGGCTGCGGTCGTGGTCGGCCGCCATCGATCTGGACCTGATCCGCTACGGCACGAAGGCCGACGCGGACGAGATCCGTGACACGGCCGTCGCCCAGCCCCTGCTGGTGGCCGCCGCGCTGCTCTCGGCGCGTCAGCTGTTCCCGTCCACCGAGGACGCGGCACGCGCCCTCGGCGCCGTGGCGGGTCACAGCGTGGGCGAGCTGGCCGCGAGCGCGCTCGCGGGTGTGCTCACGGACGACGCAGCCATGCGGCTCGTACGCGCTCGCGGCCTGGCCATGGCCGAGGCTGCCACCGCCACGGAGACCGGCATGTCGGCGCTGCTCGGCGGCGACCCCGAGGTCTCCGTCGCGCACCTGGAGAAGCTGGGGCTGACGCCGGCGAACGTGAACGGCGCGGGCCAGATCGTCGCGGCGGGCACGCTGGAGCAGCTGGCCGCGCTGGCGGACGACAAGCCCGAGGGCGTACGGCGTGTCGTACCCCTCAAGGTCGCGGGCGCGTTCCACACCAGCCACATGGCGCCCGCGGTCGAGAAGCTGACGGCCGCCGCGGAATCGGTCTCACCGGCCGACCCGGCCCTGCCGTACATCTCGAACCGGGACGGACAGACCGTCACGAGCGGCACCGACGTGCTGGAGCGGCTGATCGGCCAGGTCGCCAACCCCGTGCGCTGGGACCAGTGCATGGAGACGTTCCAGGCGCTGGGCGTGACGACGATCATCGAACTCTGCCCCGGTGGCACACTGACGGGCCTCGCCAAGCGCGCGCTGCCCGGTGTACGGACGCTCGCCCTCAAGACCCCGGACGAACTCGACGCGGCCCGCGCCCTGATCGCCGAGCACTCCTCCACGGCCGAATAGGAGCCAGAGAGCATGTCGAAGATCAAGCCCAGCAAGGGCGCCCCGTACGCGCGCATCATGGGCGTCGGCGGTTACCGGCCGACCCGGGTGGTGCCCAACGAGGTGATCCTCGAGACGATCGACTCGTCCGACGAGTGGATCCGCTCCCGCTCCGGAATCGCCAGCCGGCACTGGGCCTCCCCCGAGGAGACCGTCGCCGCCATGTCGATCGAGGCGGCGGGCAAGGCCATCGCGGACGCCGGGGTGAACCCGGATCAGATCGGCGGTGTGATCGTCGCCACGGTCTCGCACTTCAAGCAGACCCCCGCCATCGCCACCGAGATCGCGGACAGGATCGGCGCGGGCAAGCCCGCCGCGTTCGACATCTCCGCGGGCTGCGCCGGCTTCGGGTACGGTCTGACGCTGGCCAAGGGCATGGTCGTCGAGGGCTCTGCGGAGTACGTCCTGGTCATCGGCGTGGAGCGGCTTTCCGACCTGACCGACCTGGAGGACCGCGCGACGGCCTTCCTCTTCGGTGACGGCGCGGGCGCGGTGATCGTGGGCCCGTCGAAGGAGCCGATGATCGGCCCGACCGTCTGGGGCTCCGAGGGCGACAAGTCCGAGACGATCAAGCAGACCGTGTCGTGGGAGGAATACCGCAACGGCACCGTGGAGAAGTTCCCCGCGATCACGCAGGAAGGCCAGGCCGTCTTCCGCTGGGCCGTCTTCGAGATGGCCAAGGTCGCCCAGCAGGCGCTGGACGCGGCCGGGATCAGCCCCGCCGAACTGGACGTCTTCATCCCGCACCAGGCCAACATGCGCATCATCGACTCCATGGTGAAGACGCTTAAACTGCCGGAGAACGTCACGGTCGCCCGGGACGTGGAAACCACCGGCAACACCTCGGCCGCCTCGATTCCGCTCGCGATGGAGCGGCTTCTGGCGACCGGACAGGCGAAGAGCGGCGACACCGCCCTCGTCATCGGCTTCGGGGCGGGTCTGGTCTACGCCGCGACGGTCGTTACCCTCCCCTAGGCACGCCGGACTCGTCCGGACCGTGCGTCGTTCGTCACATCCCCATGCTCAATCTGCTTAATATCGAAGGAGTGCCAACATGGCCGCCACTCAGGAAGAAATCGTTGAGGGTCTCGCCGAGATCGTGAACGAAATCGCCGGAATCCCGGTCGAGGACGTCCAGCTGGACAAGTCCTTCACCGACGACCTGGACGTCGACTCGCTGTCCATGGTCGAGGTCGTCGTCGCCGCCGAAGAGCGCTTCGACGTCAAGATCCCCGACGACGACGTCAAGAACCTCAAGACCGTCGGTGACGCCGCCTCGTACATCGGCAGCCACCAGAGCTGATCCGGCTCTTCCGGCTCTTCCGGCCCGGATCGCACGGCTGATGCCACCCGGTGGTGGCGCCGTAAAAATTCAGCACCCTCTACACGTGGAGAAAGAATTCCAGTGAACTCGACCAATCGCACCGTGGTCGTCACCGGTATCGGCGCAACCACACCGCTGGGTGGCGACAGCACGTCGTCCTGGGACGGCATGCTCGCCGGCCGCTCCGGTGTTCGCACCATCGAGGACGAACTCTTCGCCGACCTGCCGGTCCGTATCGCCGCCACCGCGGCGGTGGACCCGGGCGACATACTGCCCCGTCCGCTCGCCCGCAAGCTGGACCGCTCGGCGCAGTTCGCGCTGATCGCGGCCAGGGAAGCCTGGGCCGACGCCGGTTACACCGGCAAGGCCGGCGAGGACGCCGCCGTCGACCCCGACCGGCTCGGGACCGTGATCGCCTCCGGCATCGGCGGCATCACCACCCTGCTCGCCCAGTACGACGTACTGAAGGAGAAGGGCCCCCGCCGCGTCTCCCCGCACACCGTCCCGATGCTCATGCCGAACAGCCCTTCGGCCAACATCAGCATCGAAGTGGGCGCCCGCGCGGGCGCGCACACCCCCGTCTCGGCCTGCGCCTCGGGCGCGGAGGCCATCGGCTACGCCGTGGAGATGATCCGTACCGGCCGCGCCGACGTGGTCGTCGCCGGCGGTACGGAAGCGGCGATCCACCCGCTGCCCGTCGCCGCGTTCGCCAGCATGATGGCGATGTCCAAGAACAACGACAACCCCACCGTCGCCTCCCGCCCGTACGACACGGCGCGCGACGGCTTCGTCCTCGGTGAGGGCGCGGGTGTCGTCATCCTCGAATCCGCGGAGCACGCGGCCGCGCGTGGCGCGAAGGTCTACTGCGAGGTGCTGGGCCAGGGCGTGTCCTCCGACGCCCACCACATCGCGCAGCCCGAGCCGACGGGACGGGGCATCGCCAAGGCCCTGGAGAACCTGCTGGCCTCGACGGACCTCAAGCCCGCCGAGCTCGTCCACCTCAACGCGCACGCCACCTCGACCCCGCAGGGCGACCTCGCGGAGATCAAGGCGCTGCGGCTGGTCCTCGGCACGGAACTCGACCACGTGGCGGTCTCCGCGACGAAGTCGATGACCGGTCACCTGCTGGGTGGCGCCGGCGGCGTCGAGACCGTCGCCACGGTCCTCGCCCTGCACCACCGCACGGCCCCGCCGACCATCAACGTCGACGACCTGGACGCGGACGTCGACGCGGACGTCGTACGCGACAAGCCGCGCGCGCTGCCGGAGGGCACGATCGCGGCGATCAACAACTCGTTCGGCTTCGGCGGCCACAACGTGGTCCTGGCGTTCCGCACGGTCTGACCGGACGCACCGGCGCTTACGGCCCGAGGCCCGCTTTCCCCTCTCATGAAGGGGAAAGCGGGCCTCGGCCGTATGTGCCCCGGGTGTCAGCGGGGCCGCGCCGGTGACCGCCCCGCAGAAACATCACTCTTTCGGGGTCGGGCGATTTTCAGCGGACCGGACGAGGCGTGCGGGGCCGGACGGGGCGCCAGGTGGTCAGTTGTCGAAACTGGCGAAGTAGGACGCTGACATGTCCTCGTCGCCGTGGCCCTGTTCCGCCGCCCTGCGGAAACGTTCCGCGCCGGCCGCCGCGAGGTCCATCCGTACGCCTTCCGCCGCACCCGCCGCCACGATCAGGCGGGCGTCCTTGGCCGCTGTGTCGACCGCGAAGCTCGGGGCGAAGTCGCCGTTCAGGATCGCGGCCGCCTTCGTCTGGAGGTAGCCGCAGTCCAGCGGGCCGCCGCTCATGGCGTCCAGGAAGGTCTGCGGGTCGAGGCCGAGGCCCTTGGACAGGGCCATCGCTTCCGCCGTGCCGTGGGTGAGCGCGAGGACCCAGCTGTTGCAGACGAGCTTGAGCCGGGTGGCGGCGGCCGACGCGCCGTTGTCGTCCAGCCAGAGTGTGCGACTGCCCACGGCGTCAAGGACGGAGGCGAGCCGGTCGCGCACCTCCTGCGGCCCGGCGGCCAGGACCAGCAGCTGGCCGCTCTCGGCCGGGGCGCGGGTGCCCAGCACCGGGGCGTCCACGAAGTGCAGGCCGTGACGGGCCGCCAGGTCCGCGAGCGGCGCGAGGGCTTCGACGCCCACCGTGGTCGACTGGAGCCAGACCGCGCCCTCGCGCAGGCCGGGCGCGGCGGCCGTGATGGTCTCCTCGGTGGCGGGGCCGTCGTACAGCATCGTGAGGACGACGTCGGCACCGGTCACGGCCTCGGCCGGGGTGGCGGCGACGTACGCGCCTTCCGCGGCGAGGGGTTCGGCCTTGGCGGCGGTGCGGTTCCAGACGCGGACGTCGTGGCCGGTGCGGCGGAGGTTGCGGGCCATCGCGGCACCCATGATGCCGGTGCCGAGGACAGCTACGGTCGTTTGATCAGCCATACGCCTACCGTACGACCGGTCGCCGGCGGCCTGTTCGCCGCCGTACCCGACAGGGCCGTCGTGTCTGTCCGCGGCCCGTCCTCGCGCCGGCCGTGACATCCGTCCGTGGACTGTCCTCGCGCCGGACACCACGGACCGTCCTCGTGCCGGCCGCTCAGACGACTTGGTGCAGCCAGCGGACCGGGGCGCCCTCACCCGCGTAGCGGAAGGGTTCCAGCTCGTCGTCCCAGGGCTTGCCGAGCAGCTTGGCGACCTCCGCCTCCAGCTCGCTCTCGCCCTGTTCCGCTCGCGCGAGCGCGGCGCGCAGCCGGTCCTCCGGGATCAGGATGTCTCCGTGCATTCCGGTGACGGCGCGGAAGATACCCAGTTCGGGCGTGGCGCTGTAGCGCTCGCCCTCGGCCGTCGGGCAGGGTTCAGCCGTCACCTCGAAGCGCAGCGTCTGCCAGCCGCGCAGCGCGGAGGCGATCTTGGAGGCGGTGCCGGGGCGGCCCCGCCAGGAGACCTCGGCTCTCCAGGTGCCCGGCGAGGCCGGCTGTCTGATCCAGTCGAGCTGGACCCGCACGCCGAGCACGCCCGCCACCGCCCACTCGACGTGGGAGCACATCGCGCGCGGGGCGGAGTG
The DNA here is from genome assembly GCF_044751305.1 of Streptomyces sp. NPDC088725. Lineage (NCBI taxonomy): Bacteria > Bacillati > Actinomycetota > Actinomycetes > Kitasatosporales > Streptomycetaceae > Streptomyces > Streptomyces sp. NPDC088725. The sequence goes on from NZ_JBIVLO010000002.1 coordinate 585,098, forward strand.
AACGTACAGAACTCCACGTGTCGTCACCGGGACCTCCAGTGTGGGACGAGGTTCGCCTTTCCCAGCGGCCTCAGTTAACAGCATCAGGAGTGAAACTCCACAAAAGGGACAGCATGTGACGAAAGGTAATTTACCGGAGTCGAGAGCCGGGGCACCTCTGGTTCGACGTGGGAAAAGCTACCGTGCGGCGGGACGGACGGGGTGTCGTACCGTCGGTCCGGGGACCGATATGCGCGAAGCTTTCACTCACCGGGGCTCCGCCGGATGCATGAAAGCGCGCGCGAGGAGTCAAGCGGATGTTGATGGGGTCGAGATGGTGACCGGGCAGACAGGACGGCGCCGCGAGTGCGTCGAGCGTGTCGAGGACGGCGGGACGCTGACGGGAGGACGGACCGGCCCGAAGGGACGGCGCGCCTCGCGCGGGAGGCGGCGCGAGGGCGCCATCGGTCTCGCGCTCGCCGTGGCGCTGCTCGCCGGCTGCGGATCCGCAGGGATCCCTTCCCCCGACGCCAAGCGCAGCACCCCCGCCCCGCGCCCCGCGCCCGTCTGGGACACCAGCCCTGATTCGGTGGCGGCGGTGGGCGATTCGATCACGCGCGGTTTCGACGCGTGCGGGGTGCTCGCCGACTGCCCGGCGGTGTCCTGGGCGACCGGCACGGACAGCGCGGTACGCAGCCTCGCCTCGCGGCTGCTCGACGAGCGGGACGGGTCGGGCGAGCGGGACGGGAGCGACGAGAGCGACGAGAGCGAAGACGACGAGCAGGACGGGAGCGACGGCCGGGGCGAGACGGAGCGCAGCTGGAACCTGGCGCGGTCCGGGGCGCGGGTGGCGGATCTGCCGGACCAGATGACGCGGGCCGCGAGCCACCAGCCCGCCCTGGTCGCCGTCATGGTGGGGGCCAACGACGCCTGCCGTGATTCGCCCGCCCAGATGACGCCGGTGGACGACTTCAGGACATCGTTCGAGACCGCGATGCGCCGGCTGCGCAAGGACGCGCCCAAGGCGCAGGTGTACGTGTCGAGCGTGCCGGATCTCAAGCGGCTCTGGTCCACCGGGCGCGGCAATCCGCTCGGCCGGCAGATCTGGAAGCTCGGCCTCTGCGCCTCGATGCTCGGGGACGCTCAGGACGACAGCGCGCGCGCCCGGGCCCGCCGCGAGACGGTGTACGAGCGGGTCGTGGCGTACAACGGCGTACTGAGGGACGTGTGCGCGAAGGATGCGCGGTGCCGGTACGACGGCGGCGCGGTCTTCGAATTCCGTTTCACCGGGACGCAGTTGAGCCGTTGGGACTGGTTCCATCCCAGCAAGAGCGGGCAGCGCAGCCTCGCGGAGATCGCGTACCGCAATGTCGTGGCGGCGAAGCCTCCCCAGTAGGGTGGTGCACCGTGACTGCCTTGATTCCGGAACGTGTTGGAGTGACGGCCGACGGTACGCCCGTCCACCGCTGGACGCTTGAGCGGGCCGGGACGCGTGTGCGTCTGCTGACGTACGGCGGGATCCTCCAGTCGGTCGAGGTGCCCGACCGGGACGGGACCACGGCCGATGTGGTGCTCGGCTTCGCCGATCCTCTCGAATATCTCGGCTCGCGCGGCCCGTATTTCGGCGCGCTGATCGGCCGTTACGCGAACCGGATCGCGGGCGGTGCCTTCGCCCTGGACGGCCGGACGTACCGTCTCGCGCGCAATGACGGGCCCAACTCGCTGCACGGCGGCGAGGAGGGGTTCGACCGGCGGGTCTGGGAGGCGGAGCCGGACGGCGACCACGCGGTGCGGCTTTCGCTGGTCAGTGCGGACGGGGAGGAGGGCTTCCCCGGCCGCCTGGCGGTCTCCGTGACGTACGCGCTGGACGCGGACGGCTCGTTGCGGCTCGGCTACCGCGCGGAGACGGACGCGCCGACGCCGGTCAATCTGACGAATCACACGTACTGGAATCTGGGCGGCGAGGGCAGCGGCACGGCCGCCGGGCATGCGCTGCGGCTGGCGGCGAGCCGGATCACCACGCTGGACGGTGTCGCGATACCGACCGGCGAGCTGGCGCCCGTCGGGGGCACACGCTTCGACTTCCGCGAGCCGCGCGCGGTGGACAGCGGCTACGACATCAACTACGTCCTGGACGCGCCGGGTTCGCTTGACTCCGGTCAGCCGGCCGCCGAGCTGCACGACCCGGTGTCCGGGCGGACGTTGACCGTCACGACGACGGAGCCGGGCGTCCAGCTGTACACCGGCACGCACTTCGACGGAAAGCCGTACGGCCCCGGCGAGGGGATCGCGCTGGAGACGCAGCACTTCCCCGACTCGCCGAACCGGCCGGATTTCCCGGACACGGTGCTGCGGCCGGGTGAGGTGTTCGCCTCGACGACGGTGTACGGATTCTCCGTACGGTAGAACCTCCTGCGCGAGTACGGGGCGCCGTCCCCACGCCCCGGCGTCGCGCATACGGCCCCGGGGCGGCGTCAGGTTCCGCCCCGGGGCCGTACGTTTCCCCATTCCTCCCCTTCCGCCGCCGCGCTTACTCTTCCGCGTCGACCGTGGCGCTCAGCCTGCGGTCGGCGAGTGAGTGCGCGGCCTGGACCTCGTACCTGCCGGGTACGTACGCCCAGGAGTTGGCTTCTTCGTCCCAGATCTCGAAGGCGCGGCGGCGCAGCGGGATCCGCACCTCGGCGCTCTCGCCGGGGCCCGCCGCCACCGAGGCGAAGCCGGCCAGCCAGCGGACCGGGCGTTCCGCCGTGCCGTCGAGCGGCGCCAGGTAGATCTGGACGACCTCGCGGCCCGTCCGTACACCCGTGTTGCGCAGGCGCACCCGGACCTCGGTCGTGGTGGCCGTCATCGTCTCGTACGTCCACTCGGTGTAGCCGAGTCCGTGGCCGAAGGGGTACGCGGGGGTCGTGCCCGCGCGCTCCCAGGCCCGGTAGCCGATGAACACGCCTTCCTCGTAGCGCAGTTCGCCGTCAGTCGGGGTGGTGTCCGTGACCGGGGCGTCCGCCAGGGCGACCGGCCAGGTGGTGGGCAGCCGGCCGCCGGGCTCCTCGGCGCCGAGGAGGACGTCGGCGAGGGCCGCGCCGCCCTCCTGCCCCGGGAACCAGGTGAGCAGCACGGCTGCCACGTCCTCGCGCCAGGGTAGTTCGACCGGGGAACCGGTGTTGACGACCACCACGGTGTTCGGGTTGACGGCGGCGACGGCCCGTACGAGATCGTCCTGACGTCCGGGCAGCTTCAGGTCCTTGCGGTCGAAGCCCTCGGACTCGACGCTCGCGGTGGTGGCCACCACGACCACCGCCGTGTCGGCACCGCGCGCGGCCTCGACGGCCTCGGCGATCAACTCGTCGGGATCGCGCCGCGGGCCGAGGTGGAGGAGGGAGAAGCCGATGGCCTTCATCGGCACGTCCTCCCCCTTGTAGACGGTGGTGCGGAGCGAGATCTCCACCGGCTCCCCCGCCACCAGATCGACGCGGGCGCGCTCGGCCTGCACCCCGAAGAAAGCCTCGAACGGGTCGGACGAAGCGCCGGGCAACTGCGCCCCCTGGTACCGCACTTCGCCACCGACCCTGAGCGAGAATTCGCCGAGCCCGGTTGTGCCGAAGATGTGTTCGCCGCTCTCGCGCGGGGTGAAGCGGCCGGTGATCTCGACGCTGTGCAGCTTCTCGTACGTCACGTCCTCGGGCAGGTCGCTGCCGACCCACTGCACCCGGGCGTTCGGCAGCCGGGTCGTGCAGAGGACCCGGCCGTCGGCCGCGCGGCAGACCGCCTTCAGCTCGAAACCCTGCTCGGCGAGGCCCAGTTCACCGCTGGGGTCGGCGCCGACCGCGTACGTCAGTGCGCCGTCGGGAAGGGCGGCGGAGAGTCCGTCGAGCGGGGCGACGATGTGGTCGGGGAAGACGGTGGCGGAGCCGCCGCCGAGCACCCTGGCGTCGCGGGCCGCCGCGCCGATGAGCGCGACCGTGCCGGCCGGGCGGAGCGGGAGGACCGGGCGGTCTCCCCGTACCTTGTTGCGCACGAGGACGAAGGAGCGGCGGGCGATCTCGCGGACCAGGGCCTCCCCGTCGACGGTCGCGGGGAGTTCGGTGACGACGGCGGGCGCGCCGTCGAGGAGGCCGAGCCGGGCGGCGAGCCGCAGTACGTTCCGTACGGCCGCGTCGACGGCCGGCTCATCGACCTCACCGGCCCGCACGGCCGCCGCGAGCTGGTCGCCGAACACGGTGTCGGGGCCCGGCATGGCGACGTCCAGGCCGCCGAGGATGGTGCGGGTGGTGGAGCGCGCGGCGAGCCAGTCGGAGACGACGAATCCGTCGAAGCCCCACTCGCCGCGCAGGACGTTGTCGATGAGGTAGCGGTGCTCGGTCATACGGGAGCCGTTGACCGTGTTGTAGGCGGCCATGATGCCCCAGGGATGGGCGTTGGCGACGATGGCCTCGAAGGGCGCGAGGTACAACTCCCTGAGCGGGCGCGGCGCGACGATGTTGTCGACGGTGAAGCGGTCGGTCTCCGCGTCGTTGGCGACGAAGTGCTTGACCGTCGTGCCGACCCCGCCGTCCTGCACACCGAGGACGTAGCCGGTGCCGATCTCGCCGGTGAGGTACGGGTCTTCGCTGTACGTCTCGAAGTGGCGCCCGCCGAGCGGCGAGCGGTGCAGATTGACGGTCGGCGCGAGCAGTACGTGCACACCCTTGCGGCGCGCCTCCTGCGCGAGCAGCCGGCCGGCCCTGCGGGCGAGGTCCTGGTCCCAGGCGGCGGCGAGCGCGGTGGGAGACGGCAGGAGGACGGAGGGATCGTCCGGGGTCCAGCGGACGCCACGGACACCGACGGGCCCGTCGGACATGACCAGCGACGCGAGCCCGATCTCGGGCAGTCCGGTCAGCGACCACTGGTCCTGCCCGCCCAGCAGCCGGGCCCTGGCGGCGAGATCGAGCTTGCCGAGGGCGGCTTCGACGGCTTGGTGGCGCGCCTGAGCCCCTTGATCCGCCTGAGCCGTCTCGCCTGACTGACCGGACTTCCCAGCCCGGGACATGGGTGCGCCTGCCACAGCCGTACCTCCTCGTCGACGTACCTGCGGTTGATTACATGGTGACTCGGATACCTGTAGGAAGGTAGGCGTCGTTATCATTTCGTAATGTGGGGTGATACGGTCCAGCCGGGAAGCGGCCCATCCGGCGGCAGGACCGGACGGCCGTCCGAGCGGGGAAGGAAGAAGTACGCAATGGTGCGAGCCAGGAGCGAGGAGCGGCGGGCGGAGATCCTGCGCGCCTCGCTCGAAGTCATCGCCGAGCGCGGCTACCGCGGCACGACCCTGAGCGCGGTGGCCGAACGCGTCGGCCTCACCCAGCAAGGGCTTCTCCACCACTTCCCCACCAAGGAAGCACTGCTGGTCGCCGTCCTCGAAGACCGTGACCAGTGGGACACGGGCGGCGGAAGCCGGGACAGAAAGGGCTGGCGGCTGGAGCTGCTGACCTCGCTGGTGGAGTACAACGCGATGCGCCCGGGGATCGTCCAGACCTTCTCCGCGCTGCTCGGCGAAAGCGTCACGGAGGACCACCCGGCGAGGGAGTTCTTCGCCCACCGCTACGACCAGGTGCGCGGCAACATGGCCGCGGTGCTGCGCGACGAGTTCGGCGACCGCCTCCCGAGCGGGCTCAGCCCCGAGCAGGTGGCGCCCCTGCTGACGGCGGTGATGGACGGCCTGCAGTACCAATGGCTGCTCGACCCGGAGTCGACGGACATGCCGACGGCGTTCCGCGCCTTCCTGACCCTGCTCAGGGCGGGCGGCGACCACGAGGACGCGTGAGCGGGGCCCTGTTGGGGCCGGGCGGCTCGGACGGCTCGCGCTCGGGCGGCGTTCAGGCGGCTCGGGCACAGGACGACATGCGGGCGGCATCACCGCACAACCGCATGACCGGGCCATAAGGTCACGAGGGGGATGACGAGGAGGACGGCGCGCCCGGCCCGGCGCAGAGCCGTGTCCGCCGGCCCCCGGCCGATGCCGCGACCACCGAAGGAGCAACCGTGACCGCCGTATTCCTCCATGGAGTACCGGAGACGAGCGCGATCTGGGACCAGGTGCGCGCCCATCTCGACGTGGACTCGGTGGCGTTGCCGCTGCCCGGCTTCGGCGTCCCCCGCCCTGCTGGGTTCACGGCCACGAAAGACGCCTACGCCGACTGGCTCGCCGGATCACTCGAAAGCGTGCGGGGACCGGTCGACCTGGTCGGCCACGACTGGGGTGCGTTGCTGACCCTGCGGGTGGCCACCGCCTACGACCTGCCGCTGCGCAGCTGGACGGCGGACCTCGCCAACTGCTTCGCCCCGCAGTACCGCTGGCACCCGAGGGGGCAGACGTGGCAGACGCCCGGCACCGGCGAGGAGGCGGTCCGCACGTGGCTGGACACACCTGCTGACTCGCCGGTCAGCATCGCGGGGGCGCTGCGCGGCCACGGCTCGTCCCCGCGGCTGGCCGCCGCCATGGCCGAACAGCTCACCGCGGACACCATGGACGCGATCCTGCGGCTCTACCGCTCCGCCGCCCCCAACGTCCACCGCGACTGGGGCTCGGCCCTCTCCCGGGGCACCCGTGCGCCCGGCCTCGTGGTGATCCCCACCGAGGACCCGTTCAACGACCTCACGGCCTCACGGCGCGTCGCCGAGCAGCTCCATGCCCAGGTGGTCGAACTTCCGGGACTCAGCCACGCCTGGATGGCGCAGGACCCGTCCGGTGCCGTGGCAGTACTGGAGAACTTCTGGCGCGGTCTGCCCGCTTGAGCTAAACGGTTTCCGAGCCCGACCCCACCGCGTCCGTCTCCGACTCCGCCGCGTCCGCCTCCACCGCGTCCTCGTCGGCCGTGTCCGGCGGCGTCAACTCGCGCGCCATCAGCGTCGCTCCCGCCACCGCACCGGGCATCAGGAAGATCGCGACCACCGGGATCAGGAAGGCGAGCGTCAGCGGCACGCCGAAGCCGAGAGACATCATCCGGTGGCCGTGCAGCAGGGCGAGGCGTTCCTTCAGCCGCATCTCGCGGCGCTGAAGCGCCACCGCGGTGAGTTCTTCGGTGAGGAAGAAGCCCGAGACGCAGAAGCCGATCACGGGGACGACGGTCTGTCCCACGACGGGAATGAACCCGAGGGCGAACAGCACCACGCTGTAGAACGTGACCCGGACGAGAATGCGCAGACTGTCCCGCGCGGAGACGAACAGGTCCCGCCAGAAGGGGACTCCGGACTCGGGAACCTCGCCGCCCTCCTCACGGTCGACCGCCTCGGACAGCGACTCGTAGAACGGCTGCCCGATCAGGAGGGTGACCGCGGTGAAGGTGATCACGGCGAGGAACAGGGCGAGGGCGAAGAGCAGTACGACGAGAGCGCCACGGAAGAGGCCGAGCCAGGGAGAGGCCCAGGTGTCGGCGAACGGCGTGGCCCAGTCGACCACGTCGTCGGCGCCGTACGCGAGACCGATGACGGCGGCCACGTACAGCACCAGCGTTATCAGTCCGGGCAACAGCCCGATCCTCAACCAGCGGCCGCGACCGGCGACCCAGCGCTGGCCCTTCATCAAGTACCCGAAGCCCACCACAAGATCACGCATGGACGTCAGCCTACCGGCGGGGGTCGCTGCCTTTCGAGGGCACCGGCACGGGTCGTGTGCTGCCAGGAGTGGCCGCCGGAGCACAAGACACGTCTCCCGCCCGGATGTACGCCTCCGTCCGCCGCCTTCCTGGATTCCCTGCGCTGGTCCAAGGCGACCGCCTCCAGCGAGAACAACGGGTGCGTCGAGGTCGCCGATGCCAGCCCGTGGGCCGGTGTCCGCGACTCCAAGAACCCCGGACCCCGACTCGTCGTCCCAGCAACCGCCTTCGCCGCACTCATCGACTCCGTCCGGGCCGGAACCGTCTGACCGGGACCGCCACGCACAGCACTGTGCCCCGCCGGATCAGCCGGCGGGGCACAGGAGTTCGTTCGTGCGTGCGGTCAGGCGACGGAGAGGTCCACCGTGATGTTGCCACGCGTCGCGTTGGAGTACGGGCACACCTCGTGCGCCTTCTCCAGGAGCTGCCTGGCCGTCGCCTCGTCCACGTTCGGGATGGACGCCTGAAGCTCGACCTCAAGGCCGAAGCCGCCGTTCTCCAGCTTGCCGATGCCGACCTTGGCGGTCACCGTCGAGCCCGTGACGTCGGCCTTCGCCTGGCGGGCCACCAGGGACAGCGCGCTCTGGAAGCAGGCGCTGTAACCGGCGGCGAACAGCTGCTCCGGGTTCGTGCCCGTACCGCTGCCGCCCATCGCCTTGGGCGGGTTGACCACCACGTCGAGGTTCCCGTCGTCGCTGGCGACGCGGCCGTCGCGGCCGTTCTCGGCGGTCGCTACGGCGGTGTACAGGACGTCGACCTTCTGGATGCTCACGAAATGCCTTCCTTCTGCGGGCCCTTGATGGGGCGTGCGGGTGTCGCTGTTACTTGCCGGCGAGGCCGACGAGCATCTTCCCGGTGTTCTCGCCGCGGAGCACGCCGAGGAACGCGTCGAAGCCGTTCTCGATGCCTTCGACCACAGTCTCCTGGTACTTCAGCTCACCGGAGGCGAGCCAGCCCGCGACGTCCTCGACGAACTGCGGCTGGAGCGCGGCGTGGTCGCCGACGAGCATGCCCTGGAGGCGCAGCCGCTTGCCGATGACCAGCGCGAGGTTGCGCGGCGCGGGTGTCGGCTCCGTCGCGTTGTACTGCGCGATCATGCCGCAGATGGTGGCGCGGCCGTGCACGTTGAGCGAGGAGATCGCCGCTTCGAGGTGTTCGCCGCCGACATTGTCGAAGTAGACGTCGATGCCGTCGGGCGCGGCCTCTTTGAGCTGGTCCCTGACCGGGCCGTTCTTGTAGTTGAAGGCCGCGTCGAAGCCGTACTCCTCGACCAGGAGCTTGACCTTCTCGTCGGATCCCGCCGAGCCGATGACCCGCGAGGCGCCCTTGATCCTGGCCATCTGGCCGACCTGGCTGCCGACGGCCCCGGCCGCGCCGGAGACGAAGACCGCGTCGCCCTCCTTGAAGGAGGCGACGTCGAAAAGACCGGCGTAGGCGGTGAGACCCGTCATGCCCAGCACACCGATGTACGAGGACAGCGGGGCCTTCGAGCCGTCGATCTTCGCGGCGTGCTGGGCGGGGAACTCCGCGTACTCGCGCCAGCCGAGCCCGTGCAGGACGTGGTCGCCGACGGCGAAGCCCTCGGCGCGGGAGGCGATGACCTCGCCGACCGCGGCGCCGTCCATCGGCTTGTCCAGCTGGAACGGGGGCGTGTACGACTTCACGTCGTTCATCCGGCCGCGCATGTACGGGTCGACGGAGAAGTACAGGTTACGGACCAGGATCCGGCCCTCGCCCGGCTCGTTCACGGGAACCTCGCGCAGTGCGACGTCTCCCGGCTCGGGCCAGCCGTTGGGGCGGGCGACGAGGTGCCATTCGCGGCCGGACGTGGGAAGTTCGGTCATGGTGCGGGGCCTCCTGAAGTGAGTTCACCGGTGGCGGGCCAAGAATGTTTCACCACCTGAAACAACCATGCTCTTGAATATTTCATGTTGTCAAGTACATGAGTATCCTGGTGTCCATGGCCACTTCACGCACAGATCCACTGACCCGAGAGGTCGTCGAACTCATCGGCACCGTCGTGGCCCGCTACTACGAGGAGTACGAGCAGGCCGCGGCCAAGCATTCACTGACCGGCGCCCAGGCGCGCGTGCTGGGGCTCCTCTCCCTGGAGCCCATGCCCATGCGCAGGATCGCGCAGAAGCTCAAGTGCGAGCCGTCCAACGTGACCGGCATCGTGGACCGGCTGGAAACGCGCGAACTGGTCGAACGGCGCCTCGACCCCTCCGACCGCCGGGTGAAGCTCGCGGCCCCGACCGAGAAGGGCCGCACGACCGCCGCACTGCTGCGTGACTCACTGGGCTTCGCGCGCGAGCCGCTGGCCGGGCTGTCCGACGAGGAACGCACGGTGCTGCGCGATCTGCTGAAGCGGATGCTGGGCGAAGGCGAAGGCACGGGCGGGGGTGCGGGCGGGGGCGCTGTGTAGCGGCGGGGCGAACGGGGGCAGAGGGGCGAACGGGGTCAGAGGCAGAAGACGATGAGGATCGGTATGCAGTGCTCTTCCTCGGAGGGCTCCGGTTCCGGCTGCGGCGTCGGCCCCTCCGGCGCCGGATCCGTGGCCGTGGGCTCCCCCGTCGGCCCTGGCGAGCCGGAAGGCCCTGTCTCGCCGGGCGTGGGACCGCCGGGGCCGGGCGAAGCGGGCTGAGGCTGCCCCGGGTCCCCGGGGCCGGGTGGTGCGACGGACGCCGACGGTACGGGCTCCCCGGGAACCGCCGGTACGCCCGCGTCGCCGCTGCCGTTGCCGCCGCCGCTGCCCTCGCCGCTGCCGCTGCCGCTGCCGTCACCGGGCCCGGTGCCGCTCGCGTTCGCATCCGGGCTCGGCGGTCCGCTCGTACCACCGGGGACCGGGTCGGCGGTCGGCGAGCCGGGGGCGCTGGGGTCCGCCGGGCCGTCGAGGGCGTCCGGGCCGCCCTGGTACTCGACGGCTCTGTCCTCCTGTACGGAGGTGGCGCCGTGCGGGCCCGAGCCCTCGATGGCCAGCTGGGCCAGGCTCAGCGCGGCCACGGCCAGGACGGCGCCGATCATGCCGATGACGATTCTGCGACCGCGCCTACGGCGGGCCCTGCGCGGTCCACCGCGCCGGCGGGAGGCAGTGCGCGCACGGCGATGCCCCAGGACCTCGGCTCCGGCGGCGGCCTCGTCCGCCCTCTCGCCGTGACCGGCCGGGGTGACCACGAACTCGCCATGGTCGATGCCGGGGCCGACGCCGTCGTCAAAGCCGTGGCCGTACCCGTCATTGGGCGTCGCGTCGCGCCCGTAGCGCGCCCCGGACGGGGTGACGTCCGGCTGCCACGGCTCCTGGGCGGTGGCGCCGCAGCCGCCGCACGTCAATGCGCCGTTGAGAGGGAGTCGGCATTGGTAGCAGTAATCCATGGCGCCCGCAGGCTATGCGGCGGCCGGACAAGGCCGATAGGCACCTCTGTAGAGATCCTGTGAGGGATCCGGCGCGATCCCGGCTTTCGCGCGGCCCCGCTCAGGACGGACCGATCCGCGGGCGGCGGGCAGGATGGTCGGCATGACGTCCGCGGGGCCGTTCGGGCCACTCCAATTCCAGCTGGTGCTGCTGCGCCGGATGGCCGACCATCACCCGGAGCTCGTCGATGACGCCCGCCGTGAGCTGGGCGCATCCCTCGCCGAGATGCGGGAGGCCAACCGCCGCTGGCAGGCGATGGCACGCTCACCCCGCGCCCGTTCCGCGCTCGCGCGCTACCGCTCCGTGCTCGGCGAGCCGGTCCTCACCTTCCGGCGGACCGTCGGCGATCTGGAATGCGACGCCCTTCTGTGGAACGTACCGCTCTGGCCCGATCTGCGGTTCGAGGTGATGACCGCGCCCGGCGGAGCCGTATGGAACGAATGGCTGGTCCGCGCGCCCGGCGCGGCGGGGCCCGGACTGCGCGCGGCGGAGGATCTGCGGCCCTGGTCGTGCACCGTCGACGAGGTCGCACGCGCGTTCCCGCCCGCCAGGCCGCTCCAGGGCAGCGCGCCGACGCGGACGGGGCTCGCGTTCACCCTTCCCGGCGGCACAGCGTGCGTCGCGGAGTTCACCTGGGGACTACTCCAGCGCTGGTCCGTGCAGACGGGGTGACGCAGGGGCCGGTGCGACGGGGAAACCGGCCGCCCCGGCGAGTGAGGGGCCACGGCCTCAACTCCTTTCACCTGACGGGGCATCAGTCCAGCATCCCCCCGACCGGCTCATCCCAGCGCGCGCATCGCCCCACGGCCGAGCACGATGCGAAGCAGGGCCGGCGGCCGCCGGTGACCAGAACAGTGCTCTCGGGAGAACTCGCGGTGACCGTCAGTCTTCAGCAGTTGCGCCGTTGCCACATCGCCGTCGACCTGGGGGCCGCGAGGACCCGGGTCTTTGTGAAGGGGGCCGGGCTCGTCGTGGACGAGCCGAGCTGCGCCGCCGTGAACACCCGCACCGGGGCGCTCATCGCCGTCGGCACCCTGGCCGAGCAGATGACCGGCCGTACGCCCGGCTACATCCGGGTCGCGCGGCCCGTCGCCGGAGGCACCGTCGTCGACATCGAGATGGCGCAGCGCATGCTCCGGCATCTCATCGGCGACAAACTCCGCCGTCAGCTGCGGCGCAAGCCCCGGCTGCGGGCGATCGCCTCCACGCCGCACGACAGTGACCCGCTCGCGCAGCGCGCGGCGGTGGAGACGCTGGTCGGGCTGAGCGCGCGGCGGGTGGAGCTGGTCGACACGCTGATCGCGGCCGCCGTCGGCTGCGGACTGCCCGTGGAACAGCCCACCGCCACCATGATCATGATGTGCGGAGCTGCCACCACGCAGGTCGCGGTGCTCTCTCTGGGTGCGATCGTCACCGCCGTGCGCATTCCGGTCGGCGGCAACGCCATCGATCATGCGGTCATCCAACTACTGCGTCAGCAACACGAATTGGTGTTGCCCAGCCAGGCCGTACGCCCGCTTCAGCTCGCGCTGCGCGGGAACGGCCTCAGCGATGAGGGGCCCACCTCCACCGAGATCCACGGCCGGGACGTGGCCACCGGATCCGCCCGCACCGTGCTGGTGGACACCTCCGACGTACGCGACGCGATCTACGCCCCGCTGACCGCCGTGGTCGACGGCATCGGCAAGGTGCTGCGCGACTGTCCGCCGGATCTGGTGGCCGACCTCGCCGACAGCGGGATCATGCTGGTCGGCGGCAGCTCACTGCTTCCCGGCCTGGATCAGATGCTGCACCGGGCGACCGGTATGCCGGTGACCATCGCCGACCGGCCCGACATCTGCACCATCCTCGGTCTCGGCGCGATGATGGAGGGCAAGGTCAAGCCGAAGGTCCTCGACACTCTGTCCTCGGCCGCCCAGTAGCGGAGCGCGCGGACGAGCGGGCGCGGGCGAGCGGAAGGCGCGATGAGCGGTACGGAGCACGAGCGGCCGGAAGGCGCGGACGGCGGGCGGCCGGAAGGCGCGGACAGCGGGCGGCCGGAAGGCGCGGACAGCGAGGACGCGCCCATGCCCCGGCTGCCGATGCTCCTCGAAGCCGTCCTCGGCATCGGCACCGACCTCGAACTCCACAGCACGCTCCAGCACATCGTCGACACCGCGGCCGAGCTGATGGGCGCGCGCTACGGCGCGCTTGAGGTGGCCGACCCGGAGCGGGGCCGGCTGACCGAGCTGTACACCTTCGGACTGAGCAACGCGGTGCACGAAAAGATCGCCGGACTCCCCCGTGAGACCGGACTGCTCGGTACCCTGGTAACAGACCCCCGGCCCATTCGACTTGACGATCTGGCGGCCGATCCGCGCGCGATGTCGATGGCGCGGGGGCTGCCCGAGATGCATTCCTTCCTCGGTGTCCCGATCTTCGTCGACACGGAGGTCTTCGGCAGTGTCTGTCTGACGGAGAAGAAGGGCGGCCCCTTCACCGAGGAGGACGAGTCCCTCCTGCGGGTGCTCGCCTCGCAGGCGGGCATCGCGATCGGCAACGCCAGGCTGTACGGGACCGCGCGGCAGCGCGAGCGGTGGATCGAGGGGGCGGCGGCCGTCACGACCGCGCTGCTGACGGGCGAGACCGCCGAGGACGCCCTGATGACCGTGGCCGAGTCGGCCCGTATCCTCGCGGACGCCTACGCCGGCGTGGTGCTGCTGCCCACCGAGGAGGGCGGTATGGAGATCGTCGCGGCGTCCACCGAACACGACCCCGACAGCATCGTCGGCACCACCATCCAGCCGGGCTCCCCCGTACTCAGCCAACTCCTCGGTGGAGAGCCGGTGTTCATCGACGACTCCTCGACCGACCCCCGGATGACGACGCACGTACGCAGCCTCTTCGGCCCGAGCATGATGCTGCCGCTCCAGAGCGGCGGAGAGCTGATCGGCACCCTCGCCCTGCCGCGCGAGCGCGGCGGGCGCCCGTACAGCGCGGTGGAACGGCGGCTGGCGATCCAGTTCGCCTCGCAGGCCGCGCTGGCGCTGGTGCTCGCCAACACCCAGCACAACCGGGAGCAGTTGGCGGTGTACGAGGACCGCGACCGCATCGCCCGCGATCTGCACGATCTGGTGGTCCAGCGGCTCTTCGCCACGGAGATGATGCTTGAATCCACCCGTCGGCGCGCCGAATCGCCTTACCTGGACGACCTGTTGGAGCGGGTCGTGGACGAACTCGACTCGACCGTCCAGGAGGTGCGGACCACGATCTTCACCCTCCAGCAGCCTCCCGCCGACGCACCGACCAGCCTGCGCGGCAAGGTCCTGCGCGAGACGAACGGAGCGGCGGCGCTGCTGGGCTTCCGGCCGTCCGTGCACTTCACCGGGGCGGTGGACACCCTGGTCGGAGAAGCGGCGGGGCAGCAGCTGATCGCGGCGCTGCGCGGGGCGCTGGCCGCCGCGCACCGGCGGGAGGGCGTGAGCGCCATCGAGGTCGAAGTCGACGCGACCGTACAGCTGGTGGACGGTCAGGACGGCGTACGGCTGGCCGTGACCGACGACGCGCCGCGCGGTGAGGAGCGGGGCACGACGGTGGAGTGGCGCGCGGAGCGGTGACGCGGCCAGGACGCGCCGGTACGCGGTCCCGGGGAGGCCGGCGTACGGGACAACGACGAGCGGCGGCGCCCCCGGGAGGGGACACCGCCGCCGCGATTCACCTCGGTCAGCGAGCTGCCGCCTCGCTGCCCAGGGTGAAGCTGTCGATGTCGAACAGTGAACCGGAGCCGCCGGTGAAGCTCAGGAACAGCGGCCCTGTGCCGGTGCCCGTCAGCGGTGTGGTGACCGTGGTGAAGGTCTCCCAGTCGCCGGTGGGCGCGACGTCCACGGACCCCAGCAGGGGGCCGGTGGCCGAGCCGGAACGGACCTCGATGGTGCCGCCCGCGCCGGCCGACGACACCTTGGCGGTGAAGGAGGTGGCGCCCGTGGTGTCCACCGACGCGTAACCGGCCCAGTCGCCGTTGTCGATGTAGCCGAGCGTCTGTCCGCCGCTGGCCGCGCCGTGACCGGCCGCCTCCACACCGGACGAGGAGGTGTACGACTCGGCCTCGATCGCGGCCGGTTCGTCACCGCCGCCACCGCCGGGAACACTGCAGTCGGCCTCGACGACCCCGGCCGCCCACTCGATCCCGCCGAGCAGCAGCTTCTGGAAGTCCGGGTCGTCGTACGACTCGGCGGTGTGGCCGAGACCGGTGTAGAACGACCGCCCTGTGCCCTGTTCATGGCACCAGGTGATGGGGTGGTCGCCGCTCATCTCCCCGCCGGTGTAGCTGCTTTCGTCCAGGCTCTGGAGCACGTGGACGTCGGCACGGGGGTTGGAGCGGTAGTTGTACAGCTCGTCGGTGTGCACCCAGGTGGGGCCGAAGTGCGACGTGGCCGGGTTGGTCACGTCCTCGTTGTTGACCGTGGCCTCCTGGATCGCCGGGTGGCTCTGGAACCAGGCGCCCACGAGCTGCTTGTACGCCGGTGAGTCGTACTCCGCGTCGGCAGCGGCATGGATGCCCATGAAGCCGCCTCCGCCGTTGACGTACCCCTCGAGGGCCGCCTCCTGGGCGTCGTCGAGGAAGTCACCGGTGGTGGAGACGAAGACCACGGCCTTGTAGGTGGCAAGGTTCTCCGGCGTGAGGACAGTCGCGTCCTCGGTGGCGGTGACCGTGAAGTTGTTCGCCGCACCAAGGGCCTGAACTTCCGCGATTCCGGCGGGAATCGAGTCGTGCCGGAAGCCTTCGGTCTTGGAGAAGACGAGCACCTGGTACGGGTCGTCCGCCTGCGTGTGCGCGTTCGCCGCGGCCGGCGCCAGGAAGGCGGCGCCGAGGGTGACGGCCAGCGCGATGGACATGTTCCGCACCCGACGGGTCATCTGACGCTGCGTCACTTCGCCGCACCCCCACCGGTGGTGAAGGTGAAGGAGTCCAGGTCGAACAGGTTGCCCTGTCCCGTCGGGCCCTTGAAGACGAGGAACAGGTCGGTCGTACCGGACGGCGCGTTGGACAGGTCGGCCGTCACGTCGACGAACTTCTCCCAGTCACCGGTCGGTGTCACGGTCGCCGTACCCAGCAGGGTGCCGGTGGCCGAGCCGGTGCGCACCTCAAGGGTGCCGCCGGCGCCCGCGGAGGCGACCCTGGCCGTGAACTGCGTGGCGTTGCCGAGCGCGTACGGCGTGAAGGAGATCCAGTCGCCGTCGTCGGTGAAGCCGACGGTCTTGCCGCCCTCGGCGCTGCCGTGGCTCGCGCCCTCGATACCGGACATGGCCGAGTAGTGCTCGGCCTGCCGGTGCTTGGGCTGGAGCTTGCTGACGCTGTGCGAGGTCAGGCCGCCCGCGTCGGTGTACTCGGCGTCGAACACACCGTAGAGGTTGGCCGCGGCGTCGTGTTCACCGTCGGTCGGGACCGTGAGGGAGCCGGTGCAGCCGTTCTGCGAGGTGATCTGGTGCTCGTGGCTGTCGTGGCCGAGGAAGTACGTGACCTTGACCTTCGAGCAGTCGAGGGCGCCGTCCTCGGGGTCGCTGCCCTCGACGGTGAACGGCACGGTGTCGCCGAAGCTGAACAGCTGTCCGTTCGCGGGGGTGTTGAGCTTGACGGTCGGAGCGGTGTTGCCCACCGTCACGACGAGGCTCGCGCTGCCGGTGAGACCTTCCGGGTCGCTCACCGTGAGCTTGGGAGTGAACGTGCCCGTAGCGGTGTACGTGTGGCTCGGGTTGGCGTCGGTGGAGGTGCCGCCGTCACCGAAGTCCCACGCGTAGGTGAGTGCTCCGTTCTCCGGGTCGGAGCTTCCCTTGGAGGAGAAGGTGACGTTGAGCGGTGCCTGACCCGAGGTCTTGTCGGCGGCGGCCACGGCGATCGGGTTGCGGTTGGTGCCCGCGACGTACTCGATGCGGTAGAGCGCCTGGTCGTCCGCGCCGGTGCCGTAGTCGAGGACGTACAGCGCGCCGTCGGGGCCGAAGGCCTCGTCCATGACCTGGGTGCCGGTCCACGGGAAGCTCTCGATCTCGCCGGGCGAGCCGTCCTCGTTGATCGTGATGGGCTTGATCCACTGGCGGCCGTACTCGGCCGCGAAGAACTTTCCGTCCAGCGACTCCGGGAACTTCACGTTGGAGTCGAGGTTGGGGTCGAAGTGGTAGACCGGGCCGCCCATGGGCGACTCGGAGCCGCCGCCGAACTCGGGCGGGCTGCCCTCGTCACCGCCGTACTTGATCCACGCGGACTGCGGGGCGGGCAGCTTCTGGAGACCGGTGTTGCGCGGCGAGGTGTTCTCAGGACCGTTGGCGCAGTCGGCCTTGGCGCCCGAGGGGCCGTCCGGGAAGGTGTACTTGTTGTACGACTCCGTCACGGTGTTCGTGCCGGTGCAGTACGGCCAGCCGAAGTTGCCGGGCTTCGTGATCCGGTCGAACTCGACCTGGCCACCGGGGCCGCGGTTCGGGTCCGTGGTACCGGAGTCGGGACCGTAGTCGCCCACGTAGACCACGCCGGTCGGCTTGTCGACGGCGATACGGAACGGATTGCGGAAGCCCATCGCGTAGATCTCGGGACGGGTGTTCGCCGTGCCGGGAGCAAAGAGGTTGCCGTCCGGGACGGTGTAGCCGCCTTCGGCGGTCGGGTGGATCCGGATGACCTTGCCGCGCAGGTCGTTCGTGTTGCCCGAGGAGCGCTGGGCGTCGAACTGCGGGTTGCGGTTTGTGCCTTCGTCGAGCGGCGCGAAGCCCTGCGACTCGAACGGGTTGGTGTCGTCACCGGTCGACAGGTACAGGTTGCCCTGCGCGTCGAAGTCGATGTCACCGCCGACGTGGCAGCACTGACCGCGGTCGTTCGCCACTTCGAGGACGACCTTCTCGCTGGCCAGGTCCAGGGTGCCGTCGGTCTTGAGCGTGAACCGCGAGAGGTTCAAGTGCCCCTTGAACGGCGCGAAGTCCGCCTCGGTGCCGTTCACCGGCGCGTCGCCGTCCGGTGTGTCAAGCCGGGGCGAGTAGTACAGGTACAGGTAGTGGTTGGTCGCGAAGTCGGGGTCGGCCGCGACTCCTTGCAGACCTTCCTCGTCATGCGTGTACGTGTTGAGCTTCGCCGCGACCTTGGTGTTGCCCTCGGCATCCGTCAGCCGGAGCGTGCCGTCGCGCGACGTGTGGACAACAGACTTGTCGGGCAGCACGGCGAGCGACATCGCCTCGCCCAACTCAGCCGCACCCGAGGCGAGTTGTACCTGCTGGTAGTCACCGGCAGGGATATCGCTCACTGCTCCGGACGCTGTCGCGCCGACGGCTATGCCGCCGGAGACGGCAAGGGTGAGCGCGACCAGAACTCTGGACCACGCGGGGGGACGTACTGACATGAAGCTTCCTTCCTGACCCTGTACTGGGGGGATTCGTCAGGCAAGGCGCGCGCCGTCGCGCTTTGCGGCTGCTGTGCGGCTGAGCTGCTGGTGCAGGTGTCCGTCGTGCAGTCGTGCGGTGGTGCGGTCAGTGCGGTGGTGCGGTCACGCGATGGAGCTGTTGTGCGGTGGTGCAGTCGTGCGGTGGGGCGCTCGCGTGATGATTCACGGAGGGGCTTCCCGGGCACCAGGATCTCTGGGTCTCGCGTTCAGCGTGTTGCATGCTGGCAACACGAAATTAATTTGTCAAGGTCGTGTCAAAATCCCCAACGGGCCAGCCCCCGGGGCCGATTGCGCACCCTGCGCAACACCGCAGGCAGGGAGGCGCAACCCGCCGACTCCGTTGCGCGGCATGGCCCACCGGCCAGGTCACCTCGGGAGCGGCGTCAACAGGACCGAGCACATTCGGACATGGTTGAGTGCGTGAACAAATCCCACGCGGGTACGTATACGAGCGCCCCGCACACCCCGCGGCCCCACCTGTCAGCGCCCGCCCCACCACACGCCTCTGCCCCGCCCGGCGGACGATCCCGCCGACAGCGAGGGAACCCAGAACGGCCCGGGCGATGACATGAGGCAGCCCGGGAACGAAAGCGAAGACGGCTAGCGTCCCGACGACACCGCCGACGAACCCGGCGACCCCAACCCGCCGACGTCACGCCCGCCATGCATGGTCCTGCTTCTGCCGTTGCGCGATCATGCGCAGCTCACTTCGCGACGCGGTGCCATCGAGCGACGCGGATGAACATGCCGGGCCCCTTGCGGCGAGAAGCCTCTGACGGTCAAGAGAGACCTCCGGCCCGCGCGACCGGTTGCGGCACAGCCGCCGATTCACCACTCCGAGTGACCGGCGGTCGCAGAGTGACCCGAGCGCCGCGCCATCTCAACGCCCGGCGGACCACCTCGTCGCGGGCGGTTATCGGGTGAGGGGCTGGAGCGTTCCGGGGTGCGCGGCGGGGGTCCACAGCGATGGGGCCGGCCGCGGCTTCAGGGGCTGGACCCGAGCGGGCCGCATGGCGTGCTCGTACAGGAGTATCCGCAGGCCCGGCGCCTGGGGCAGTTCCAGCAGTTGGTAGGTCAGGTTAAGCGGGCCCGCCAGTTCGTGGTTGACCTGTTTGGCGCCCGCGGACTTCCTGGTGACCGGGTACTCGGCCCAGATCCGGCGGAAATCGGAACTCCGCGCACTCAGCTCCTCGAATATCTCGGCGAACCGCTCACTTCCCGGGTTCTTTCCGTAGGCCATGCGGAGAACTCCGGCGGAACAGCGCGCCGCCGCCTCCCAGTCCTCGTAGAAAATCCGGGACCGGGGATCGAGGAATACCGAATGGGTCATATTTCCGTGAACCCATTCCTCACCGTACAGAGACACACCCGCCGCGTTGCTTTGCAGGATGTCGCCCCAGGGGCCGAGCACCAGCGCCGGTCCACGCAGCTGGTAATCGATCAGGCGTGAGATCTCCGGCGGGACCGAGGACGCGCCCCCGAATCCCGCATCGGCCGGCACCGCGCCCGGCGACGACACGCCCGAAAGAGCCGGCACACCCGAATCCCCCGAGACCAGACTCTCCGCGAGATCGAACAAATGTCCGCACGACGCATCGTCCAGCCGCAGCGCCTCACTGAGCGCGTGCAGCACCGGCACGGACGGGCGGCGCTCGCGGCCCTGCTCCAGCCGGGCGTAATAGTCCGCGCTCACTCCGGCACGCACAGCGATGTCCTCGCGTCGCGATCCCGGTGTCTTGCGCCGCTTCAGGGCATCGGCCGTGCCGTGCGGCTTCGCCGCTTCTCGCCTGGCCCGCAGGAATTCGCCCAGTGGCGTCGTCGAACTCACTGCTCTCCCCTCGGCATGCCGACAGACCTCATCGACACCCCACAACACCGCGACAGCCCGTGTTGTTCCCGCGTCGTTCCGGCGGAAATCCGGTTGCCAGGGTGTGGCGCTCCCACCCTGAACGTGGTCACGCTCAGGTGTTCCCCCGGGAGAATTCATTCGTAGGCTGGTGCACATGAATACTCCTGAATCTCAGCCGCCCTCCCCCGTACGCTCCGCGATGAGTTCCGCGTTCGCCCACAGTGGCGCGGCCATTGAATTCCGGAGCCGAGCCGCGAAGAACGTCGCCGTGCTCGACGCTCTCACCCGTACCCAGGGCGACAGCGACCGCCGCATTCTTTTCCGTGATGCCACGATCATCACCGGAAAAGCCGACCAGAGTGTCGTCCACGGAAACGTGCTCGTCATCGGCAGCCGTATCGCCGAGGTCGGTCCCGGCGCCGGTGCCGGTGTCGACGAGACCAACGCCGTCGTGATCGACGCCTCGGACTCGATCCTGATGCCCGGCTTCGTCGACTCGCACCTCCACGCGTGGGAGGGCCAGCTCCGCGGCCTGTCCCCGGACGCCGACTTCGACGAGTACCTGGACGTCGCGCACAAGTCCCTCGCGCTGCAGTACCGCCCGCACGACACCTACATCGGCAACCTCGTCAGCTCGCTGGTCAGCCTGTACTCCGGTGTCACCACCATCGTCGACAACTCGCACAACTCCCGTAGCGCCGATCACTCCTCGGCCGCCGTCGAGGCGCTGTTCGACTCCGGCATCCGTGGCGTGCACGCCGCCGCCGCTCCCCGCTTCGGCGAGTGGGAGCAGCAGTGGCCGGCCGACCTCGACCGGCTCCAGAGCGAGTACTTCTCCTCCCCCGACCAGCTGGTGACCCTCCGCATGATGGACACCACCGCCGACGCGGACGAGTGGCGCTTCGCGCACGAGCGCGGCCTGTGGGTCTCCTCCGAGATGGGCTCCGACTGGGTCGACAACCTCGTCGAGCTGCACAACCTCGGCCTCGTCAACGACACCCACACGTTCAACCACGTCCTCGGCCTCAGCGAGGAGGAGTGGCAGATCATCGCCGACACCGGCGTCAAGGTGAACGTCTCCCCCCGCTCGGACACCCTCTTCGGCCTCGGCCCGTCCTTCCCCGCCATCAACGACGCGCTCGCGCACGGCGTCCGCCCCGGCCTCAGCATGGACAACGAACTGAGCTACGGCGTCGACATGTTCACCGAGATGAGCGTGCTCACCCACCTCCAGCGCGGCGGCGTCTACCAGCGGCGCAACGCGTCGGAGACGGACGTCCCCGCCCCGATCACCGCGAAGGACGCCATCGAGTTCGCCACCCTGCGCGGTGCCGAGAACGCCGGTCTGATCGACCGCACGGGCTCGATCGAGCCCGGCAAGGAGGCGGACATCATCCTGATCGACGTCACCGCCCCCAACACCCTCCCCGCCACCGACCCGGTCGCCACGGTCGTCGCGTACGCCCACCCGGGCAACGTCTCCGGCGTCTTCGTCGCCGGTGAGGTCCGCAAGTGGGACGGCCATCTCGTCGGGGTCGACATGCACGTCATCCGGCACGTGGCCGAGCAGTCGCGTGACTGGCTGCTGGCCGAGGCAGAGAAGGCCGCGTCCGGAGAATCGGCCTCCTGAGACTCCGAAGAGCCGGTTCCTGAGACGTCGACGTCTCAGGAACCGTCCCCCGAACAGAACTGATCGGCGCCGGCGTTCCAGCCGGCCGGCCGCCGCGGTGCGGCTCACCCCCTGAAACAATTGAAAGAGAAAGATCCATGACCGCAC
Organism: Streptomyces sp. NPDC088725; assembly: GCF_044751305.1. NCBI lineage: Bacteria > Bacillati > Actinomycetota > Actinomycetes > Kitasatosporales > Streptomycetaceae > Streptomyces > Streptomyces sp. NPDC088725. Next base: position 607,146 of record NZ_JBIVLO010000002.1, read on the forward strand.
TGGAAGTCGAGGCGAAGACGGGCGTCCGCTTTTCCTCGCGTTCGCTCACTGTCGCCCTCGCCGTCGCGATCGGCTTGCTGATCCCGATACAGGCGCGGATCAACGGTCAGCTGAGCAAGGGCCTGCACGACGGGATCGAGGCGGCCACCCTGAGCTTCACCGGCGGCCTGATCCTGATGACGCTGGTCGCCATGTTCTCGCCGAAGCTGCGCGGCGGGCTGCGGACGTACGCCACGTCGATCCGGGCCCGCGAGCTGCCCCGCCGGTACCTGGCCGCCGGTGTCTTCGGGTCGACCCTCGCGCTGGCCCAGTCGACCACGGCGCTGACCATCGGTGTCGCCGTGTTCACCGTGGCGGCCATCGCGGGCCAGACGCTCAGCGGTCTGCTCATCGACTCCATCGGCTTCGGCGGGAGCCCGAAGCGGCGCCCGGGACCGCAGCGGCTGACCGGCGCCGGGCTCATCCTCGTCGCCGCCGTCATCGCGGCCATCCCCCAGCTGACCAGCACGTCCAGCCTGCTGAGCATCCTGCTGCCCGCGCTGGCACCGCTGATCGCCGGTTTCCTGCTCGGCTTCCAGCAGGCGATGAACGGCGCCACCGGAGCGAAGACCGGCTCTCCGCTCGCCGCGACCTGGGCGAACTTCTTCGTCGGCGCGGTCTTTCTCGCGATCGTCTGGGGCGTGAAGAGCGCCTTCACCGGTGGCCCGCAGTCCATGCCCACCGACTGGTGGGTCTACCTCGGCGGCCTCTGCGGTGTGATCTTCATCGGCGCGTCCGTCGTACTCGTACGCAAGATCGGAGTACTACTCCTGGGCATGGGATCGATCGCCGGACAGCTGGTCGGCTCGATCCTGCTCGACCTGGCGCTTCCCTCGGCCGGCAGCTCCCTGAGCGTTCTGACCGCGGTCGGTGCCGGCCTGACCCTGATCGCGGTCGCCACGGCCGCCAGGGAACGTCAGAAGTGACGGCGGCGGCCGGTACTTCCTCACCAACCCCCGCAACGACAACGGCAACGACAGGAAACAGGAGAATCACCATGCAGATCTTTCTGACCGGCGCGACGGGCTTCGTCGGATCGGCGATCCTGCGCCAACTGACCGCCAAGGGACACCAGGTGACGGCGCTGGTGCGCAGCGAGGCCTCCGCCGCCAAGGTGACGGAGGCCGGGGCCACGGCCCTGATCGGTGACATCACCGACATCGCCTGGCTGACCGGGAAGATCGCCGCCACCGACGGCGCCATCCACGCCGCGAGCCCGGGCGACGCGACCAGCCAGGCCGTCGACACCGCCGTGGCGACCGCCGCCACGACCGCCTTCGCGGGCACCGGCAAGCCGTACGTCCACACAGGCGGTATCTGGGTCTACGGCAATGGCGCCGCCCTCACCGAGGACAGCCCGATCGACGCACCCGCCCTCACCGCCTGGCGCCCCGAGGTGGAGCGGATCGCGCTGGGCGGCCAGGACGTACGGGGCACCGTCGTGGTGCCGGCCGTCGTCTACGGCCACGGCGGCGGCATCCCGAACGTCATCTCGGGAGCCGAGCGCACGGAGACCGGAACCCTCACCCTGGTCGGCGACGGCTCCCAGCACTGGACGACCGTGCACGCGGACGACCTGGCGGACCTGTTCGTACGGGCGCTCGAAAACGGCCGGGCCGGCTCCCACTACATCGGCTCCGACGGCCGCAACCCCACCGTGCGCGAGCTGGGCGAGGCGGCCTCCCGCGCGTCCGGCGGCGCGGGCGCGGTGCGTCCCGCGACCGTCCAGGAGACCCGCGAACGCCTCGGCGAGCTGTTCGCCGACGCCCTGCTCCTCGACCAGCAGGCGTCCGCCTCGAAGGCCCGTACCGAACTGGGCTGGCAGCCGACGCGCCCGTCGCTCGTCGAAGAACTGGAGACCGGCAGCTACGCGCCGAAGCAGTGACCTCTGCCGCCTCCTGAGCCCCGGCCGCACCAGCGGCCGGGGCTCGCGTGCGTCAGCGGTGGGTCTCGGCCGAGGCGCGGCGGGAGCGCAGCACCTCGAGCACCAGCGGCATGAGCGAGACGACAACCACGAGCGCCACGATCGGCAGCAGATAGCGGTCGACGTTGGGCACCGAGGAGCCGAGCGCGTATCCGGCGAGCACGAGACCGACGGTCCAGACGGCGCCGCCGATCATCTGCCAGAGGGTGAAGAGGCGTACGGGCACGTTCAGCGCGCCGGCCAGCGGGTTGAGCACCGTACGGACGACGGGGACGAAGCGGGCCAGCACGATGGCCTTGGCATGGCCGTACCGGTCGAGGAGTTCCTCGGAGCGCACCGCGGCCTCGTGCAGCTTGCGGCTGCGGCTGCGCGCCAGCAGGGCCCGCCCGCCGCGCCTGCCGATCCAGTAGCCGGCCTGCGCGCCCAGCAGGGCTCCGGCGACCGACGCGACGAGCACCTGCGGCAGCGAGAGGTGCGCCGCGCCGTGCACGCCGGGGACGCACAGCAGCCCCGCGGTGAAGAGCAGGGAGTCGCCCGGCAGGAAGAACCCGACCAGGAGACCGGTTTCGGCGAAGAGGATCACCGCGATGCCGAGGGCGCCGAACGCGGAGAGCAAGGAGCCCGCGTCGAGGAGGTTCACGGCCTGCGGCATCGCCGTGAGCGCGGACAGAATCATGGGACTGCTCCCGGGATCGTGGGCAGGGCGGGGCCGCGTACCCAATGGATGGCAGCGAGACCGCGGCGGCTACGAGACTGTAGACGGTCTACGGCACTGTAGACGAATGCGCGGCGGCCGCGCCGTCCCGCCCGGCCTCGCCACCCCCGGCCGCGCCTCCGCGCCATCCCCCACCCCCGCCCGGCCTCGCCACCGAGCCACCCTCACCTCCGCCCGGCCCCGACCGCGCCCGGACGCGAGACCGGCCATGCGCCTCAGCCGTACGAGCGGAGGCCGCCGACCGCTGCGGGGCCTCTGAGGTCTGCGGGGCCTGCGGGGCTGTGGGTCGCGGCGATCCGGTGGTCGACCACACCCATGGTCCGGCCCTGCCAGGCGGCTTTGGCGCCGGAGTCGCCGATCCGGTAGACCTGCACGATCGCACCGGCGGCGACGACGGCGGTCAGCACCACGGCCGCCACGCGCACCGGCGTAGGGACGGCGGCCGCACCGGCACCTCCGCCACCGAGGCGCAGGAGCAGCGCGTTGGAACGTGGTGTGTCGAAACGTGCCCCCCTGAAGCGCGACGCGCCGACAGGAGACTCCACCGCAGACGTTCCCGAAGGCCGGCTGTAGATCCACCACAAAGGCACAGACAGGACGAACAGGCAGACCACCCAGGGAAGCAATTCGTCCCCCAGTCCGGTGTGCCTGTTGACCAGATCAGTGGGAGCCACCCGCTGCTCCAGCCATTCCCCGGCGCTCGTGGTGAAGGGCACGCTCACCAGCGTCACCGCCGTAAGAAGCGGCAGCACCACGCCGAATCTCCGCATCACGAAAGGAAAGAGGGCGCAGGCCACCAGGCAGACGGAGCTGAGCGGTACCAGCACCACTACGGCGTGAATGAAAAGAACATGGGCGGGGACGCCGTTGATGGTCGTGATTCCCACGCGGCAGCTCCTTCACGACGGCGTACCGGGGGGCGGCACTGACCGGAAATGCCCATAATGCGTGAAAGATGACGTTCCGGGCGGGATTTCGCGCCGCATGAGTGGAGTCGCCGAAAACAAGGCGAAAGCTCAGTGTTCGAGTTCCGCCCGCCCCCGGCGGGAAGGCCGGAAGGCGTAGAGGTCGAGAATGCCGGGCGGCTCGGCGATACCGGGGCCGCCCGCCTCGATCCAGGCGGTGATGTCGGCGGTCGCGTCACGGTCGTTGACCAGACCGAGCCAGACGGGCCGGCCGCCGGCCAGGCGCCCTTCGGCGGACGGCTGGATGACGATGACGTTGGCGTGCTCGCACGCGTCCAGACACACCACGCTGCGGACGGTGGCCACCTCGGTGAGCGACGAACGGAGATCGGCGAGCTGGGCGGCGTGGTCGATGCCGGGGACCTTGGGAGTGCCGCAGCAGCAGTCCCGGCAGACGGTGACGGTGGGCCGGACGGCGCCCGGAGCGGGGACGGCCTTCTTGTTACGGCGGCTCATATGGCTTTCCTGTCGCGGGCGCGCGGGCCGGGCGCACCGGGGCGAGGTGCGATGAGGTACGGAAGTGCCGTACGACCAGTACGGAACTGCGGTACGACCATACGATGTACCGCACGAGGCAAGGCACGCGACCACCGGGAGCGCGGAGACGCGGTCTCAGCCGCTCTCGCCCTGGGCGATCTCGACGCGGTGGTGCAGACTCGCCAAACCGCCCAGCGCTCCCGCCGCCGAAGCCGTGGTGCACAGCAGCAGCGCGACGACGGCCGGAGCGAGCCGGCGGCGGTTGGGCGGCTTCAGCAGCGCGGTGACCCGTCGCGGGACCGGTCCTGTGGTGGCCGAGGGGGCGAAGGACGGCCGGCTGCGGGGCGCACCCCGGCCCGCGAGCGCCGCGCGGGCGACGGCTCGTGCGGTGAGGAGCCGGTCACCGGTGGCCGAGGCCGCGGCTTCGTCGGCGGCGTGCTCGACGGTCAGGGTGATGGCCGTACGGAGCTTCCGCAGGCCGGGGTGGCAGTGGGCCGCGAGGTCGGCGGCGACGAGGAAGTAGTGGTGGCGGCCCGTCAGGTGCGCGCGTTCGTGGGCGAACAGCACTTCGCGTTCCGCCGGTGCGAGCGCGCGCAGCATTCCGGTGGTGACCACGATCCTGCCCGGCTTGCCCGGCAGCGCATAGGCGTCGGCGTGTGCTTCGTCGAGGACACAGAGATCGCCGCCGAGCGGCCGGGCGTCCGCCTGCGAACGCGCCGCGCGGAACTGGCGGGACTGGCGCAGAGCCGAATGGGACACCGTGGCCGCACAGGCCACGAGCATCCCCACGGAAAGGGCGGTCGCCGGATAGATGACGGCGGCGGGGCCGACGCTCAGCGGATGGATCAACTGACCCAGCTTCGCCGGCGCGGACGCCTTCAGAGCTCCGGCGATCAACAGCGTGCCCAGCGCGGCCAGGGAGCTGAGCGCGAGCACGAGCGTGGTCACGGTCAGCGTCCACAGAGCGGCGGCGGAGTCGAGCCGCCCGACGACACGCTGCGCGAGCGGCGTCGCGACGAAGGGGGCCAGTAAGGGCAGGACAAGCAGCGCGATCATTGTTCACTGCCTTCGAGCAGGTCCTTCAGGACACGTTCGTCCTCGGTGCTGAGCTGCGAGACGAAGCGGGCCAGGACCGTTTCGCGATCGGTGTCGCGGTCGAGCTCGTGGTGCATGCGCCGCGCGGTCAGGCCCGGCGCGTCCTGGGTGGGCGCGTAGGCGTAGCCGCGGCCGGAGCGCTCCCGGCCGACGGTGCCCTTCTCGTACAGGCGGGACAGGATCGTGGTCACGGTGGTCCGTGCCAGCGGGACGGCCAGGCCCCGCTGGACCTGGGCAGGGGTCTGTGGCGTCCCGGCAGCCCAGAGGACCGCCAGGACGCTTGCCTCCAGCTCGCCCGCAGGCCGACGTTCGGCACTGGTGTCCGCCATGGGAACGCTCCTCACCCTGTGATCGTCTACAGTGGAATAGACCGTCTACTTGATTGTAGTCATTCGGGGTGGTGGCCCCGGCTTCTCCTGCTTGCCCATTATGAGAGGGCCCACTGACATGCCCGCACCTGTGTTCGCCATTCCGCTGCCGCCGACGGCAGATTCGCGCTTCAGTCACCGCCGGCCCGGGCGGGAAAGCGGGGCGAATCGATGACGCTCGCCTACGACGGCTCGTCCGTCGACGGCTCTGTCTACCTCGACGTGGTGGACCTGGCCCGCCGCGCTCCGGGGTGGCTCGACGACCTGGTGTCGGCGTGGTCCACGTACGGGCTGCTCCTGTTCGCCCTGCTGATGATCGCGGCATGGTGGCAGGCCAGAAGCAGGGCCACCTCGGCAGCCGCGGTGGCCCTGACCGCGCCGCTGATCACCATGATCGCCTTCGGGGTCAACGATCTGGTGAAGCTCGCGGTCCGCGAGAACCGGCCGTGCCAGAGCCTGCGGGCGATCACTCTGGAGGCGTGCCCGGCGTCCGGCGACTGGTCCTTCCCCAGCAACCACTCCGCCCTCGCGGCCGCCGCGGCCGTCGCTCTCCTGTTCGCCTCGCGCCGCCTGGGCATCGTCGCCCTGGTGGCAGCGGTCCTGATGGCCGCGTCCCGCGTATGGGTGGGCGTCCACTATCCGCACGACGTGCTCGCGGGTCTCGCCGTCGGCACACTCGTCGCGCTCCCCCTGGCCTGGGCGGTCCGTACGCAGCTGGCTCCCGTCGCCGAACAGCTGGCGTCCACCCGCCTGCGCCCCTTGCTGGCCACTTCGTGACACGTCGCGGCGTGGCGCGGTGGGCCGCCTGGACCGGGCTGCTCAGCCTGCTGGCCTTCGGGGCGCTCACCGCGTTCGTCGTCCGGTCCGGGAGCGGCATCCTGCCGACGGACGCGCCGACGCTCGACTGGGCACTACGGAACCGCCCCGCCGCGGCCCTCACTGCGGCGCGAGCCCTCACCAGCACCGGCAACGGGACCGTGCCCTACGTACTGGCCGCCATCGCCGGCGCACTCTCGGCCCGCGGCCTCCGCGGGCGGCTGCTGTCCGCCGCCGCTTTCCTGGCCTTCCTCGGCGCCGGCCAAGCCTTGCGGTACGCGACGATGACACTGATCGCCCGCCCCCGCCCGCCGGTGCGCGACTGGGCCACGCACGCGTCGGGCTGGTCCTTCCCCTCCGGCCACACCGCCACGGCCGCGATCACCGCCGGGCTGCTCATCACGGCGGTACTCCTGCGAAGCCCCCGAGGGAAGCGCACGGCAGTGGCCCTGATCGCCTGCTGGGGCGCATCCGTCGGCCTGACCCGCCCCTACCTCGGCGTCCACTGGTTCACCGACGTCATCGGCGGCTGGCTCTTCGCCGTGTCCTGGCTGAGCCTCGGGGCCTGCCTGCTGCTCAGACTGCTGCCGCCCCGCACGCCGACGGTGCCCGCGCCTGCGCCTTCGCCGTAGCCCAATTCCCCTCGATCTCCCTGTGCGGCGGGAACGAGGTCACACGAAGCAGTTCTCGGCGTCTTCCATTCCACTGCTCATCAGGCTCATCAATGCTCCGTATTTTCGCAGCATCGTTCATGAACCGTGAGCCTCAGCGCAACACCTCGACCAACAGCACCCAGGCATTGATCGCCGCCACGGTGATGGCCAGGACGAAGGCCGCGGGCAGCCAGAACAGGCCGCCGCCGGCCTCGGTCGCGAGGGTCACTCCGGCGGTCAGCAGGGCCAGGGTCGTGGCGGTCGCGAGGACGACCCGGATCAGCATCGGCACGGCGAGCCGGTTTCGGCCCCCGCTGACGCGCAGCGCCGTGGCGGGTGAGATCGCGCTTGCCGCGGCGATGAGCAGGATGAAGGCCGCGAGCACGCCGCGTGAGATGGCCGGAGTGAGCGCGACGATGCTGATGGCCAGAACGTTGAGCAGCGCGACGAAGGCTTCCAGGGCCCGGCCGGTCAGGAAGTTGTGGCCTTCGCGTCTGTCGATGTCCAGCACTGTCTGGATGTTGATGCTGAGGCCCACGAAAATGAGCCCGCTGAGCGCGGCCGTGGCTCCGCCCGCGCAGATGAACAGCTCTTTCCATCCTTCGGTGCTGTAGGCGGCGCTCACGACCGGGACCGTTTCCGGGAGCGTGTCGGTCGTTGCGGCATGGTGGGCTGACTCCTCGGGTCGGTCCGGTCACATCTTCGGAACACACCGGGTCGGAGGACCGACGGCATCGGCCTTTCGCGAGCCGGCCCTCAGGGCGCCGCGTTGCGACGACACCTGCGGTACGCCGCCGCACCCGAACATGGCGGCACGTTATCTCAAACCACCTATTTACGGGTGATAGCGGCACGTACTCCCGGTTCCTCGACGGTCCGGAGGGGCCGGCCGCCTCGGCCTGGCCGCGGAACCGTCGCCGAGGTCGCCGCGCCGGACCCGGCCCGCGAACGCAGGGCCAGGGCCGCGAACGCGGCCGCCGTCGAGAGCGCGGCGGCGAAACCGATCATGGTGGGACCCATGCCGAACCGTTCGCTCAGGAGGCTGAAACCGACCGACGGCACGCCCATTCCCGCGTAGCAGACGGCGAAGTACGCCGCCAGTACGCCTGCCCGGGAGTCCGGCGCGGCGGCCGGACCGGCCGTGGCCACGCCCGCCTTGAAGAGGAGGCCGGCCCCGGCGCCCGCGGCGGCGATCGCCGCCAGGTAGAGCCAGAGCACGGGGTGGTACAGAGAGAAGGCGACCAGCGCCAGACCGGCCGGGAAGAGGACGCACCCGGACGTCGCCGCCCGCGCCGGGGTAAGCCGGCCCAGGGCCAGCTGGCCCGTGGCCGCCCCGGCCGACATCAGGAAACCGGCCAGCCCCACGACGAGAGGCGAGGCGACGCCCAGCTTGACGTGGAGCATCACAGCGCCGAGGGACGCCACCAGGCCGAAGAGCGCGAAGGCGCAGAAACCCAGCACGCACGCCGTCAGAAACGCCCGACGCCCCGCCACGCGGAGAGCGAAACGTCGCGGCCGGTCCACCGACCGGCGCTCCCGCCCGACGGTCTCGGGAACGGTGAGCGCCAGGACGAGGCAGAGCGCCGTCGCGACCGCGAAACCGCCCTGGACCAGGGCCAGAGGCGCGTCGGTCCATTCGGCCGCGGCCCCGGCGAGCAGCGGTCCGAGGGCCAGTCCGCCGAGGTTCGCGGTGGTCGCGACGATGCCCGGGAAGGCCGCTCCCGGCCGGTCCGGGTGCGCCCGGTGATGGAGGTCGTGGAGATATGTGGTGGCGGTCGAGGCCATCAGGCCTATCCCGGCGCCGTTGAGCAAACGCCCGGCCAGCAGCCCCGGCAGCGTCGGCCAGAACACGTAGACGAGCGCCGCGACGGTCACCACGGAGAGGGCGGGAACGACGATCCGGCGCCGCCCGAACCGGTCGGAGAGGTGCCCCAGAGCGAGAAAGCCCAGGCCGGCGCCGACGACCAGCGCGGCGAACACCACGGTGGTCGTGGTCGTCCCGAACCCGTCGCGTTCCGCGTAGAGCGGCCACAAGGGCGTGGGCGCGGTGCCGAAGGCCATGAGCACGGTGAAGGAGAGCGCCGTGAACCAGAAGCCCGTTCGGTACGAGACCCCGGACCGGGGCGGCCCGTCGTGACCGTCGCTCGCCACCGGACACGCGGCGGACGGACGCGGGAGGGACAGGGAAGGCATGCGGAGGCTCCTTGGCGGACGGAGGGAGGCGGAATCCCGGTGGCGGGGCGGGCGGGGTACGGGAGCGCCCCGCCAGGCATCAGGCCCCGGACCCCGCGCCCGCCAGGTGTTGCACGGCGGGCATCGTGCGGCCCAGCCAGCTGAAGAGACGCTGGTGGAAGTAGGAGAGCGCGCCCATGTGGCAGTGCTCGCCGGCGCCCTCCGCCGCGGTGAACCTGATCATTTCCTTCTCACAGGTCAGCGCGTCGAAGATGCGCTGCGGCTGCCCCCTGAAGAAGTAGTCCTCCTCCGCGTCGCAGACCAGGGTGGGGCACTCGATCTGATGGGCGACGCCCTCCAGGGTGTACGGCTTGGTCATCCGGACGTACTCCGCCGCGGAGGAGGCGCCGAAGGTCCACATACCGTTGCGCAGGCCCCAGCTCACCGACGTGGACGCGTTCCTGACCAGGGCGGCGACCGCGTTGGCCGCCTCGTCCTGCCCGTCCAGGATCCACTCGGCGACGAAGGGCGGTACGGCCTTGATGTTCGTGTCGTAGAAGCTGTACAGACCGTCGTTGAGGATCAGCGCGGCCAGCCGGTGCTCGAAGGCGGCGGCCCGCGCCACCAGGAGACCTCCCAGGCTGTAGCCGAACAGCCCCAGGCGGGCGCCGTCGATCTCCGGCTGGGTGAGCGCGAAGTCGACGACCGGCGTCACCACCGCTTCCCAGTCAGGCCGGAATCGCAGCCGCTGGTCGCGCACCGCGGCGCCCTGGCCCGGGCCGTCGAAGGCCAGCACGTTGTAACCACGCTGGTTGGACGCCGCGGCGAGGACGAAGTAGGACTCCTCGAGCGTGGAGTCGAAACCGCTGTTGTAAATGAGCGTCGGACGGGGCGTGCCGGAGTCGTCCACGAGGAAGAGGTAGCCGGGCAGGGTGGTGTCCTCGTACGGGATGGAGACCGAGCGCACCGGCCGCTCCATCAGCTCGACGGCCCGGGCGAACGCGTCACGCGAGAGCTGGGACAACAGCGTGACCTCGGGGTCGTTGTCCGCGTCGTCACGGAGGTAGAAGTCCGCGGTGCGGTAGTAGTTCGAGGCCCGCAGCAGCGCTCCCCGTGCGCCGACCCGGTCTCCTGCCGCCAGCGCGTCGTCCGCGAGACCCCGCGCCCGGTCGCCCGTGGCCTTCCAGGACCGGTGCCAGGCGGCCTCGTCCCGCTCGGGGATCGCGGCGGCGGTGACGAGCACCTCGCCCAGGTCGGCTCCTTCGAAGTTGGCGAAACCGGTGGTACGGAGTGTCTCGTACGAGAAGGACTCCTCGTCGAAGAGAAATTTCATGACATGTCCTTCCGGACGAGAGGGATGGGCGGTACGTCGTTACGTTCTTGCATCGACGTTTCCGAGTAATACATATCGGACGTCGATGCGCAAATGTAACGACGTGACGATAGGCTGGCGCGATGGCGGATGCGGCGAAGACGAAGCGCAAACCGGCCGGGGCGGCGGTACTCCGGGAGGACGTGACGAGGGCGATCCTGCGTGCGACCGCCGAGGTACTGGCCGAGCGGGGATACGGGCGGCTCACGCTGGACGAGGTCGCCCGCCGGGCCCAGGTCAGCAGACCGGCCCTGTACCGGCGCTGGCCGTCCAAGCACGCCCTGACGACCGCACTCGTCGCCGACGCCGAACGCGACGCCGTGGAGAACGACACGGGCTCCCTGCGGGGGGATGTGACCGCGTTCCTCGCCGCGGCCGACGCGGGACTGCGCAATCCACTCGTCGCGCGGATCGTGCCCGACCTCCTGATCGAGGCGAAGCGTGAGACGGAGCTCGGCGAAAGCCTCACCCTCGTACGCGACACACGGCGGGCCCGCGCCGGCCGGATATTCGACCGCGCGATCGCCCGCGGGGAACTCAGTCCCGACACCGACCGGGAGATGGCTCTCGATCTGCTCGCCGCCCCGATCTACTGGCGCCTCGCGATGGCGCGGATCCCCACCGATCCCGGCTATCTGGCCCGGCTCACCGACGTCACCCTCACGGCGATCGCTGCGGCCCGCATGGGAACCGGCTCCTCTTGACGCGTCCGGCCGGACGCCTGGCGCACCGACGGAACCGTCGGTCTCTTTGACGCGCCGCCGGAACAGGGGGCTCTCCCCGGCTTCACGAGGAGGACATCGCCGCCCTCACGCACGGGGCGCGGCGACATCCGGCATCCGATACCCGGCATCGGATCAGCGCAACCGCGCCCGGACAGCCCCGTTCCCGCTACAACCCGAACACACCTTTGGGTGACAAATGGCAAATAGTGTCTCGTTTTTGATGGAAGGTTCATCTCTGGCATATCCATCTGAATGAGAGGACCCGTGTCATGCACGTTTCGTGGAAGACGGCCGCGGTCAGCGCCTGCGCCGCCCTGGTGACCGCGACGGGCGTCACCACCGTGCAGGCGGCGCCTTCGAAGGAGACCTTCGTCGCGACGAAGTCGACGGAGGGAACGGAGACGACCCTGCGCGTCACCCTCGACGCGACACCCGGCGGAGGCCCGCAGAAGCTGTCCCGGGCCGACCGCCAGAAGATCGCCGGATTCCTCGACGTGTCCACGGGCGAGTTGGTGTCCGCCCGATCGGGGACCCCCGGCGCTCAAGCTGAGGCCGACGCGCGGAAGGTGACGCCCCCGCCGGCGGCTCTCGCGAAGAAGGGACCGGCGACGCTGCGATGCGACAAGAACCCGAGCTGGAGCGATGCGCGGGGGACTCTGAGCGCACGCTTCAACTGCCACCACTCCACGATCAACTGGGGCTACAAAATCTCCGCGAGACTGCGGGCCGCCATCACCGGGCGTGTGACCGAGAAGGGGGTCTCGTGGTGGAACAACAAGAAGCGGAAGCCCGACAACGCGGGCCATGTCGTCGGAAAGACCTACCACTTCCACGGAACGCTCAAGCCGGTCAAGCACGGTGACGACGTGCAATTCCAGGACCATATGACCTTCCGGGTGAACATCGGCGGGAAGACCGGCACCGCCGCGCTCACTTGGGCCTCCCATGTGAAGGCGAAGAAGTGAGTGCGTCCACGACGAACCCGAACACCGACTCGGCGCGCCGATGGGCCGAGGACATCCTCCGACAGCTCGGCGCGCCGTCCGGACACACGCTGACCGTCACACGGGCCGCGCACACGGAGAGCGCGGAGACCGCCGAGCCGCAGACCGGCCGGCCGGGGCTCACCTCCCGGCTGCGGACGTGTCCGGACGGCGACGGAACCACCGCCGCGGCCGACGAGCCCGGAGGCACGGCCGTACGCGTCACTCTCGAATACGAGGACGGCTCCTCGGTGAGCGTACGTCTCACTCCGGACCTGAGTGAGGCTCAGGCGGTGGTCCTGCTGGCCGAGCAGCTTCAGGACAGCGTGCTGGAAAGCACCCACGGAGCACCCGCACCCGCCTGTCCGGGCCACGGACACCCGGCGACGGCCCGGGTGATCGACGGCACCGCCTCATGGTCGTGCCCCCAGGACGGCAGGACATGGCCCATCCTCAGCTGAGCACGCGGCAGTCGGCCCGCGCCGGTTGGGCAGGCCGAGTCGGGCGCGCGCGGTTGGGCAGGCCGACCATCGCACTGCGGCGCGAAGCGCGGGCCGGCACCGAAGGACAGGCGCGGGGGTGCGCGGCCTTTGCGCCCGGGCCGACTCAGCGGCTGCCGTCGGAGACGGCCGGGAGTTCCCCGTCCGCCGCCGCGGCCCGGGGGACGGCGAGCGCGGCCGGCGACGGCCCGCACAGGACCGCGTTGGACAAGTCCTGGCAGGGGCGGTCGCCGTGGTGGCGGACGATGTCACGGCCGACCTCGTCGGTCACGTAGCGCAGGAAACCGGCGACCAGCGAGTCGGGGACGGGATCGCCGTAGGTGTACGCGTACTCCGTGGCCCAGAACGGGTAGGCGCCCGCGTCGGCCGCCGCCAGGGTGGCCTTCTGGCCGCTGATTCCGACCAGGTCCACATCGGTGCGCCGGGTCGCGGAGCCCAGCTCGCTGAAGCCGATCGCTCCTGGTGTGGACGCCACTTGGTCGAGCAGGTCGTCGGTACTGTCGCGGCGGCACCGTACGACCTGCGGCATGTCCGGGTTCGTCAGCGTCCGGCAGTCGTCGGAGTTCTCGCCCGGGTCCTGTGCGCCGCCCAGGACCCGCTGTTCGAAGGCGCGCCGGCTGCCGGAGCCGGAATCCCGGCTGACCAGCCGGACCTTCCCGGGCTTTCCACCCACCTGGCTCCAGTCGGTGATCTTCCCCGCGTACAGCTGCCTGATCTGGGCCTGCGTCAGGTCGGAGACACCCGCGTTCTTGTTGGCCACGACGGTGAACAGCAGCAGGGCGACCGGCCGCGGCACCGCGCGGGGATGGCCGTTGGCCTTCGGGCCGTCGGAGAAGGCGATCACCGGAGTCCGGCCGACGCCTTTCTTCGCCCCCTGCTTGTCCAGTTCGTTCACACCCACCGCGCTCGTGTCCGACCGCAGGACGAAGTGCGCGTCGGGACAGGTCTTCTGGTACGCGCGGTACGCGTCCCGCAGTACCGGCTCGAACGCCGTCGAGCCCAACAGGGTCACCGTGCCCCTCGCACAGTCCAGTGGCGCGGCGCTGTCGTCCTTGTTCAGCGACACCACGAGCTGCGAGATGATCACCGCCGTGAGGAAGAGGACCATCGCGACCGTCGCCCGGCCGGTGCCGGTACGGCTGCGGGTCTCCTGGATCGCGCCGCTGCCCACCCCGCCCTTTATGCCACCGTGGATCCGCGGCGCCTCGAACCCCTCCTGGCGGCCTCCCCCGGTCACCTCGGCGGCCTCCAGCGCGGCGAGCACCTTGTAGTGGGCGCCCCGGTTCATCGGCACCCGAGGCAGCGAGATGACTCCGTCGGTGTAGCCGAGCCCGGAGTCGGCGCCGAAGGAATCCATCAGGAAGTCGGCGCTGACCTCGGTGACAACGATCCCTGCGACGGTCCTGCCGGGAAACTCCGCGGTGATACCGACGCGGTCGTGATCGGGCCGCGCGTAGTCGCTGGTGTCTATGTCGGTCACACCGTTGTTCTCGACGCGCAGCAGCACGAAGGACGGGTTGACCAGGGGCCGGCTGCCGTCGCCGAGACGCAACTGCTGCAAAGCCCCGGTGTATTGGGAGTGGACCAGGTCAGTGGCGGTGGTGTCCATCTGCACCCGGTAGCCCAGCCGCTTGCGCCCGTTGAAGGCGAACTCGTACAGCGCCGCGATGACCGGGACGACCAGACCCAGCACGGCGAGAGTTATCTCCCAGGGGACGTCCACGACTGCCTGCACCTCACACCTGTCCGGGAACGCACGCGCCAACTGGAGGGGAAACTATGAGCTGAGCCACGGCGATGTGCGGGAAACCGGGAAGCGTTCCGTAGGTGTTCACCCCGCGTTACGCAGGCGGCGCCAACGCCCCCCGAGAACACCTCCGTTGGAGCGCTCGCCGCGCATCCCTGGACGTTCCCGCTCGCCTCCTGGATCTTGATCCGGACAGGCCCGAGGGCCTCCACGGCTTACATGAAGGCCCCAACGGCTTTGTGCGTGAACCGGGTTCAGCCGTCCGAGTGGCTGACGCGTTCACGGACCGCCGCCCGGTCGATGCCCAAGTGCTCCATCAACTCCGCTGCCGGGTCGGGCTGTTCGCAATCGAGGATCGCGAGCAGCATGTGCTCAGGAGTAATGCGCCGGCTCCCGGACCTTTTCACCTCGCCGAGAGCACGCGGGACGACCGAACGGGCCCCGGAGGTGAAGGGGGTGCGCTTGCGCGAGACGGGAATCGGCGGCCGTTCGATGCCCCGGACATCGATACCGACGGCCGCCAGCGCGGCCCGGTCGAGGCCTTCCATGGCCGCGCGCGCGGATTCCAGGTCGACGCCGATGGACCTGGCGGCGAGCGAGTCGGGGGCGTGGAGAACTCCCAGAAGCAGGTGTTCGGTGCCGATGCGGCGGTCACCGCGCAGCCGGGTCTCTTCCAGGGCGGAGGTGACCACTGTGCGGGCACCCGCTGTGAAATGTTCAAACACTGCCGTCTCGCTTCCCGTGTTTGGTGTGCGCCGACTGCCGCGAGACGCCCAGGGCGTCCCCGATCTGTTCCCAGGACCATCCCTGACGCCTGGCCCGCGCGACTGAGGCCGCTTCGATCTGCTCAGCCAGCCGATGCAGGGCACCCACCGCCCGCAGACCAACGGCTGGATCGTGAGATTTGAGGCGTTCTGAAATATCTCCCGCTTCCATGGTGTCAGTCTGGGCTGACAGACTCCAGCCGTCAATCCAGACTGACAGCAACCCCAGAACGGGACGCAACCCCACTGGGACCATCCCCGCGCGCGGGGGTGTTCCTGTCCCCCGAATCGTCCCCGCGTCCACTACGCGTCCACTGGATCTTGGTCCGGGACAGCAGTGAGGGCCTTCACGGGTTCCGTGAAGGCCCTCACTGGTGCGTTTGCGCAGGTCAGAACGTTTTTTCGAACGTCCGTAAGGTGGGGCGGGTGGGACTCGAACCCACGGCCGACGGATTATGAGTCCGCTGCTCTAACCGGCTGAGCTACCGCCCCTTACGGCGCGTCGCGCACATGTGTGCGCGCCGTCTGCCGCAGCATAGCCGGTCATACGATCTCCTGCCTCGAATGGTCGGCATCCGCTGATCATGAGGACTCCGCCGCGCGCTGCCCGGTTCCAGGGCATACGAAAAAGGACCCCGAAGGGTCCTCTTTCCGCTTGCTCCCCCGACTGGACTCGAACCAGTAACCCTCCGGTTAACAGCCGAATGCTCTGCCAATTGAGCTACAGGGGACCGCGCTCCCCCGACTGGACTCGAACCAGTAACCTGCCGGTTAACAGCCGGCTGCTCTGCCAATTGAGCTACAGGGGATTGCTGCGTTGCACCGAACGTACCTACCCGGAACCTCCCGGGCGGCGCGCGTCCGCTGCGACACATACATTAGCGCAAGCAGGGGGGTGCTCCGCCAATCGGTATCGCCCGGTTCACGTCGGGTGACGCAGAGCCCGAAGGGGTAGGCGGAGGGGGGACAGCCCTGCGGCCTCACTCAGGGATCCGACGCACAGAAGGGTGGCAGCCATGCGGTACCGCCTCACGTTCATCGCGGGACTGGCTTTCGGATACGTTCTCGGCACGCGCGCCGGACGCGAGCGCTACGAGAAGCTCAAGAAGTCCGCGCAGCAGATGTCCCAGAACCCGGCGGTGCGCAACGCCGCCGAGTCGGCCGCGCAGACCGGACGCGAGTTCGCGGAGAAGGCGTATCACTCGGTGAGCGTCAAGGTCGGCGAGCGGTACGGGGACAAGGTGCCCGCGTCCGTCGCCGAGCGGATGCGTTCGGTGCGGGAGCGCGGCCAGAACGGGCAGGACGACTGGGGCAGCAGCAACACCTGAGGGGGACGGTGACCTCCCGGCAGCCTCCCGGACCCCGCTCGTGCGGCAGAATCGTGTGCCATGGGAATAGTCGCCGGGTTGGACAGTGCGTCCGGGTTCACACGCATCGTCGTCTGTGACGCGGACACGGGTGCCGTGCTGCGGCAGGGATACGCGCCGCATCCGGTCGAGGCGAAGGCTGTCGAGGTCGATCCCCAGGCGTGGCTGCTCTCGCTCGGCGAGGCCGCGTCCGGTGGGTTGCTGGAGGGCGTGCAGGCCATCGGCGTCTCGGCGCAGCAACACGGCATGGTGGCGCTGGACCAGCAGGGCAATCCCGTACGTGCGGCCCTGCTCGGCAACGACAAGCGGGCCCAGGTGGCCGCCGCCGATCTGGTCGACGGTCTCGGCGGCCGGCAGGCGTGGGCCGAGGCCGTCGGGTCCGTACCGCAGTCCGGGCAAGTGGTGGCCAAGCTCCGCTGGATGGCTCGGAACGAGCCGGAGGCGGCTCGGCGGACCGCGCTGGTGATGCAGCCGCACGACTGGCTGGTCTGGCAGCTGCTGGGGCGCCCGGCGCGCAGGACGACCGACCGGGGCGCCGCGTCCGGGACCGGTTACTGGTCGGCGGCGACCGGTGCGTACCGCCCCGACCTGGTGGAACTGGCGCTGGGCCATCCTGTGGCGCTGCCCGATGTGCTCGGCCCCGCCGAGGCCGCGGGGACCACTCCGGAGGGGCTGCTGATCTCTGCGGGGACCGGCGAGACGATGGCCGCCGCGTTCGGGCTCGGCGTCGGGATCGGGGACGCCGTGGTGTCGCTCGGGGCGTCGGGTTCCGTGATGGCCGTGCACCACGAGGCGCTGGCCGACCCGTCCGGAATGATTACGTCGTTCGCGGACGCCACGGGGATGCATCTGCCCGTCGTTCACACCGTGAACGCCGTACGGGTACTGCGCGGGACCTCGGCGCTGCTCGGTACGGAGGATCTGAACGAGCTGTCCGCGCTGGCGCTCAAGTCCACGCCGGGCTCCTCCGGCCTGGTGTTCCTGCCGTATCTGGAGGGTGAGCGGACCCCGCACCTGCCGCACACGGCGGGCACACTGTCCGGTCTGCGCCGGGAGTCGATGAAGCCGGAGCACCTGGCGCGGGCCGCGTTCGAGGGGATGCTGTGCTCGCTCGCCGACGCGATGGACGTACTGCGCGGGCGCGGGGTCGAGGTGCGACGGGTGTTCCTGCTGGGGGCCGCGGCAGGACTGCCCGCCGTGCAGGCGGCGGCGCCGTCGATCTTCGGCGCGCAGGTCGTCGTACCGGAGCCGGCGGAGTACGCGGCGCTCGGCGCGGCCAGGCAGGCGGCCTGGGCGCTCGGCGCCGCGCGGGGGAACCTCTCCCCGCACCAGCCGCCGGCCTGGCAGGGCGCGGAGGCGCAGGCGTTCGAGGCCGGCGAGGACGGACCCGTCGGGGCCTCAGTACGGCAGCAGTACGCGGCAACGCGCGACCAGATCCATCCGGGCGCTTTCGGCGCCGGGAAGAGCGGTACGGGGGCGGGCCTCGCGTCCGGGGCTTCGGAATGAGCCGGAAGACCGGCCGGGGCAGGCCATCGGGTCGGCGGGTGCCGTGCCGCGGGTTCTTGACCTGTCCTTGGACTTAATACCTTGAAGTTCCCGGGGTGGGTTACCGCAAGATGGGTTCGAACCCCGATCTTGCCGACTCCGAGAGACACGCGTGCTCCTACGACTTCTGAGAACCCATCTCGCGCCGTACAAAAAACCCATAGCCCTGCTGGTGATCCTCCAGCTGCTCCAGACGGTCGCCACCCTCTATCTGCCCACCCTCAACGCGGACATCATCGACAGTGGTGTCGTGAAGGGGGACACGGGCTACATCCTGGAATTCGGCGGCGTCATGATCGCCGTCAGCGTGGTCCAGGTCGTCTGCAACATGGGCGCCATCTTCTACGGCGCGCGCACCGCCTCGTCCGTCGGCCGCGACGTACGGGCCGCCGTCTTCTCCCGGGTGCAGAGCTTCTCCGCCCGCGAGGTGGGGCAGTTCGGCGCCCCCTCCCTGATCACCCGCACCACCAATGACGTCCAGCAGATTCAGATGCTGACGCTGATGACGTTCACGCTGACGGTGTCCGCGCCGATCATGTGCGTCGGCGGCATCGTCATGGCGCTCGGCCAGGACGTACCGCTGTCGTCGGTGCTGCTCGCCGTGGTGCCGGTGCTCGGTGTCGCCGTGAGCCTGATCGTCAGGAAGATGCGGCCGCTGTTCCGGCAGATGCAGAAGAAGCTGGACAGCGTGAACCGGGTCCTGCGGGAGCAGATCACCGGCAACCGCGTGATCAGGGCCTTTGTCAGGGACGACTACGAGAAGGAACGGTTCGGGCAGGCCAACGGCGAACTCGCGGGGCTCCAGCTGTCCACGGGACGGCTGATGACGCTGATGTTCCCGACCGTGATGACGGTCGTGAACGTGTCGTCGATCGCCGTCGTCTGGTTCGGCGCGCACCGCATCGAGAGCGGCGGCATGCAGATCGGTGCGCTGACCGCGTTCCTCTCGTACCTCATGCAGATCGTGATGTCCGTGATGATGGCCACGTTCATGTTCATGCAGATGCCGCGCGCCGAGGTGTGCGCCGAGCGGATCGTGGAGGTGCTGGACACCAGGTCCAGCGTCGTACCGCCGGAGAACGCGGTGCGGGAGCTGGAGCGCCACGGCCATCTGGAGGTACGGGGGGTGGAGTTCGGCTTCCCCGGCGCCGAGGAGCCGGTGCTGCGGGAGATCTCGCTGACGGCGCGGCCGGGCGAGACGACCGCGGTGATCGGGTCGACGGGCAGCGGGAAGTCGACGCTGCTGAGCCTGATCCCCCGGCTGATGGACACGACCGGCGGCCAGGTGCTGGTCGACGGGCAGGACGTACGGGGGCTCGATCCGGCGCTGCTGGCCAAGACCGTGAGTCTGGTGCCGCAGAAGCCGTACCTCTTCTCCGGGACCGTCGCGACGAATCTGCGGTACGGCAACCCCGAGGCGACCGACGAGGAGTTGTGGCACGCGCTGGAGGTCGCGCAGGCGAAGGAGTTCGTTTCCGCGCTGGACGCGGGTCTCGACTCACCGATCGCACAGGGCGGTACGAATGTGTCCGGCGGGCAGCGGCAGCGGCTCGCGATCGCCAGGACGCTGGTGCAGCGGCCGGAGATCTACCTGTTCGACGACTCGTTCTCGGCGCTCGACTACGCGACGGACGCGGCGCTGCGGCGCGCGCTGGCGCGCGAGACCTCGGAGGCGACCGTCGTGATCGTCGCCCAGCGGGTGGCGACCATCCGGGACGCCGACCGGATCGTGGTGCTGGACGAGGGCCGGGTGGTCGGCACGGGCCGCCATCACGAGCTGATGGCCGGGAATGAGACATACCGGGAGATCGTGCTCTCCCAGCTGACCGAGGCGGAGGCTGCCTGATGAGTGGTGCAGGCGGACGCGCGAGCATTCCGGGCCCCCGCATGGGCGGCCCCGCGGGACGCATGATGGGCGCCGGCCCCGCGCAGCGGTCGATGGACTTCAAGGGCTCGGGCAAGCGGCTGCTGCGGCGGCTCACCGTGGAGAAGACCCTGCTCGTCTGGATGATCGCGGCCGGGATACTGAGTGTGGCCCTGTCCGTGACCGGTCCGAAGATCCTGGGGAAGGCCACCGACCTGGTCTTCGCGGGCGTCATCGGCAAGCAGATGCCGGACGGGACGACGAAGGCGCAGGCGATCGACGCGCTGCGCGCCAAGGGCGAGGGGTCGCTCGCCGACCTGCTCTCGGGGGTGACCTTCACCCCGGGCCACGGCATCGACTTCGGCCAGGTGGGGAACGTACTGCTGGCGGCCCTGGTCGTCTATCTGGCCTCCGGGCTGATGATGGTGCTGTCCACGCGCATGTCCATCCGGATCATCAACCGCACGGTGTACCGGATGCGCCAGGACGTACAGGCGAAGCTGTCGCGGCTGCCGCTGTCGTACTTCGACCAGCAGCCGCGCGGCGAGGTGCTGAGCCGGGCGACGAACGACGTCGACAACATCGCGCAGACCATGCAGCAGACGATGGGCCAGCTGGTCAACTCGGCCCTGACCATCGTCGGTGTGCTGGTGATGATGTTCTGGATCTCGCCGCTGCTCGCGGTGGTGGCGCTGGTGACGGTGCCGCTGTCGCTCGTCGTGGCGACCCGGGTCGGCAAGCGGGCGCAGCCGCAGTTCGTGCAGCAGTGGAAGGTCACCGGCAAGCTCAACGCCCATATCGAGGAGATGTACACCGGGCACGCGCTGGTGAAGGTGTTCGGCAGGCAGGACGAGTCGGCCGAGCTGTTCCGGGAGCAGAACGACCAGCTGTACGAGGCCACTTTCAAGGCGCAGTTCAACAGCGGGATGATGCAGCCGCTGATGATCTTCATCTCCAACCTCAACTATGTGCTGGTCGCGGTGGTGGGCGGGCTGCGGGTCGCCTCGGGGTCGCTGTCGATCGGTGATGTGCAGGCGTTCATCCAGTACTCGCGGCAGTTCTCGCAGCCGCTGGCGCAGGTCGCCTCGATGGCGAACCTGGTGCAGTCTGGGGTGGCCTCGGCCGAGCGGATCTTCGAACTGCTCGACGCCGACGAGCAGGATCCGGACGGTCCTGTGGTGGAGCGGCTGCGCGAGCCGCGGGGACGGGTGGCGCTGGAGGAGGTGGCGTTCCGCTACGACCCGGAGAAGCCGCTCATCGAGAACCTGTCGATCTCGGTGGAGCCCGGCCAGACGGTCGCGATCGTCGGGCCGACGGGCGCGGGCAAGACCACGCTGGTCAATCTGCTGATGCGGTTCTACGAGGTGACGGCGGGCCGGATCACGCTCGACGGTATGG
The DNA here is from genome assembly GCF_044751305.1 of Streptomyces sp. NPDC088725. Lineage (NCBI taxonomy): Bacteria > Bacillati > Actinomycetota > Actinomycetes > Kitasatosporales > Streptomycetaceae > Streptomyces > Streptomyces sp. NPDC088725. The sequence goes on from NZ_JBIVLO010000002.1 coordinate 628,635, forward strand.
ACATCGCGAAAATACCGCGCGAGGAACTGCGGTCCGGGATCGGCATGGTCCTCCAGGACACCTGGCTGTTCGGTGGCACGATCGCGGAGAACATCGCGTACGGCGCTTCGCGTGAGGTCGGCCGGGAGGAGATCGAGGAGGCGGCGCGGGCCGCGCACGCCGACCGGTTCATCCGTACGCTGCCCGACGGTTACGACACGGTGATCGACGACGACGGCACCGGGGTCAGCGCCGGCGAGAAGCAACTGATCACCATCGCGCGGGCGTTCCTGTCCGACCCGGTGATCCTGGTGCTCGACGAGGCGACCAGCTCGGTCGACACCCGTACCGAGGTGCTGATCCAGCAGGCGATGGCGCGGCTGGCGCACGGCCGTACGAGCTTCGTCATCGCGCACCGGCTCTCCACGATCAGGGACGCGGACGTGATCCTGGTGATGGAGAACGGTTCCATCGTGGAACAGGGCACGCACGGCGAGCTGTTGGCGGCGCAGGGCGCGTACGCGCGGCTGTACGCGGCGCAGTTCGCGCAGGCGATAGCCGAAGTGGACTGATTGCCGGGAAGTTGACTGCTTTCACAGCCCGTTGCGCGTCCGGAGCCGCGCCCCTGCCGACTCGGCGGGGGCGCGGCTCCGTTCGGTCGAGGCACCGGTCGAGCCATCAGTCGAGGTAGCCGCGTAATTGTTCGGCCGAGGAGTGGACGCGCAGCTTGTTGAGGGTCTTGGACTCGATCTGGCGGATGCGTTCGCGGGTCACCCCGAAGATCCTGCCGATCTCCTCCAGCGTGCGTGGCCGGCCGTCCATGAGGCCGTACCGCAGCTGGACGACCTCGCGTTCGCGCTCACCGAGGGTGGAGAGCACCGCTTCCAGATGCTCGCGCAGCAGGAGGAAGGCGGCGGACTCGGCGGGGGACGCGGCGTCGCCGTCCTCGATCAGGTCGCCGAGCGCGACGTCGTCCTCCTCCCCCACCGGCAGGTGCAGGGACACCGGTTCCTGGGCGAGGCGCAGTACGTCCGCGACCCGTTCGGGGGTCAGCTCCAGCTGGGCGCCGATCTCCTCGTGGGTCGGCGCGATGCCGCGCTCCTGGAGCAGGCCGCGCTGGACCTTGATGACGCGGTTGATCAACTCGACGACGTGGACCGGCACTCGGATGGTACGCGCCTGGTCGGCGAGCGCGCGGGACACCGCCTGGCGGATCCACCAGGTCGCGTACGTCGAGAACTTGTAACCGCGTGTGTAGTCGAATTTCTCAACGGCCCTGATCAGACCGAGATTTCCCTCCTGGACCAGGTCGAGCATGGTCAGTCCGCGACCGGCGTAGCGCTTGGCGATGGAGACGACGAGCCGCAGATTGGCCTCGATGAGGCGGCGCTTGGCCACCCGGCCGAGAACGACCAGCCGGTCGAGGTCCAGGGCGAGCCGGGTGTCCGGACCGGGCGCGGAGCCCAGCTTCTCCTCGGCGAACAGCCCGGCCTCGACACGGCGGGCCAGCTCCACCTCGTCGGCGGCGGTGAGCAGTTGAACGCGGCCGATCTCGCGCAGGTACTGCCGGAACAGATCGGAGGAGGGGCCGCCGGTGTCCGTACGGGTGCTCCGCCACGCGGGCGGTTCCGGCACACCGGGCATGTCGGTTTCGATCAGGGTCAGGGTCTGGCTCTGCACCGGGCGACCTCCTGGGTGATCGCTGCACGACGAGCGGATCCACGGGGTGAGAAGGCCCGCCTCGGCTGATCGGCCGCGCTCCGAGGACACAGGCACCGCAACCAGTGTGGGGGACGGGCATCGCCGCCACGAGAGGCGTGCGCGCACTTTCTGAGTCCCTTACGTGATCGGGCGGTTACCCGGGGGAGACCTTCGGCGTGCGTGAAGGTCCCGGGGGCCGCGACCGGAGCCGCGTGAGGCGGCGGATCCCGGCTCCGGTCGCCGGACCGCGAAAGGGCTTGTCCGGCAGACGCGTTCACCGTGGCCGGTGCGGTTCGGCTGCCGCGCGCGGGCGGTTCGCGGCTCTCAGATGAGACCGCTCCGTACCGCGCGGGCCACCGCGTGCGCGCGGTTGCGTGCCTGGAGACGCGCCATCAGTTCGTAGATGGTGTTCTTGACGGTGTGTTCGGAGCAGTCCAGGGTCCGGGCGATCACGGCGTTGCCGTGCCCCTCCGCCATCAGCGCGAGCACCGTGCTCTGCCGCGCCGTCAGCGGGTTCGGGGCAGCGGCCCGGGCGGTCGGTGTCCCGGGGCCGCCGAGCAGCCGTACCAGCGCCCCGTACGGCATGCGGCCCTCGCCGTGGCGTGCGCCGTGTACGGCGGCGGCCAGGGCGGCCGGTGTGAGGTCGGCCGGCCGCAGGACCGCCAGGACGCCCGAGCGGATCGCCAGCCGCAGCCCGGCGATCGACACGGTGTCACAGACGACCAGCCGCCGGTGGCCCGCCGCCGGACAGGCCGCGACGGCCTCCTCGACGGTGCCGGCGACGGCCACCACGACGGTGTCCTGGGACGGCGCGGCTTCGGGAACCAGGTCGATCCCGGCCTGCCGCAGCATCCGTGTCACCCGGCCCGCCCGCGTGCCGCCGGGGCCTCCTGCCACCTGGAGGTGAACGCGGGTGCGCTCCGCCACGGCGGTCACAGCAGGCCCGTCCGCAGCGCGTAGGCCACCGCGTGGGCGCGGTTTCGCAGCCGGAACCGCTGGGTGATGTCGTGCACGACCGTCGTCACGGTGCGCTGCGAGTAACTCAGCCGCTCGGCTATCTCGCTCGTCTCATGGCCGTCGGCGACCATTCGCAGCACGGAACGCTCCCGGTCCGACAGGCCGGCGGCGGCCCAGGACGGGGTGTCCGCCGCGCTGCCACGGCTCTCGGAGTGTTCCAGCAGCCGGTCCAGCAGGTCCGGCGGCAGCGTGCAGTCGCTCCTGGCGGCGGCCAGGACGGCGCGCGCGAGCCGGGCCGCGTCGGCCTCCCGGCGGCGCAGCAGCCCGCGCGCACCGGCGGCGAGCGCGTGCATCGCCTCACCGGCCCCCAACTCACCGGCGACGAGGACCACGTCGGGTCTGGCGGGGGTGGAGCGGGTGGCGCGCAACGCGTCCAGTTCCTGGCCTGTGACCCGGTCGACGATCATGACCACGACGCGTGGCTCGCCGCCCGGCGGCGTCAGGGACACGTCCGGGCAGGCGTACAGGGTGCTCTTGATACCCGCTTCCAGCACGGGATCGAGCGCGACGACGCTGACAGGTACGGGTTCTCCCACCGAGTCCTCCGAAGATCGTCCGCCGGCCGGGTGCGCCGCCCGGCGGAAAGGCCGCTGCACCACAGACTCGGTCCGCGCCGGCGGTCCTGGCATCGGGCGGCGGCCCCCAGATTCGCCGCGGCCGTACCCAGCCCGACCGCGCCGGAGCCGCGGCCGGGCCCCTGACCTTGCCGGTGCGGACCCGTACGGAGAGGGCGCCGGGCCTCCGGGCCGGTGCGGCCCGAGCGGTCGCCGGGCACCTGCCCGCCGGGGTCGAGGGGCGGGATGCCTCAAGGTGTGGTGGGTTTCCGCGGGTTCATGGGGGTGCCCGCGGGTTCCTGGGGGCACCTGGGGGGTGGTTACCGAGAATATGGGGGAACTCCCCTCATGTGCTGGGCGCGCGGCGCTGCGACCTTGGTGAGGTGACTGACGCCGCCATCGCACCAGAGTCCCGGATCCGCGCCCTCCCCCGCTCGTGGTGGGCACGGGGTCTGACCCTGCGGGAGCGGCTCGCCGCGCCGGCGACCCCGGCGCCCGTGCGGGCCGCCGCCCCGCACGGCGGGACCGCGCCCTGGTCCGCCGGGGACGAGGCGGGCTTCGCCGCCCGGCTCGCGAGCCTGGGCATCGACGGCGACACGGCTCACGCCCTCGTGGACGAGACCGCCGAGCGGCTGAGCGGCCGGGCCGCCAAGCCGGACTGGGCCGACTACATCGAGCGGGCGGTGGCACTGGCACCCGAACGGCCCGGTGAACCGGCCGGAGCCGCCTCCGGAGCCGGCGGCCCCGCCGTCTTCCTGCCTGCCTTTTACCCGCTGATCGCGCCCGCCTGGGCCGAGGTCTGTTCCCGTACCTCCCTTCCGGCCGGCGAACAGGCCGTGGTACGGGCCGCGTTCGAGGGAAGGCTCGGTGACCTGCTGACCCGGCAGGCCGCCCGGACCCTGGTCCGGGAGCTGAACCTGGCCCGCACCGCCGGACGGCTGCCCGGTGACACCTCGCGCGACCGCTTCCTCGCGTACACCGGGCGACTGGGCACCCGGGAGGGGCTGGCCGAACTGTTCACCGGCTATCCGGTGCTGGCGCGGATGCTCGGCCAGTCGTGCGTGCAGGCCGCCGGGACCATGGTGGAACTGCTGACCCGGTTCACCGCCGACCGCGCGGCCGTCGTCGCGGACCTGCTGCCCGGCGCCGCCGCGGGGACGCTGACGGGGCTGGACCTCGACCGCGGCGACGCGCACCGGGGAGGCCGGTCCGTGGCCCTGCTCCGCTTCGCCGGCGGCGGCACCGTCGTCTACAAGCCACGGCCGCTGGACCAGCACGCGCTGCTGGACGAGGCGGCGCGGTGGCTGAACGGCAAGGTGCCCGGTCTGCTGCTGCGCACTCCCCGGTCGGTCCGGCGCCCGGGTTACGGCTGGCTGGAGTTCATCGAGCACCGGGGCTGCGGGTCGGTCGCCGAGGTGGACCTGTTCTACCGCCGCCAGGGCGCCCTGCTCGCCCTGCTGTACGCGATGGACGGCGCGGACATGCACTACGAGAACGTCATCGCCTGCGGTGACCAGCCGGTGCTGGTGGACGCGGAGACCCTGCTCCACTCCGGCCTGCCCTCGGCGACGACCGCGGGGTCCGACCCCGCCGAGGAGGCCCTGGGAGCCTCGGTGCACCGCACGTGCCTGCTGCCGCATCTGCTGATCGGGGAGAACGGCGCGCTGGACATCTCGGCGCTCGGCGGTTCCGCCGGCGGGCTGTTCCCCAGCGACGGGGTCCGCTGGCAGGCCGCCGGAACGGACGAGATGCGCCTGGTCCGCGCACCCGTCGAGAGCCGCCCGGCGCAGAACCGCCCGCTGCTGCACGGCAGCGCGGCCGGCCACGCCGACCACCGGGCGGCACTGCTGGAGGGTTTCCGGGCCGGTTACGACGCGATCACCGGCAACCGCCGGGAACTCCTCGGCGACGACGGCCTCCTGGCCCGCTGGGCCACCAGTCCGGGGCGTCTGCTGGCGCGTGCGACCCGGCTCTACACGGCTCTGCTGGAGGAGTCCACCCATCCGGCCGTACTGCGTGACGCGCTGGCCCGGGAGTCGGTGTTCGCCGTGCTCTGGACGGAGTCCGCGCACGACGCCGCCCGGCAGCGCCTGATCGAGGACGAGACGGCCGACCTGTGGTCCGGGGACGTGCCGCTGTTCTTCCACCACCCCGCGAGCACGGCGGTGTGGGGCTCCCGCGACACCCGCCTGGAGGGGGTACTGCCCGCGCCCAGCCTGCGGATCGCGCACGACAAGATCCTCGCCATGGGCGAGGTGGACCGCCACGACCAGGAATGGATCATCTCCGCGACACTCGCCGTCACCCAGGCCAACCAGGGCGCGGGCGGGCCCCGTTCGGCGCTGGTGCCGCCGCCCGCGCCGACCGCCGTGCCGGACCCCGCCCGGCTGCTGGCCGCAGCCTGCGGCATCGCCGACGAGATCTCCGCCCGCGCGGTGCACGGCGGCGGACGCGTCAACTGGCTCGGTCTGGAGCAGGTGGCCGGAACCCACTGGGCCGTACTGCCCATGGGCGGCGGGCTCGCGCAGGGTTACTGCGGGGTCGCGCTCTTCCTGGCCCAGATCGGAGCCCTGACCGGCGCGGACCGGTACACGGCGCTGGCCCGGGAAGCGGTACGGCCGCTCCCCGCGCTGCTCTCCGCGATGGTCGAGGAGCCCGAGCTGAGCGCCGCCGCGGGCCCTGGCGTCCTGCACGGCGCCGGCGGCATCGTCTACGCCCTGGCCCGGCTGTCCGCGCTGCTCGGCGACGGTGTCGGCGACTGCCTGCCGGAAGCCCTCGCCGCGCTGGAACTCGCCGCGGCGCCGGACGCCGGCGCGTCCGGCCCCACCGATCTGGCCGAGGGTCTCGCCGGGGCGCTGGCCGCCACGCTCGCGGTGCGGCGTCCGACCGGGACGGCGGGCGCGGCGGACCTTGCCGCCGCGCTGGCCTCGGAGTTCGCCGACCGGCTGCTGGTCAGGACCGCGCACCGCACCACGGAGCCCGGCTTCGCGACCGGCGGCGCGGGTATCGGCTGGGCCCTGCTGCGCTACGCCGCCACCCGGCCGGACGCCGCCCGGCCGCATGCCGCCGCCGGTGCGGCGCTGCTGCGGTCGGCGCTCACCACGGCTCTGGAGCGGCCCGGCGACCTCGGCTGGGAATCGGGACTGTCCGGCACGGCGCTGGCCGCCGCCGACGCGCTCGGGGGGCCCGGCGGGCTCGGCGACCCCGTACCGGACGCGTCGCTCGACCGCTGTGTGCGGTTACTGGACACCGCCGCCCCGCCCGCCGATCTGAGTCTGCGGCACGGCGCACTCGGCACCGCGGAGGCGCTGGCCGCGCTCTCCGCCCGTGGCCACGAAGGCGCCAGGACCGCACTCGCCCACCGCACCGGAGAAGTGCTCGGCCGCATGGAGCAGTACGGACATCTCTGCGGCACTCCCGACCACGTGCCGTCCCCGGGACTGCTCACCGGGCTCTCCGGCATCGGGTACGCCCTGCTCCGGCTCGGCTTCCCGGACGCGGTCCCCTCGGTCCTGCTGCTCGGTCACGCCTCCGGTGCGTCGAGCAGCCGGCGTACCGCCTGATCCCCCGTCTCTTCCGTCTCTTCCGTCTCGTTCATCACTCCTGACCGCCCGAAAGGCAGGCACACCATGAACAAGTCCTCCGCCACCACGTCCTCCGCCGCGGCCACGTCCTCCGCCGGCCTGTCCGTCCCCGGGCCGGACGCCGAGGCCACCACCGTCACGCAGGCGGACCCGGCCGGTGAGATGGCCCTGTCCGGACGCAACAGAGCCTGCGCCCGCGCCCGTGTCCTGGCGGGCATGGTCCTGACCAGCGGCATCGTGGTCGCGCTCAGCGCGATGGACAACACCTCCGTGTCGGCCCCCAACATCGTCTCGTGACGCGGTCCGTGGCGTGCGCCCGCACGGACCGGGGACGATCCGAGCGGGCCCGCGCCGCCACGGACCCGCATGCGGGTGACCCCTGGGACTGACGTGAACGAGCCATTGTCAATTAGCATCTGGCCTCATGCGTTCCCGTGCGCCATACCTTGTCGGACGTGATCACCAACTGGACCTCCTCCAGGGGTCTTTGAAAGACGCCCGGGAACAGCGCGGCGGCGTCGTCTTCCTGGTGGGCGAGGCGGGGATCGGCAAGTCCCGGCTCGCGGCGGAAGCGGTGGACATGGCCCTCCGTTCCGGGATGCGCGTACTGCGGGGCCGCAGCAGCACCACCGGTCCCACGGTGCCGTTCCGGCCGCTGACCGAGGCGCTGATGTCCCTGTTCCGCGGCGGCGAACCGCTGGACGATCTCGCGCTCGGGCCGTACCGGCCGGTGCTCGGACGGCTCATCCCGGACTGGAACACCGGTGCCCACGAACCGAGTTCCCTGGTCATCCTCGGCGAGGCGGTGCTCCGGCTGCTCATGGCCGCCGGGAAGGACCGCGGCCAACTGCTGCTGCTGGAGGACCTGCACGACGCCGATGCCGAGACGCTCGCCGTGGTCGAGTACCTGGTGGACAACCTGGACCTCACCCCGGTGGTGCTCCTCGTGACCATCCGTACCGAGAACTGCGAGGCCCTGGAACTGGCCGGCTCGGCCAGGCGGCGCGGCACCGGCACGGTGCTCGAACTGCCTCCGCTCAGCCGCTCCGAGGTCAACGCCTTGATCGCGGCACAGTTGGGCACCGATCCCGAGGGGGTACCGGCCGCGGTACTTGACCGGCTCTGGGACGACAGCGCCGGGAGCCCGTTCCTCGTCGACGAACTGCTCCAGGGCATGATCGGCGCGGGTTCCCTGGTCCAGGCGGACGACGGCTGGCAGACCGTCGGTAACCTGCGCAGCGACGTGTCGACGGCCCTCGCCCGGGGCATCCTGCGGCGTATCGACCGGCTGGGCCCGCAGGGGCTGACGCTGCTGTCGGCCGCGGCCGTGATCGGCAAGCGGTTCCCGCTGAGCGTGCTCCAGCGGATGACCGGTATCGACGACCGGGGCCTGCTCAGCCACCTGCACGCGGGGGTCGCGGCGCAGCTCGTCGTCTCCGACGAACCCGCCCCCGACTGGTACGCGTTCCGGCACCCGCTCACCGTCGAGGCGCTGTTCACGCAGCTGACGCCCGGCAACCGGGCCGCGCTGTCCGCGCGGGCCGCGGACGCGGTCCAGGCGCTCCATCCGGAGCTGGAGGGCGAGTGGTGCCCCCTGGTCGCGGAACTGCGTTCCGAGGCCGGTGACGCGGCCGAGGCCGGCCGCCTCTTCGCGGACGCGGGCCGGCGGGCGCTGGCGGACGGGGCGATCAGCTCGGCGGTCACTCTGCTGGACCGGGCCGAACATCTGCTGTCGGGCAGCGAGGACGCCTCCCGCCGGGCCGGGATACTGGAGTCGCTGCTGCCGGCCCTGGCCGAGGCCGGGAACTTCACGCGGGCCTTCGCGCTGGCCGAGCAACTGCACGCGCTGGGCGGCGCCGGCCTGAGTGCCCCGCGACTGGCCACGCTGCACACCCGGCTCGCCGAGGTCGCGTACACGGCGGGCCGCTCGGCCGACGGCCACCGGCAGATAGCGCGGGCGAGAGCCGTCCTGGAGACCGATCCTGATGAGCCCGCGGCCGCTTCCGTCGACGTGGCCGCCGCCTATCTGGCCCTCGACAGCCCCGGACAGGACCGTACCCAGCAGGCCGAGAGACTCGCCCGCTCCGCGCTGCACGCCGCACAGCGGCACGGGCTGCCCGCCGTCGCCTGCCAGGCGTGGGAACTGCTGGCCACACTGGCCCGCGAACGGGACCTCGGCGAGGCCACCTCGCTGCTGGAGTGGGCGCTGCTGACCGCCGAGCGGCACCAGCTCCCGTTGCAGCGCATGTACGCGCTGACCCGGATCGGCGGCAACAACTGGCTCGTCGACGGGGACACCGCGCCGTTGCTGAAGGCCCGCCGGGAGGCGCTGCGGCTCGGCTCCGCCACCATCGTCCACACGATCGACGGCATCCTCCTCCTGGACACCGTCCTGCGCGCGGACTTCGACGCCGCGCGGCGTTCCGGCGACGAGTGCCTGGCCGTCGTGGAGCGGCTCCGGCTGGCTCCGGCCGCCCGCTACGTCCTGATGGCACGGGCGACGGCCGCCGCGCACCAGGGCGACCGGCCGGCGATGGAACGGGCGCTGTCGTCGTTCGCCTCCTGGGACGGAGCCGGGTCCCAGGAGGAACCGCTGACGATCGGCCTCGCCCGGACGTTCTGCGCGCTCCTCGAGGAGGACCGGGAGCTGGCGGTGCGTGAGGTCCGCGCCGTCTCGGCCCTGGAGGACGCCAATCCGAGCACCTACTACCTGAGCGGGCGCTACGGCATAGGGCTGCTGCTGGACGTGCTGTCGGGGGATGCCGACCGCGTCCGGCACGGTGAGGTCGCCGCCACGCCTCCGGGCGGCATGCGCTGGAACCGGCACTTCGTCCTGCTGGCGGACGCCGTGCTGCTGGGCCGGGAAGGACGGCCAGAGCAGGCGGCGGCCTCGGTCGCGGAGGCTCTGCGCCTCGCCGACGCCTACCCCACGGCGCTCCACCTCGGCCTCCGGCTGATCGCCGAAGCGGCTCACGAGGACGGCTGGGGTGAGCCGGTCGCCTGGCTGCGCCGGGCCGAGCACCACTTCCACCAGGGCGCGGCGGCGCACGTCGCCAACGCCTGCCGGGCCGCGCTGCGCCGGATGGGCGCGCCGGTGCACCAGCACCGCACCGGGACCAGTGGCATCCCCGACGTGCTGCGCGCGCAGGGCGTGACGGTCCGGGAGTACGACGTGTTCCAGCTGCTCGCGGAACGGCTGAGCAACAAGGACATCGCCGAACGCCTGTACATCTCTCCTCGCACGGTGGAGAAGCACATAGCGAGCCTCGGCACCAAGACCGGCCGGCACAGCCGGGCGGCTCTGTCGTCGCTGTCCGCGTCCCTGTGATCCCGGGTCCGTGCTCGGGTTCACGGAGCCGGAGCCGTCCGGCCGCGGTGCCCCCGGGAACGGGACACCGCCGTCTGTGAGGCGGGCATGCCGTCACCGCATCGCGCGTACGGTCCCCGAACTCAGCACGCCCAGCGCCGTCACCGTCAGGACCAGGGCCACGCCGGCGAACATGACGCCGGTGCTCACCTGGGCCAGGGCCCCGCACACGATCAGGGAGACCGGCGCGACCGCGTATCCGAGGACCATGTCGAGGGAGATCACCCGGCTGAGCACCGAGCCGTGGATGGTGCGCTGTATCCAGCTCAGGCCGAAGACTCCCTGGAAGCCGATGGCGAATCCCATCAGCAGGACGGTCCCCACGGCCGCCGCGGTGGTGGTGAAGAGGCCGAGCAGTCCCATTCCCAGCGCGAGCCAGCCCGCCAGGGCCGCGATCAGCAGGCCGACCCGCGGACGGCCGCCGACCGTGCCGCCGGCCAGGGTCCCGAGCATGGCCCCGCCCGCGAGCGCGCCGTTGAGCAGCCCGAGGGCCACCGAGCCTCCGTGCAGACCGCTCCTGGCCAGCGTGGCGAAGCCGACCGTGAAGGGACCCGCGTAACAGAAGGTCACCGCCGTGTCGACGGCCAGCATGGTGCGGATCCGGGGGTCCTCCCAGGCGTACCGCAGCCCGGCGCGGATGCGGGAGACCAGCGAGTCCCCGGCCGCCGGCTCCGGTCCGCCGCCGTCCGCGTCCCTCTCCTCGGGCGGCAGGGTCCTGACCCGGGCGACGCACAGGCCGCAGAGCGCGAAGCACAGGCCGTCCACGAAGAAGGCGGCGTCCGCTTCGAAGACGGCCACCACCACGCCCCCGACCGCCGGCCCGAGCACGGCCGCCACCCGGGTGCCGGCGCCGAGCAGGGCGTTGGCCTGGGTCAGCAGCTCCTTGCGCACCACCGACGGCAGGATCGACACCCTGGCGGGCTGGAAGAAGGCGTCGACGGTGCCGAAGGCCGCGGCGGCGGCGCACAGTGCCCAGAGGTTCAGCGTGCCCGACGCGCCGGCCGCGCCCACCGCCACCATGAGCGCGGCCCGCGCCCAACTGGACGCGGTCATCAGGGTGCGGGTGGACCATTTGTCGCCGAGTGAGCCACCGACCAGCGTGAGCAGGGCCCGCGGCACCGCCTGGAGGGTCAGTACGTAGCCGAGGGTCAGGGTGGACTGGGTGAGGCTCAGTGTCATCCAGGAGAAGGCGATGTAGCTGAATCCGTCACCGAGCAGGGACAGGGACTGGCCCATCCACAGCAGGCGGAACGACGGCAGCCGGGCGGGGGCCCAGAGCCGCGTGCCCGCGCCGGCCAGAGTGGTCGCCATGAGTCGAACCTTTCTTCGCGTGCCGGTGCGAACGGTCAGTAGCGGACGGGCAGGGCGGTCAGACTCCGGTTGAGCAGCGAGAGTTGCCAGGTGTGCCGCTCCTCGTCCAGTGCGAGGTCCGGGTAGTCGCGGACCAGCACCGAGACCACCGTGCTCGCGACCAGGCGGGCCAGCGCCGCGCCGATGCAGAAGTGCGCGCCGAAGCCGAAGCCGAGGTGTGTGGCGTCCGTGCGCCGCACGTCGAACTCGTCCGGGTCCGGGAAACGCGCCGGGTCCCGGTTCGCCGCGGCGGTGACCAGGAACATCCGGTCACCGGCCCGGATGTCCCGGCCGTCGAGGACGAAGTCCCGGGCGGCGGTGCGGATCGACATCTTCGAGGGGCCGTCGAAGCGCAGCGCCTCCTCCACGGCCGCCGGTACGAGTTCCGGATCGGCGCGTACTGCGGCCAGTTGCTCCGGCCGCCGCAGCAGTGCCAGCACGGTGTTGACGATGAGGTTGCTGGTGGTCTCCCCGCCGGCGAACGCCATCTGGGTCAGCATCCCGACGAATTCCTCCTCGCTGACCGAGTCACCGATCTGACCGCCCGCCAGCACCGCGCTGACCAGGTCGTCCTGCGGATCGGCCCGGCGCTGTCGCACCAGGTCGGCGAGGTAGTCCTCCAGGTTGACCAGGGACTGGAGCGAGGTGCGGTACTCGCGTTCCTCCTGGGCCGCGCCCAGCACCAGGTCTCCCACGCGGGCGTTCCAGTACCAGAAGGACGGTCCGTGCGCCGGGGGAACGCCGAGCCAGCGGGCGAAGACCAGAGCGGGCAGCGGCCGGGCGATGTCGGCGGCCACATCGCCGGTGGCGCCGGGGACGGCGCGGCGGGTGAGCATGGCGCGGGTGGCGCGTTCGACGAACGTCCGGTAGCGGCCGACCGCACGGGCGGCGAACTGTTCCTGGAACACCTGGCGGAGCCGGCGGTGCTGCGGCGGATCGTTGAACACCATCCAGCGCGACAGGATCGCGAACGCCCGCTCCGCGTCGTCGCGTGCGCCCTCGGGGACCGCGTCCATCAGCGGCCGCACGCGTTCGGCGGAGACGGCCGGGTCGCGCAGGCAGCGCATGAGCGGTTCGTGTCCCGTGACCAGCCAGGCCCGGTGCATGGCGCTCCAGTACACCGGCCGGTGGTCGCGCAGGGCGTTGAGGTAGCCGTACGGGTCGGCGTTGATCTCCGGGTCGAGCAGGTACCGCTCGGCGAAAGCGTTCACCCCGGCGGGACCGGTCGCCCCGACCGGACAGGTCGCCCCTGCTGCGGAGGTCATCCCGGCCGGGGAGGTCGCCCCTGCCGGGGAGGTCATCCCGACCGGGCACGTCGTCCGGGCCGGGGTGGTCACCGCGGTCGGGTTGTTCGTGGTCGTCCGGGCCATCGGGGTCGTCGGGGTCGTCGTCATCGCCGGACCTCCGCCCGGATCGTGCCCAGCAGCTCCGCGGTCCGGTGGACCAGCGGCTCGGCGAGCATGGACATGTGGTCTCCCTCGGTCACATGGACGGTCAGCCCGCCGAGGGCCAGCGCGCGCCAGTGATCGACGTAGGTGCGGAAATCGGCGTCCAGACCCGGCATCGGCTCCCCCTCGGGCAGCCCAGCGGCCTGTGTGCCGACCACCAGATGCACATGACCGGGATACGGGCGGGGCTGATAATCCGCCAGCGCGGTGAGCAGCGAGTGCCACACCTCGACCGGGGCCTTGTCGACCAGGGACGCCTCGTTCGGGCTCATGCCCGCGCCCAGCAGCAGGGCGGTGAGTTCCGCCACGGCCTCGTCGCGCTCCGCCGACGGCGGCAGGTCCCGTACGCGGTCGCGCATCCGCAGCGCGCTCCGCATGTCCCGCCCGACGCCCGTGAGCCGCCGTCGCGACTCCGGGTTGGGCAGGTGGGGCTCGATCAGTACGAGAGGTTCGACGGTGCGCCCGGCCTCGTGGAGCTGGGTGGCCATCTCCAGGGCGATGTTGGCGCCCATCGACCAGCCCAGCAGGGCGTGCGGGCCCTTTACGCCGTGGTCGGTCATCTCGGCCGCGTAGTTGGCGGCGATACCCGCGATCGTGCTCGGGTCGACGCCCCCGAGCAGGCCGCGCGCCTGGAACGCGAGCACGGGAGGGCCGGCCGGCAGCGCCCTGGCGAGCGGCACGTACCAGGCACCGCTGCCGCCGCTGGGGTGCACGCACCACAGTGGTGTGCCGTCGCCGTCGCGCAGCCGTACCTCGGAGCGGATCGGCCCGGCCGCGGCTCCGGCCGGGGAGTCCCCCGTACGGGACCGCGCCGTCTCCTCGACACGGGCGGCCAGCTGGGCGACGGTGGGCAGTTCGAGCAGATCCCGTACCGACACGGACAGGCCGCGGTCGGCCGCCAGGGCGACCACCCGGACCGTCGACAGCGAACTCCCGCCGATGCGGAAGAAGTCGTCGTGCACACCGATCCTGGCGATGCCGAGCACGTCGCCCCACACCCCGGCGAGCACCGTCTCGGCCGGTGTGCGGGGTGCGACGTAGGCGGTGGCGCTCGGCGCGCGCTCCGCCGAGGGCAGCGGCAGCGCCTTCTTGTCGGTCTTCCCGCTGCGGTTGACCGGCAGCGCGTCGAGGAAAACGAACCGGGCGGGCACCATGTAGGCGGGAACCGTGGCGCGCAGTGCCGTGCGGAATCCCTCGACCGTGGGCTCGGTGCCGTCCTCGGTGACCACGTACGCGACGAGCGCGGCGTCGCCCGGCAGGTCGCGGCGGAGCAGGACCACCGCCTGGCGCACCTCGGGCAGGCCCCGCAGGGCGTGCTCGATCTCGCCCAGTTCGATCCGGTAGCCGCGCAGCTTGACCTGGGAGTCGCGGCGGCCGAGCCACTCGACGGAGCCGTCGGGCTGGAGCATGCCGATGTCGCCGGTGCGGCACAGCCGGTCGCCGGGGGCGCCGTACGGGTCGGGTATGTAGGTCGCGGCGGTCTGCTCGGGCCGGTTCAGGTAGCACCGGGCGGTGGCATGTCCGCCGAGGTGGATCTCGCCGGGCACACCGACCGGGAGGGGCTGAAGGTCCTCGTCGAGCACGTAGACCGACGTGTTGCGCATCGGCCGGCCGATCGGGGTGCGTCCCTGGCCCGGCCGGATGTCGGCGGCGACGGACCAGACGGTGGTCTCGGTCAGTCCGTAGACGTTGTGGAAACGGCGTCCGCGCGACCAGGTGTCCGCCAGCTCCGTCGGGCACGCCTCACCGGCCACCTGGAGGATCTCCAGGTCGGGGAAGGTCTCACCGGCCAGGATCGCCAGCGCGCTCGGGGTCATCATGGCCCTGTTGATCTTGTGTTCGCGCAGCGTGCGCGCCAGGTCGGGACCGGGACGCAGCGCCTCCCTGGACGCGGTGCAGAGCCGTCCTCCGTTGGCCAGAGCCCAGGTCAGGTCCATGACGGAGATGTCGAAGCCGAGGGAGGCGAACTGGAGTACGCGGTCGGTGGGCGCCGGGTTCACCAGGTCGCGCTGTCCCTCCAGCATGTTGGTGACGCTGCCGTGCGGCACCGCGACGCCCTTGGGCGTGCCGGTGGAGCCGGAGGTGTAGATGATGTACGCGGTGTTCCCGGCGGTCACCCGGGGAAGCGCGGGCGAGGGCTCGTCCCCGGCGCGGGCGGTCCACGTCGCGGGGTCGTCGAGCAGCAGCGCCGGACCGTCGAAGGGGACGGTGTCCGCCAGCGGGGACTGGGTGAGCAGCAGCCGCATCCCGCTGTCCCGCGCCATGAACGCCAGCCGGTCGGCGGGGTGTTGCGGGTCCAGCGGCAGGTAGGCGCCGCCCGCGTGGAGGACACCGAGCACGGCCCGGATCATGTCCGGGCCCCGGTCGGCGCAGATGCCGACGACGCTCTCGGGGCCGACTCCGAGCGCGCGCAGCCGGCCGGCCAGCCGCCGTGCTCCGCGCTCCAGTTCGGCGTAGGTCACCTCCTCGGCGCCGTGCTGGACGGCCACAGCGTGCGGGGTGCGGACGGCGTGTCCGGTGACGCATTCCTGGAACATCAGCGAGGTGTTCGTCAGGTCCGGCCCGCGCCCCCAGTCATCGAGCGTCCGGCTGCGCGCGGCGCCGGTCAGCGCGGGCCGGCCGACCGGGGCGTGCGGCTCGCCGGCCATCGTCGCGAGCAGGGCGCACATCATGTCGGCGAGCTGTTCGGCGGTGGCCGGGGCGATGTACTCGGGGTCCACATCGATGGTGAAGCCGTCCACGCCCGCGTTGAAGAACAGCGGGAACATGGTCCGGGCGATCTCCAGGGTCTCGTCCCAGGTGTCGTGCGAGAGCCGGTGGAAGTTGACGTAGTTGAACACGGCCTCCACCAGGCCCGGTTCGCCCGCCCTGAGCTGAGCCATCCGGGCCATCGGCACCCTGCGGTGCGGCAGCATCTCCTGCTCGGCGGTGAACACCGCGCGCAGATGCTCCAGCCAGCTCCCCCCGGTGCGCCGCACGCCGAACGGGACGGTGTTGAGGAACAGCCCGCGCATCCGGTCGGCGCCCGGCACCTCGGGCCTGCCGTTGGTGATCAGGCCGATCGAGTACCCGGACCCGGAGTCGTCCTGCCCGGCGAACAGCCCCATGAGGTGGTGGAAGGCCGCGACGAGCACGGTACGGCGCGGCACGCCGGCCAGCCGGGCCAACCGCCCGATGGGTTCGGCGAGTTCGCGGTGGGAGCGGCGTACCTCGTGCACGGGCGGGCCGCTGTCCGCGGGCTGCGCGCCGCGCCGGACGAAGCGGACCGGGCGCAGTTCGTCCAGCGTGGAGCGCCAGTGGCGCAGGCTCTCCTCGTCGGTGACCGCGGCCCGTTCCAGGGCGACGTACTCGGCGAAGGCCGGCGCGGGCGGCAGCTGCGGCGTACGGCCGTGCACCACCGCCTGGCGGTGCAGGTCGAGCAGGTCCGCGATCAGCGAGGTCAGGCTCCAGCCGTCGAGGACGACGTGGCAGTCGGTGATGGTGATCCGCAGCTCCTGGTCGGTGATCCGGTGCAGGTGGAGACGGACCAGCGGCGCGGCGGCGAGATCGAATCGGCGGACGAACTCGCCGTCGGCGAAGCGCCGCGTCGCCGCGCGCTGCTCGTCGCGCGGCAGGCCGCGCAGATCGGTGTATCCGACGGGCAGTTCGGCGGCGGAGTGGACCAGTTGGAGCGGTTCGCTGAAGGAGACCAGGTCGATGGAGGAGCGCAGGATGCCGTGGGTGCGGACGACGGCGTCCGCCGCTGCCCGGAAGGCGGCGAGGTCAAAGCCCTCCGGAACGGTGATCTTGAGGTTGGTGACGTTGTGGTAGGCGCCGCGCGCGGGGTCCGCCAGCATCTCGTGCAGCATCCCGGCCTGCAGCATGGTGAGCGGGTAGGCGTCGTCGAGGCCCTGCGGCAGCCTGGCCGCGTCGGCCGGGTCGAGCTGGGAGAACGGCGCGACGGGTGCGGCGCCTTCCACCGCGCCGGTCGCGAGCCGGGCGAGGTCGCCGAGGGTCCGGGCCCGGAACAGGTCCGCCACGCTCAGCCCGAGCCCGGCCGCGCGGGCCAGACCGATGACCCGCAGGGCCAGAATCGAGTCGCCGCCGAGGTCGAAGAAGTTCGCCGTGCGGCTGATCCGCTCGGCGCCGAGGACCTCGCTCCAGACACGGGCCAGCGTCACCTCGTCCTCGGTGGCCGGCGGGACGTATGCGGCCGGCGCGGCGGCGCTGTCGCCCTCCACGGCCCTGAGCGCGGCGCGGTCGACCTTGCCGTTGGCGGTGACGGGCAGCCGGGGATGCGCGACGAACAGCGCGGGGACCATGTACTCGGGCAGGGTGAGGCGCAGCCGCTCGCGGAGCGCCGCCGCGTCCAGCGGACGGCCCTCGGACGGGACCACGTGGGCGACGAGCCGGGCGGAGCCCTCCGTGTCCACGCGCGCCACGACCGCGGCGTCGGCGACCGCCGCCTGGCCGCGCAGCGCGGTCTCGATCTCGCCGGGCTCGATCCGGAAGCCGCGGATCTTGACCTGGTGGTCGGCGCGGCCCACGTAGGCGAGCTGACCGTCGGGCAGCACCCGTACGAGGTCACCGGTGCGGTACATCCGGCCTTCCGCCGGATCGAAGGGGTTGGCCGGGAAACGCTCGGCGGTCAGCTCGGGCCGGTTGCGGTAGCCGCGCGCGACTCCGCCGCCCGCGACGTACAGCTCGCCCACCGTGCCCCGGGGCACCAGCCGCCGCGCGGAGTCGAGGACGTAGCCGTGCTGGCCGGCCAGCGGACGGCCGATCGGTGAGGAGACCGCCGCCTCGGTGTCCTCCGCGGTGATCAGCCGGAAGGTCACGTGCACGGTGGTCTCGGTGATGCCGTACATGTTCACCAGTGCGGGCCGCTCACCGCCGGGCGCGCCGAACCAGTCGCGGTAGTCCCGGGCGTCGAAGGCGTCACCGCCGAAGATCACGGTACGCAGCGCGAGATCGGCGAAGTCCGCTCCCTGCTGGGCCAGTTGTGCACGCAGACCCTTGAAGGCGGCGGGTGTCTGGTTGAGGACCGTGACGCGCTCCTCGCGCAGGACGGCGTGCACCGCGGCGGGGTCGCGGACCTCGTCCTCGGTCAGCACCACCACCCGGCCGCCGCTGGTGAGCGGGGCCCACAGCTCCCAGACGGAGAAGTCGAACGCCGGGGAGTGCAGGAGCGTCCAGACGTCCGCGGGGCCGAAGTCGAAGTGCCGGTCGGCGGCGCCGAGGAGCCAGGCGAGGTTGCCGTGCGTGACCTCGACGCCCTTGGGCCGGCCGGTGGAACCGGAGGTGTAGATGACGTAGGCGAGGTCCGCCGGTGCGGGCAGCGCTCCCACGGGCCTGTTGGCGGAGGTCTCGGTGCCCGGGAGACCGGCCGGGGCGGGCGCTGTCGCGGTGTCAGGAGCGTCCGGGGTGTCCGGGGCCTCCGGGGCGTCGAGCGGGATCACGCCCACCGGGAGCCCGTCCACGGCCGCCCGTCCCGTGGCGTCGGTGACGACCCACGACACGCCGGCGTCGGCGATCGTGTACGCGCGGCGCGCACGCGGGTGGGCGGGGTCCAGCGGCAGGTAGGCCGCGCCGGCCCGCCACACCCCGAGCAGCGCGACGGCCAGATCGGCCGAGCGGCCGAGGCAGACGCCGACGAGCGAGCCGGGACCGATTCCCGCCGCGCGCAGCCGCCGGGCCAGGGCTGTCGAAGCGGCGTCGAGTCCGGCGTAGGTCAGCGTACGGCCGCCGCCGCGCACGGCGACCGCGCCGGGTGCCCGCCCGATGTGGACGTCGAGGCGTTCCGGTGCCGTACGCGGCACGGGTCCGGTGACCACGGCCGTGTTGGCCGGGCCCTCGGGCCCGAGCAGCGCGGCACGCTCGCCGTCGGTGAGCGGGTCCGTCCGGCTGAGCGGCATGTCCGGGGCCTGCGTGAAGGCCCGCAGCATCGCGACGGTGTGGTCGGCGAGCAGCGCGACGGACTCTTCCGTGAACAGATCGGGACGGTGGACGAAGGTGAGCCGGAGGCGGCCCGCGTCGTCCGAGAACTCCAGCGACAGGTCGAACTTCGCGGTGGTGAGGTCGACGGGGAACGCCGCGCCGGTGGCCTCGCCGAGGGCGAACCCGCCGCGCGCCTGTGGAGCGTGCGAGAACAGCACCTGGAACAGCGGGTTGCGGGAGAGGTCCCGCTCCGGGCTCAGCTCGTCGACGACGCGTTCGAACGGAAGGCTCTGGTGGGACAGCGCGCCCAGGACACTCTCGCGGGCACGGGCGAGCAGGTCCACAGGGGTCGGGTCGCCCGACAGATCGGTGCGCAGGACCAGCGTGTTGACGAAGAAACCGACCAGCGGTTCCGTCTCCGGCCGCTCGCGGTTGGCCACGACGGTGCCGACGGCGATGTCGCTCTGGCCGCTGTGGAAGGCCAGGGCCGCCTGGAACGCGGCCAGCAGGGTCATGTACGGAGTGGTGTCGGCCCGCTTGCCCAGTTCCGCCAGCGCGGCCGGAAGCGGCTCGGGCACCTCGACGGTGTGGACGGCGGCGGCGTAGGAACGGGTGGCGGGACGCCGGTGGTCGGTGGGCAGTTCGAGCGGGGTCAGCCCGGCGAGTGCCGTGCGCCAGTGGGCGAGACCGGCCGTCTCGTCGGCGCCGCGCTGCCAGACGGCGTAGTCGGTGTAGTCGATCGGCAGCGCCGCCAGCCGCGCGGCCCGGCCCTCGGTCCTGGCGAGGTACAGCTCGCGCAGGTCACGCACCAGCACGTCCAGCGACCAGCCGTCCGCGACGATGTGGTGCATGGCCAGCACCAGGACGTGGTCGTCGGCGGCGACGCGCAGCAGCGTGGCGCGGAAGGCCGTCTCGTGGGCGAGGTCGAAGGGCCGTACCGCCGCCGCCTGTACGGCCGCGGCGACTGCCTCGGGCCCGCCGTCGCGCACGCTCGCGGTCAGGTCCACCCGTTCCAGGCCGGCCCCGCCGGCGGGGAGCACCCGCTGGCCGGGCACGCCGTCCTCGTCGGGGAAGACCACTCTCAGCTGCTCGTGACGGGACACCAGGTCACCGACGGCCGCGTCGAGGGCGTCCGCGTCCAGTGGTCCGGTGAACCGCCAGGCCGCGGGCATCAGGTACTCGACTCCTCCGGGGTCGAGCTGGTGGAGGAAGTAGAGCCGCTGCTGCGCGGCCGACAAAGGAGCGTGGTCCTGGCGCGGTTCGCGCCGGGGAATGCCCGCCGGGGCGGTCGTGGCGAGGCCGCGCAGCCGCTGCTCCAGCAGACGCCGCGCCGCCGGGGAGAGGGTGTCGCTCGCGGTCACGGGCCGGATGTCGAACGTGGTCATGGCGTATGCCGTCCAATCTCAGTCTCGGTGGTCGACCGTCAGGGACAGGTCGATCTCGTCGTCGCTCATCGCGGATATCAGTGCGACGAGCTGCCGCTCCACCTCGGCGGCGAGCAGCTCGACGGTGGGGTGCTCGAACAGATCGCGCACCTGGATCGGGCAGTCGAACGCGGCCCGCAGACGGGACGCGGCGGCCACGGCGCGCAGCGAGTGCCCGCCGAGGGAGAAGAAGTCGTCGTGCACACCGACGCCGGGCAGGCCGAGCACCTCGGCCCAGATCTGGGCCGTCACCACCTCGGTGGGGGTGCGCGGGGGTACGGACGCGACCGGGACGGCCGGTTCGGGGTCCGGCAGGGCGGCGGTGTCGAGCTTGCCCTGGACGGTCAGCGGCAGGCTGTCGACCAGGACGAACGCGGCCGGGACGAGGTAGGCCGGCAGCAGGCTCCGGCACCAGGCGGTCAGCGCGCCGGTGTCGAGTCCGTTCCCGGCCACGTAGCCGACCAGGGCACGTTCTCCGCGCGGTTCGCGGACCAGGACGGCCGCGGCGCGTACGTCCGGGTGCCGCTGGAGCACCGCCGCCACTTCGCCGGGTTCGACGCGGAAGCCGCGGATCTTGACCTGGTCGTCGGTCCGCCCCAGGAACTCCAGCTCACCCGAGGGCAACCACCGCACCAGATCACCGGTCCGGTACAACCGCCCACCGCCACCACCGAACCCGTCCGGCACGAACCGCTCCGCCGTCAGCGCCGCCCGCCCCAGATACCCCCGCGCCAGCTCAGGCCCACCGATCAGCAGCTCACCCGGCACACCCACCGGAACCAACTCACCCCGCCCATCCACCACATACACCCGCCGCGAACCCAGCGGACGCCCGATCGGCACCCGGCCCCCGACCGGACCGGTGACCCGGCGGGCGGTGGCCGAGATGACCGACTCGGTCGGGCCGTAGGTGTTGACGACGGGCACGCCGGGCAGATGGGCGAACCAGCGGGCCAGCGGCGCGGCGGGCAGGGCCTCGCCGCCGGTGACGAGCAGCCGCAGGGTCGCGAGGTCAGCGGCGACCGTGTCGATCCCGGCGACGATCTCCTCCCAGTAGGAGGGCGTCACCTCCATGACCGTCACGCCTTCGGCGCGGACACGCGCGGCCAGTTCCTCCACGGTCCACACCTCGTCCGGGCGGATCACGACCGCCGCCCCGGCGCTGAGGGCGGGCAGGATCTGTTCCAGTGAGGCGTCGAAGGACAGCGAGGCGAAGGTGAGGACACGGTCGCGGGCGGTGATCGCGAACTGCTCACGGGCGGCGGCGACATGAGCGGCCAGGGCGTGGTGTTCGACGCCGACGGCCTTGGGGGTTCCGGTGGAGCCGGAGGTGAAGATGGTGTAGGCGAGATCGTGCGGGGCCGGGGTCAGCCGGGGTCCGTCCGGGTCGGGAAGCACGGTCTCGACGGGGACGACGGGCAGGCCCAGCGGGGCGAGGGCGGAGGCGGTCGCGGCATCGCCGAGCAGACAGGCGACACCGGCTTCGGCGGCCATGAACTTCAGCCTCTCCAGCGGGAGTTGCCGGTCCATCGGGACGTACACACCACCGGCCCGCCAGACCGCGAGCATGGCGGCCACCGACCGGACACCGCGCCGCACACAGACCCCCACCGGGCTTCCGCGCCGTACCCCGGCGGCGGTGAGGGCCGCCGCCAGGCCACCGGTCAGGCCGTCCAGCTCGCCGTAGCGGACCGTCTCGTCCTCGCAGACCAGCGCCACGGCGTCCAATTCGCCCGCCGCCATCGACGACGGCAGCGCTACGGGGACCCGGCCCGAACCGGCCAGCCCGGCCAGCTCCTCGCGTTCGGCCCGGGAGAGCAGGTCCAGCCGGCCGGCGGTGGTGCCCGGGTCGGCCACCACCGCCTCCAGCGCCCGGCCGACGTGTCCGGCGAACCGGGTGACCGTGGCGGCGTCGAAGAGATCGCTGCTGTACTCGACGTTCAGCGCGAAGCGGCCGGGGCTGACCAGGAACGTCGCGGTCAGGTCGAACTTGGCCGAGGCCCACGGCAGCGCGAAGGTCTCCGCGTCGAGCCCGTCGGCCCGGGGTCCTCCCGTGACACCCTCCTGGACGTCGACCATCACCTGGAACAACGGGTTGCGGGACAGGTCCCGCTCCGGTCGCAGCCGTTCCACCAGGCGTTCGAACGGCACGTCCTGGTGGTCGAACGCCTCCAGGACCGTCGTCCGCGTCCGGCCCAGGAACTCCGTGAAGGCGGGATCGCCCGACAGGTCGCCGCGCAGCACCACCGTGTTCACGAAGAACCCGACCAGCCGCTCCAGTTCCACCCGGTTGCGGCCCGCGACCGGGGAGCCCACCGGTACGTCGTCCTGACCGGTCCAGCGGGCCAGCACGAGCTGTGCCACGGCGAGCAGCACCATGAACCGTGTCGCGCCGTGCCGGCGGGCCAGTTCATCGATCCCGGCGGCCAGTTCCGGCGCGAACGGCACCTCGATCGCACCGCCCCGGCCGGACCGGGCGGCGGGCCGGGGACGGTCGGCCGGCAGCTCCAGCACCGGCACGCCGGCCAGCGCCGCCTCCCAGTACCGGATCTGCTCCTCCAGGGCGCCGCTCTCGGCCCGGTCGCGCTGCCACACCGCGAAATCGCCGTACTGGACGGGGAGGGGCGGCAGCACCGGCCGCTCTCCGGCCAGCCGTGCGGCGTAGCACGCGGACAGTTCGCCGATGACGATGTCCTTGGACCAGCCGTCGGTCGCCACGTGGTGGAAGGCGATGACCGCGACATGGTCGCCCGGGCCCAGCTCCCAGACCCCGGCGCGCAGCATCGGCGGCCGGGCCAGGTCGAACCGGCGGGTGCCGAGCGCGGCGGCCAGCTCCCTGACCGTGTCGAGCCGGGCCGCCTCGTCGTCCCCCGGTGGAGCCTGGTGCCACTCCAGCGGCACGCGCACCGCGTCGCGGATCCGCTGCGCGGGACGGCCGTCCGTCTCGACCAGGGCGGTACGCAGCACCTCGTGCCTGGCCACCACGTCGTCGAGAGCGCTCTGCCAGGCGGTACGGTCCAGCCCGCCGCGCAGCCGCCAGGAGAACCAGAGGACGTACTCGTCACCGAGTGCGGACGTGCGGTCGAGGAACCACAGCCGCTCCTGCGCGAAGGAGAGCGGCAGCGGCCCGGACCGGTCGACCGGGACGATGTGGGCGGCGCCGGCCTGCCGTGCCGCGGCCGCCAGCGGTCCGAACTCGCGGATACGGGGGTTCTCGAACAGGGTGCGCAGCTCGATGTCGCGGCCGAGCCGTTCCGCGACGCGCGACACGGCCATCGTGGCGAGCAGGGAGTGTCCGCCCAGGTCGAAGAAGCTGTCGTCGATGCCCACCCGGTCGACGCCCAGAACGTCGGCCCAGACGGCGGCGATCACCCGCTCGTTGTCGTCGCGCGGCGCGGCGTACGCGGCGTCGCTCGCCGTCCGGTCCGGGCGCGCGGCGGGCAGGGCGGCCCGGTCCAGCTTGCCCGAGGCGTTGACCGGCAGCGCGTCGAGCGTCACGAAGTCCGACGGCACGGCGTAGTGCGGCAGTCGCCCGGCGCACCAGGCGCGCAGCTCGGCCGGTGCGACGGTGGCGCCGGGGGCCGCCACCACGTAGCCGGCCAGGCTCCGGCCGCCCCGGGTCTCGGGCCCGGCTGCCGCGGCGGCGGCCATCACACCGGGGCACTCCCGCAGTACCGCCTCGACCTCGCCCAGTTCGACGCGGAAGCCGCGGATCTTGACCTGGTCGTCGGTCCGCCCCAGGAACTCCAGCTCACCCGAGGGCAACCACCGCACCAGATCACCGGTCCGGTACAACCGCCCACCGCCACCACCGAACCCGTCCGGCACGAACCGCTCCGCCGTCAGCGCCGCCCGCCCCAGATACCCCCGCGCCAGCTCAGGCCCACCGATCAGCAGCTCCCCCGGCACACCCACCGGAACCAACTCACCCCGCCCATCCACCACATACACCCGCCGCGAACCCAGCGGACGCCCGATCGGCACCCGGCCGGTGTCGGTCCCGGACGGTTCGCCGTGGCCGGCCGGGATGTCGTACGTGGTCGAGGTGACGGCGGCCTCGGTCGGGCCGTAGGCGTTGCACACCCGTACCCACGGGATCCTGTCCCGCCAGGCGGCCAGTGCCCCGGCCGGGACGGCCTCCCCGCCGAGGATCAGCAGGCGCAGCGACGCGAGCGCTTCGGCCGACCGCTCCGTGACCGCGAAGGCCAGTTCGGCCCAGTAGGTGGGCGGGAAGTTGGCGACGGTGATCCCGTACCGCTCCACGACGCCGGGGACACGGTCGGGCAGCCACTGCTCGTCGGGACGGACGACCACGGTCGCGCCGCTGGTGAGGGCGGGCAGCACCTGGTCGAGCGAGGCGTCGAAGGAGAAGGAGGAGAAGGCGAGGACCCGGTCGCCGGGGGTGATCGCGAAGTGGTCGCGGGCGGCGGCGACATGAGCGGCCAGGGCGCGGTGTTCGACACCGACGGCCTTGGGCGTTCCCGTGGAGCCCGAGGTGAAGATGGTGTAGGCGAGGTCACCGGGACGCGGCACATGGCGCGGCGCGTGCGCCGCGGTCCTCACATCCTCGACGGTGACGACCGGCGCCCCCACTCCGGCGACGAGGTCTTGTGTCCCCGCGTCCGCCACGACACAGCGCACACCCGCCTCGGCGGCCATGAACTTCAGTCTCTCCAGCGGCAGTTGCCGGTCCATCGGGACATACACACCACCGGCCCGCCAGACCGCGAGCATGGCGGCCACCGACCAGACGCCGCGCCGCACACAGACCCCCACGGGCGTTCCCGCGGACACGCCGGCGGCGGCCAGCCCGGCCGCCAGGCCCTGGGTGAGGCCGTCCAGTTCGCGGTACGGGACGGCCAGGTCGCCGCAGAGCAGCGCGATGGCGTCCGGGGCGCCGGAGGCCACGACGGCCGGGGCGGCGGCGCCGGACTCACCGGCCGCCGGACGGCGGGAGGCACCGCTCCACTCCTCGGCCAGGCGCCTGCGCTCGCCGCCGGGCAGCGGCTCCAGGTTCCGGGCGAGCCGCGTCACCGGGGTCCCGGGATCGTCCAGGACGGCCCGCAGCAGTTCGACGTATCCCTCGCTGAAGCGGCGCATCGTGCGCTCGTCGAACAGGGCTGTGGAGTACTGGAGTCGCGCCGCGATGCTGCCGTCGTGCCACAGACCGAGGTCGAGGAAGACGTCCATCGTGGTGCCGCTGAGCGGGGTCGGCACCAGTTCCACGTCCAGACCCGGCAGACGCGCCGGCTGCTGGACGGTGTTGAGCAGCGTGAAGGACGCCTGGGCCAGTGGATGGCGGGAGAGGTCACGCTCGGTGACGACCTCACCGACCACACGGTCGAACGGCGCGTCGGCGTGGGAGAGATCCTTGAGCGCGCCCGCCCGGACCCGGCCGAGCAGGCCCGCGAAGTCCGGATCGCCGGACAGATCGGTACGCAGGACGACCGTGTTGACGAACGGGCCGATCAGGCGCGCCGCGTCGGCGTGGGCCCGGCCGGTGGCCAGGGTGGTGCAGACGGCGATGTCGCTCTGGCCGGAGTAGCGGGCCAGCAGGGCCTGGTACACCGCGAGCAGCAGCATGTAGCGGGTCGCCCGGTGCTCACGGGCGACGCGGTCGACCCCGGCCAGCAGGTCGGCCGGGACGGTGAACCGGATGACGTCGCCGGACCCGTCCCAGAACCGGGGCCGCGGGCGGTCCGCTGGCAGCGCGAGCGGAACCAGTCCGTCCAGCCGGTCACGCCAGTAGCCGAGCAGGCTCTCCAGGCGCGGGCCGCTCAGCCGTTCGGTCTCGGCGCGGGCGAAGTCGGCGTACTGCCGCGCGGGCTGCGCCACCGCCTCTCCCGCGTACCCGTCGGCCAGCTCCCGCAGCAGCACGTCCCACGACCATCCGTCGACGGCGATGTGGTGGACGACGAGAAGCAGCAGGTGCTCGTCGGGGGCGAGGCGGGCGAGGGTCGCGCGCAGCGGTGCTTCCACCGCGAGATCGAGGGGACGGGTGAGTTCCCGTGCGAAGAGTTCGTTGGCGCTGTCCGCCTCGACGTGCTCCAGGACGAGTCCGCCCGGCCCGTCCACGTGCGGTACGGGTTCCCCGCCGACCGGCACGAACCGGGTGCGCAGCACCTCGTGGCGGTCGGCGATGCCCGTGAGCGCCCGTTCGAGCGCGGCGATGTCGAGGGCGCCGCGGATGCGCAGCGCCAGCGGAAGCAGGGAATCGGACGAACCCCGCGTGAGCTGATCGAGGAACCACAGCCGCCGCTGCGCGAACGACGCCGTACGGACGTCGTTCCCGGTCCTCTCCCTGTGGTGCGCTGCGCCGACTGTCACTGTGGGCCTCCCTGGCGTGTTTCCCTGAACCCTGCCGTTCGCGGAAGGCCGTCACCAGGGAAGAAGACGCAGCCGCGCGCGCAGTGCGATGCGCGCGTCCGTCTCTCCCGCGCGCGGACGCCGGGGTCCTGCCGGGGCCCGGGAAGCAGGGCCCGGTGCAGGGAAAACGCCAGGCCCGGCCGGGTGTCCGGGCGGGCCTGGCGCTCTCCGTACGCGGGCGGGCGGCATTACTTTCGCGACACGCCCTGGTGCCGGGAGGGGCACTACTCCTGATCCACCGCCACGAAGCGCAGTTCGGAGGTGTAGGAGCTGCCCTGGTCGTCGGTCAGCCAGGTCTGTTCGGGACTGGGCAGCATCTCGGTGACGGTGACCCGCCCCGCCGGCTCCCTGCGGGCCAGCCTGCGCATCGCCTTGGCGAAGATGCCGACGTACACCGGACTGTCGAAGTCCACGTAGAACGGCCGCGATTCGGTGGGCGAGACCACGAACACGAAGCGCGGCATGCCGTGTTCCTCGCGCCACCGCCGCGCCCGTACGAACCGGCGGCCCTCGTCCTTCTCCGCCGCGAAGCCGAGGTCCGCCGCCGGAATCCGCCAGGTCTCCCGGGCCACCACGAGCCGGTCGACGGTCACCCGGGGCGCGTGGCCGGTCTCGGGCAGGATCTGGAACAGGTCCATCGCGAGCGTGGTCAGCACGTGCGAGAACACGTCCACGGCGGGGAAGACGGCGCCGTCGGGCAGGACGACGGTCAGCTCGCCGTCCCGCTCGGTCACGGCCACGTCCGCGCTCAGCACGGTGCGCGGGCGCCGGGGGTCGGCGGTGAAGTCGACCAGGGCGACGTGGTAGTCCTCCGGGCGGACCAGGGAGTGCCGGGTACGGGCCGACAGCCGGGAGCGGTGCTCCTTGGGCAGCAGCGGCATCAGCCGGGGGCCGGGGTGGTCGCGGTCGGTGAGCCGGACCAGTTCCCCGGAAGCCGGATGCTGGTGGACGAAGAGCGAGGAGCCCAGGGTGTTGGCCGCCAAGTGCAGCTCGCCGAGGACCAGTTCGAAGTCACCGCGCCGTACGGCCTCCTCACCGGTGGCGGCGATCATGATGTCCGGGCTCTGGTAGCGGGCCGCCGTCCAGCCGGCCCGCGCACCGCCGAACCGGTCGGCGGCCGGTCCCGCGATGCCGTCCAGGGTGAGCCGTACCCGGCGCGCGTCCGGCGGCGCCGCCAGGATCTCCTGCCACCGCCGCTGGAACTCCCGCTGGAGTGCGGCGGCCTCCGTCCGCGCGTCGCCGTGCAGGATCGGCATGCAGGCGAACCAGAACGACGCCAGGTCGACCGGCCCCTGCTCCGCCAGTCCCGCGTACACCTCCCGCGCCCTGGTCATCACCGCCTCGGCGAGCCGTGCGGTGAGCCAGCGGGCGCTGGTGAGCAGCGGGTCCAGCGGGGCGAGTGCGTCCAGCACCGCCGGGCCGAGACGGGCCCCTGCCGCACGCCGGCAGTCGGAGTACACGAGGGCGCGGCACGGCGCGGTGCCGGCCGCCTTCTCCCGTACGGCCGCGGTCTCGGTCAGTGCGACGAAATCCTGTTCCAGGCCGGTCAGCGCGGCCACCAGCCCGTCGGCCCCCTTTGCGGCCGCCACCGCCGCGCGGCCCCGTTCCAGGGTGTGCAGGGCGTCGAGGCCGCGCTGCCGCGGGCCGGGCTCCGCGACCCGCTGGAGCCAGTCCCGCAGGGACCGCTCCGGGCGGGCACCGGCCGGCACCTCCAGCCGCCACACCACCCATCTGCGGGTGACCAGGGCGGCCAGCACGGCCGGCACGTCCACCCCCGGCAGCGCGGCGCTGATCTCGCGCGCCGGGCGCACGCCGTCGCACCGGGACAGCACCGCCGCCTCCTCGGCGGTGACCGGCTGCGGCGGGCGTCCGGGCACCGTCACCCGGTCGCCGGTCAGGCGCACGAACGGCACACGGCGGGGCGCCGTCCAGTCCCGCAGCGCCGGGTCGGCGGCGACCATGTCGGCGAGCGCGTCGATCGCCCAGCTCGCGTAGTACACCTCCGAGCCGGCGATCAGGCCGGTGCCCGGGTCGACGGCCAGTGCGTCGACGCCGTGGTCCCAGCGGCCCCAGCCGACGGGACCGAAGAAACCGATGGTGTCGTTCTTGACGCAGAAGCGCTGCCAGTAGTGCGCCACCAACTCCTCGCGCTGGCGGGGCATGCTGGTGCGCCCGGCCGCGCTGGGCGTCCAGTTCAGGAACGGCGCGATGCCCGAGTTGAGCACCGGCCGGTTCTGCCAGGCCACGGCCTCCCGGAAGGCGGGGGTCCGGGCGATCTCCTGGAGCCTGTCGGCGGTCTGGACCGCCGTCTGCGCGAACAGTCCGGAGAAATCAGCCCACTTCCGGCCGTCGAGGGGGTCCTCGGGTCCGAACGTGTCGGCGGCCTCGGCCAGCCCACGCGGGGCGAGCCGCAGCACGCCGTCGGCCGGAAAGCCCGGCCCGCGCAGGGCGAACTGCTCCCAGAGCCGCCAGCGTCCGCCCGGGACCGAGATGTCGGTCACCGGGGTGCCGGTGGTGGCGTGCTCCGTCGAGGAGGTAACGGCCGTGGCGGACACGGTCGTTGCGGTCATGGTCGTGGAAGTCCCGATCGTCAGGGTATCGGTCATGGGTTCCTCCTCAGACCCGGCCGAAGTCGGACTCGACGACGGCCGCGAGGTCCGCCGGTGACGGGTAGGCGAAGACCAGCGCGACCGGTATCTCCACGCCCAGGGCCTCGTGCAGCCGGGCGGTGATCTGGAACGCGGTGAGCGAGTCGCCGCCCGCCTCGTAGAAGTCGCTGTGCTCGTCGAGGCCGGGTGTTCCCAGGCTCTCCTGGTAGACGGCGACCAGCAGTGCGGTGGTGTCGGCGGCGGTGGCGTTCTCGGCGATGGTCATGGCATCTCCTTCAGGTGTGTACGGGCAGGTGTGTACGGGCGGTCGCGGCGGTCAGCGCCGCGGCGGTGTTGCCGCCGGAGACGATGGCGACGGCGCGGTCGTGGCTACGGCCCGCGCGCAGTGCCCCGGCCAGCGCGACGGCTCCGCTGGGCTCGGCCTCGATCCCCCGGCGCCCCAGCAGGGCGGCGGCGGCGAGGATCTCGGTGTCGGACACCGCGATCAGGTCGTCGACCCGGTCGCGGATGATCGGGTAGGGCACGGTTCCCGGCTGCTGGCCGCGCAGCCCGTCCGCGACGGTGTCGCTGGGCGGCAGCCGTACGGGACGGCCGGCGGCGAGGGAGCGGGCATAGCGGGGCGTGGTCGCGGGTTCGACGCCCACCACCCGTACCGGATGGCCCCCGGCGGCCAGGCACACGCCGGCCAGCAGACCGCCTCCGCCGGTGGGGACGTAGACGGTGCGGGTGCCGGGCGCGTCGGCGAGGATCTCCCGGCCGACCGTGCCCTGACCGGCGACGACGAGTTCGTGGTCGGAGGAGGGGATGAGGACCGCGCCGGACTCCTCGGCCAGGGCCCGGGCCCGGACCTCGCGCTCGGCGACGCCGCCCGCCACGCCGACGGTGTGCCCGCCGAGGGCCTCGATCAGGGCGACCTTGGCCGGATTGGCCCCGGCCGCCAGCACGACGGTCACCCGGACACCGAGTCCGGCGGCCAGCCGGGCCAGCGCGATCCCGTGGTTGCCCGAGGAGCCGGTGACGACACGGCGGGCTCCCAGCGCCAGGACGGCGTTGACGGCCCCGCGCAGTTTGAACGACCCGCCGTGCTGGCGGTGTTCGGCCTTGATCAGCACCCCGGGCAGGACCGGCAACAGCGGTGTGCGCCGTATGTGCCCGGCGATGCGCCGGGCGGCGGCGCGCACGTCCTCGGGGCCGGGACCGCCGGCACCTGCCTGCGCGCGCCCGCCGGGGCGGGGAACGGCCGGGCCCGGTGCCGCGTGGCCCGGTACGGCTGGGCTGGGAGCAGCGGGGCCCGGTGCGGCGGGGCTGAGAGCGGCGGGGCCCGGTGCGGCGGGGTCCGTCCAGGACGGCGTGTCCGGCATCACCTCCGTACGGCCGGCGTTCACCGGCGGGCTCCGGAAGGCGCCGCCGGCGCGGCCGCGGAGCCGACCGGCGCAGACGCGACCGACGCAGAGCCGACCGGCGCGGACGCCACCGTCGCGGACACGGCCGGCGCGGACGGAACCGGCGCCGCTCCCGGGCCGTCTCCGGCGTGGGTCAGCGCCCGCCGGTCGGCCTTGCCGCCCCGGGTGGTGGGCATCTCGGCGATCCGGACGAACCGGCGCGGCATCAGATGCGGGGGCAGGGTGGCCGCCAGGTGAGCACGGAGCGCGGCGTCGGGCGTGTCCGCCAGGTCGCCCGCGACATGCGCGACCAGGAACACCCGTCCCCGGTCGTCGGTGTCCGAGGTGACGACCGCTCCGGTGACCCCGGGCCTCGCCAGCAGCGCGCCCTCGACCTCGGCGGGGTCGACGCGGTAGCCCCGGATCTTGACCTGCCGGTCGCTTCTGCCGAGGTAGCGGAGACCGCCGGGGCCCGTGCGGGCGAGGTCGCCGGTGCGGTAGAGCCGTGCGCCCGGCGGTCCGAGCGGATCGGGCACGAAGCGTTCGGCCGTGCGGGCGGGCAGCCCCTGGTAACCGCGCGCCACGCCCGCCCCGCCGATGCAGATCTCGCCGACGGTCCCGTCCGGCACCGGCGCCAGGCCGGAGTCGAGCAGCCGTACGACGACTCCGTCGATCGGAGTGCCGATCAGGTCGGCGGCGGTGTCCGGGTCGCGGGGAACGGCGTAGCGGGTGGAGGTCATCGTGCACTCGGTCGGACCGTACTGGTTGATCAGCTCGCCGTGGACGACCGTCCGGCCGCCGGCGGTCAGGAACGGCCGGAGTGATTCGCCGCTGGATACCACCACTTGGACCCCGGCCAGCAGCTCGGACGCGTCCGGCTGCCCGGCCAGGAAGGACAGGAAGGACGGTGTCACGCTCAGCAGCGCGGTCACTCCGTGGGTGCGCACGGTGGCGCCGAACTCGGCCGGCCGCAGCAGCGCGGAACGGGGCACCACGACCAGGCGGCCCCCCGCCAGCAGCGGCGCGAAGGTGTCCCGGACGGACGCGTCGTAGCCCAGTGGCGCGACCTGGAGCGCCACCGTGTCCGGTCCCAGGCAGTAGTCGCGGGCGACGAAGCGCAGGTACGAGTCCAGTCCCCCGTGCTCGACCAGCACGGCGCCGGGTTCGCCGGTCGTCCCCGACGTGTGGCTGACGTACGCGAGCGTCCGCCGGCCCGGCGGCTCCGGCGGTGCGACGGCGTCCGCGCCGGCCTCCGCCCTGTCGAGGAGCACCGGGCGGCCGGGAACGGGCAGCTCCAGGCGGGCCGCGAGGTCCGAGGCGGTGAGCAGCAGGTCCGCCCGGCCGCTGCGTACCAGCGCGGCCAGCCGCAGCGGCGGCTGCTCGACGTCGAGCACCAGGAACGCGGCGCCGGAGCGCACCACGGCGGCCATCGCGACCACCGCGTCCGCGCCCCGTTCGACCGCCACCGCGCACACGGTCTCCGCCCGGGCGCCCCGGGCGCACAGCTCGGCCGCCAGGGTGTCGACCCGTGCGGACAGCTCCGCGTAGGTGAGGTCGCCGTCCGGGGCGGTGACCGCGATCCGGCCGGGCTCCCGGGCGGCATGGGCGGCGATGTCGTCGACGAAGGTACGCATCACGCCTCCCCGGCGGTGTCGGTGACACTCCGGTCGACGGCGACGAAGCGCAGTTCGGAGGTGTACGAACGGCCCTCGTCGTCGGTCAGCCACGCCTGTTCCGGACTGGGCAGCATCTCGCTGACCGTCAGCCGGGCGCCGGGGTCCTTACGGGCCAGACGGCGCGCCGCCTTGGCGAAGATGGTCACGTACACCGGGCTGTCGAAGTCGAGGTAGAACGGCCTCGGTTCGGTCGGCGAGACCACGAACACGAAGCGGGGCAGGTCGCGCCGGCGGCGCCAGTTCCGCGCCCGTACGTACCGCTTGGCTTCGGATTTCTCATCGATGAAGTCGAGTTCGGAGACCGCCAGCGACCACGTCTCGCGGGCCACGACCACCTTGTCGATGGTGATCCGGGGCGTGTGATCGCCCTCGGGGCGCAGGGTGAAGCGGTCCATCACACGCTGGGTGAGGGTGTTGGCGTAGACGTCGAGCAGGTCGAACTCCGCGCCGCCGGGCAGCACCGCGACCAGCTGGCCGGCCCGGTCCTCGACCGTGACGTCGCCGCTCAGCGCGGTGCGCGGCCGGTGCGGGTCACCGGTCTGGTCGACCAGGGCGACGTAGTGGTCCTCGGGCCGGTCCAGCGACGGCCGGCTGCGCGCCGACCACTTCAGCGGCAGTTCCTTGGGCAGCATCGGGAGCAGCCGGGGCTCCGGGAAGTCGCGTGTGGTCTCGGCCACCAGGGCGTCGCGGTCGGGATGCTGGTGGACGAAGAGCGAGGCGCCCGTCGTGTTGAGCGCGCAGTGCATCTCACCGAGCACCAGCTCGAAGTCGCCGCGGCTCACCGCCGCCCGGTCCTCGGCCAGCACGAGCAGGTCCGGGCTGAAGTAGCGGGCCAGCGACCAGCCCGCGCCGAGCTCCTCGAAC
This sequence comes from Streptomyces sp. NPDC088725, assembly GCF_044751305.1. Taxonomy (NCBI): domain Bacteria; kingdom Bacillati; phylum Actinomycetota; class Actinomycetes; order Kitasatosporales; family Streptomycetaceae; genus Streptomyces; species Streptomyces sp. NPDC088725. The sequence goes on from NZ_JBIVLO010000002.1 coordinate 661,872, forward strand.
TCCTCCCGCACCCGGTCGGCGATGTCGGCCGAGGACAGCCGCACCTCGCGCGCCGCTTCGGGAACCGCGAGGACACGGGCCCACTTCGCGCGCAGTTCGGCCTGGATGGCCGCGATGTCGGCGGACGCCTCCGGGTACGGGGAGGGGAGGGACGCCAGCCACATCGATCCCAGGTCGACCGGTTCCCCGGCCGCGCGGAGCCGGTCGTACACCTCGCGGAGGCGCAGACGGACGGTCTCGGCGAACCGGTTGGTCATCCAGCGCGCGGCCGTCAGGCACATCGCGAGCGGCGTGAGTTCGTCGAGGACGGCGCTGCCGACCGTGGCGGTCGCCGCGCGCCGGGCGTCGGAGTAGACCAGCCCCCGGCAGGGCGCGGTGCGCTCGCCCTTGGCGCGCTGCGCCTCGGTGGCGGTGAGCGCGGCGAAGTCGGCCTCCAGCGCGCTCAGCGCGACGGTCAGCGCGTCGGCGTCCATACCGGCGGCCCGCACCGCGTCGCGGCCCCGCTCCAGCACGGCCAGCTTCTCCAGCGCGGTCTCCCGTACCTCCTGGTCGCCGACGCGTTCGAGGATGTCCCGCAGCGCGCGTTCCGGGTAGGTGCTCGACGGCACCTCCAGCCGCCACTGCACCCACCGCCTGGCCACGAGCGACTGGACGGTCTCGGTCGCCTCCGCCACCGGGATCCCGGCGGCCTCGGCGATGACCGCCACCGTCCTTGTTCCGTCGCACAGTTCCAGGACGGCGCGTGCGGCCTTGCCGATGTCCTGCGCCGGGCGGCCCGGCATCCGGACGGTGCTGTCCTCGATCCGGACGAACGACACCCGGCGCGGCGGTATCCAGGTCCGCAGCGCGGGATCGGCGTCGAGGGACTTGGCCAGCGCGTCGATGGCCCAACTGGCGAAGTAGACACGGGAGTCGGCAAGGAAGCCACTGCCCGGATCGACGGCGATCCCGCGCGTCGACAGGTCCCAGCGGCCCCAGCCGACGGGACCGAAGAACCCGATGGTGTCGTTCTTGACGCAGAAGCGCTGCCAGTAGTGCGCCACCAACTCCTCGCGCTGGCGGGGCATGCTGGTGCGCCCGGCCGCGCTGGGCGTCCAGTTCAGGAACGGCGCGATGCCGGTGCGCAGCACGGTCGGGTTCTGCCAGGCGACCGCGGCGCGGAAACGCGGCGAGGCGGCGATCTCCTGGAGCAGTTCGGCGGTACGTACGGCACCGGCGTCGAACGCCTCGGCGAAGGCGTCCCAGTCCTGGCCCGCGAGGACGTCGTCCGGCCCGAACTTGTCCGCGGCCGGGGCCAGCCCCGGCGGGGCCATGCGCAGCACACCCTCGGCCGGGAAACCGGGGCCGCGCAGGGCGAAGTGCTCCCACAACCGCCACCCCCCGGTGGGCAGGTGCACGTTCTCCGAGTTGTCCGACATGGCGGAACTCCTTCCAGGGAGGGACAGCGGGGCACGGTCCGCACGGCGGCCGGCCGGGATGCCGGAGTGAACGGGCGCCCAGCGCACGGCCGCTCGCCGGGCCGGCCGGATCGGCGGCCGGGCCGGAGTTCGCTGCCGGACTCCGGTGTCACCTTGACGACCAGGAGCCTGCCGTGGCGTGCGGTGGGGCCGCCAGAGAAGGAGCGGCAGCGGTGTACGCCGCTACTGCTGCGCGTTTGGCCCTGGGACCGGCCCGCCGGCCGGGGCAGCCTGGTGCCCCGTCGACCGATCGAGTACGGAAGGAGCGAGGCGATGAGCGACAGTGACGAGAGCGTCCACCGGGTCGTACGCAACGACGAGGAGCAGTACTCCATCTGGCGGGCCGACCGCGAGCTGCCCGAGGGGTGGTACGCCGAGGGAACGAGCGGAACCCGGGAGGAATGCCTGGAGCACATCGGCCGGGTGTGGACGGACATGCGGCCGCTGAGCGTACGGCAGCACATGGCAGCGACGAGCGTCTGAACGGCGGGCCGGCGGGGACCGGCAGGACCCGGCCCCCGCCGCCGCGCGCACCGGCCGCCGGTGCGTCACCCGGACCGGCACGAGCCGGGCCCTCACCGCCCGCCGGGACCGAGCCGCTCGCGGGGCCGGGCCCGTCCTACTCCGCGTAGACCCGCATGCTCCACAGCGCGTCGGACGCGGCGGTGACGGTCACGGTCAGCTCATGGTCACCGTCGAAGCGCATCTCGTTCCTCACCGGGGTCGCCGCGTCGCACGGGACCGTCATCTCCCCCAGCGGCTCGAACGAGATCGCGAGGTCGTCCTGACCGGACTGGACGCAGTTCACATCGATCCGGACGGTGCCACGGTGAACCGCCGCCCGCCCCGCGGTCGCCGATCCCGTCCGGTCCTTGACGACGAGCAGATCCTTCTGCCCCGCCGATTCCCTCGGCGGGACCGGCACGGTTGTCGGCACGGCGGCGGGCTCGCCCGACGGGGTGGCGGCACTGGACGTGCCGCGCGGGGTGACCGCGCCGCCGGCCGGACGACCGTCCTCCGGGGACCCGGACGTGGAGCAGCCCATCGGCACGGTCAGGGATATCGCCGCGATGGCGATCGATTTCCTGAACCGGGAAGCGGGAAAAGGGCGGTGGCGCATATCAATTCCTTCTGGGCCGTGCGGGTGGAGCGGCCGGCTGTCCGGTCCCGCCGCCGGAAGGCACCGCGTACGGTCAGGAAACGGTGTCCCCGGGGAGTTTTTCCGGGATGTGCCGGACACGCCCTACAGCGCGGCCGCGCCGTGGTTGCGCAGGGACTGGCTGTACTGCTGGAGCACCCACAACTCGTTCTGCACGGCGGCGAACTGCTCGGCGTCGGCCTGTCCGCTGAGCCGGGTCAGCGTGCCGGTCACGTCGAGGATGCGGCGCTCGACGGCCCGCAGCCGGACCTGGACGAGCTGCTGGCCCGCGTACACCTCGTCGATGGCCTTGCCCCGGAAGACTTCCACGGCCAGTTCGGTGACGAGGTTGCGCACGGTGTCGTTGGGCACGGACTCCAGGACCAGGGTCAGATACCCGCGGCCGTCGCTCACGCCCTGTTCCGCGCCGCCCGCGTCCTCGATGCACTGGCGGACCGTGGCGTACGGCGGGGCGGTGAACTCGTCGGCTCCGTAGGCGTCGAAGGCCGGGGAGACCAACTCCGGCCGCTGGAGGGCCAGTTTGAGCAGTTCGCGCTCGGTGCGGTGGGCGGGGCTGCGGAGGTGGAGCGCGGGACCGGCCGGACGGCCGCCCTGCGGGGCGAGGCTCTCGTACGCGCCCGACGCGTCGCGCGCGGGCGCGGCCTGTCCCTGCCCCGCGGGGCCGCGGCCACCCCGGTCACGTGCCCAACGCGCCACCTGGGAGACCCGTTTGACGACGAACTGCGTGTCCAGGATGCCGAGGATGCCTGCGAGCTGCACGGCGACCTCGTGCTGCGAGGCGCCGTTCTTGATCCGGGCGACGATCGGCGCGGCCTCGTCCAGTGCGGCCGCGCGGCCCGCCGGGGTCTCCAGGTCGTAGTGGGAGACGATCTGCCGGATCGCGAACTCGAAGAGGGGTGTGCGCGGTTGGACCAGGTCCTGCACGGCGTCGTCGCCCTTGGCCAGCCGCAGGTCGCACGGGTCCATGTTGTCGGGGGCGATGGCGATGTACGTCTCGGCCGCGAATTTCTGATCGTCCTCGAAGGCGCGCAGCGCGGCCTTCTGGCCCGCCGCGTCACCGTCGAAGGTGAAGATCACCCGCGCGCTGCCGTTGTCCATCAGCAGCCGCCGCAGGATCTTGATGTGATCGCCGCCGAAGGCCGTGCCGCAGGTGGCGATGGCGGTGGTGACGCCGGCCAGATGGCAGGCCATGACGTCCGTGTAGCCCTCGACCACCACGGCTCTGCTGGACTTCGCGATGTCCTTCTTGGCCAGGTCGACGCCGTACAGCACCTGGGACTTCTTGTAGATCGGGGTCTCGGGGGTGTTCAGGTACTTCGGCCCGTTGTCGTCCTCGCGCAGTTTGCGCGCGCCGAAGCCGACGACCTCACCCGAGATGTCGCGGATCGGCCACATCAGCCGGCCGCGGAAACGGTCGATCGGACCGCGCCTGCCGTCCTGGGAGAGCCCGGAGACGATCAGCTCCCGGTCGGAGAAGCCCTTGCCGCGCAGAAAGCCGGTGAGGTGGTCCCAGCCGGCCGGGCTGTAGCCGATGCCGAAATGCTCGGCGGCCTGCTGGTCGAACCCGCGCTCGGCGAGGAACTTCCGGCCGATCTCCGCCTCGGCGCCGGACAGCTGCTCCGCGTAGAACTGGGCGGCGAGCTTGTGGGCCTCGACCAGCCGGGTGCGCTCGCCGCGCTGACCGGCCGGGTTGTAACCGCCCTCTTCGTACCGCAGCGTGATGCCCGACTGGGCGGCGAGGCGCTCGACCGTCTCGGAGAACGAGAGATGGTCGATCTTCATCACGAAGGCGATGGTGTCCCCGCCCTCCTGGCAGCCGAAGCAGTGGAAGAGACCCTTGCTGGGACTGACCTGGAAGGAGGGGGACTTCTCGTCGTGGAAGGGGCAGAGCCCCTTCAGATTGCCGCCGCCGGCGCTGCGCAGCTGGAGGTACTCGGACACAACGGCATCGATCGGGACCGCGTCCCGAACCGCCTTCACGTCGTCATCGTTGATCCTGCCCGCCACGCCGTGAATTCTACGGGGACGGACCGGCACTCCAGCCCGGTGCCGGGTCTCCGGAGTCCCGCGGGCCTCAGGTGGCGAGGGTGGAGAGCGGTACGGACGGGTCGGCGAGGGCGTCCAGATCCAGCTGGGCACCGGAACGGATGAGGCGCTGGATGTCTTCCGTGACGTCCCACACGTTCACGTTCATCCCGGCCAGCACCCGGCGGTCCTTCAGCCAGAAAGCGACGAACTCCCTCTTTCCGGTGTCGCCGCGTACGACCACCTGGTCGTAGGAACCGGGCGGCGCCCAGCCGGAGTACTCCAGGCCCAGGTCGTACTGGTCGGAGAAGAAGTACGGGACGCGGTCGTACGTGAGGTCCTGGCCGAGCATCGCGCGGGCGGCGGCGGGACCACCGTTGAGTGCGTTGGCCCAGTGCTCGACGCGCAGCCGCTCGCGGGGGTGCGCGGCGGGCTGCTCGTCGGGCTGCTCGCTGGACCGTGCGGAGTCGGACCGGGGGTCCTGCCGGGCGGTGCCCCAGCCCGTGAGCGGCAGGGACGCCACGTCTCCGGCCGCGAAGACGTCCGGGTCGGAGGTACGCAGGCCGCCGTCCACGACGATGCCGCCGCCGAACGCGCGGGGAGCCAGTTCGAGACCCGCCGCCTCGGCGAGCGAGACGCGCGGGGCCGCGCCGATCGCGGCGAGCACGTCGTGCGCCGGATGCTCCTCGCCGTCGTCCGTACGGGCCGCGAGGACGACACCGTCCTGTCCCGCGATCTCGGTGAGCCGGGCACCGAAGTGGAACCGTACGCCGTGTTCGCTGTGCAGGTCGGTGAAGAGCTGGCCCAGCTCGGGGCCGATGACGCCGTGCAGCGGGGTCTCCTCGGCCTCGACCACGGTCACCTCGGCGCCGTACCCGCGCGCGGCCGCCGCGACCTCCAGGCCGATCCAGCCCGCTCCCGCGATGACCAGATGGCCGTTGTCCCGGCCGAGGGACGTCAGCACACGGCGCAGCCGCTCGGCGTGGGCAAGCCTGCGCAGGTGGTGGACGCCTGCCAGGTCCGTCCCCGGGATGTCGAGGCGGCGCGGCTCCGCGCCGGTGGCCAGCAGTAGCTTGTCGTACCGCAGGGAGGTGCCGTCACCCAGATACACGTACTTGCCCGCGCGGTCGATCGAGGTGACGGTCTGGCCGAGGTGCAGCTCGACCTGGGCCTGGGCGTACCAGGCCGGCTCATGGACGTAGACGCTGTCGCGCTCCTCCTTGCCGGTCAGATAGCCCTTGGACAGCGGGGGACGTTCATACGGATGGTCGCGCTCGTCACCGATGAGGATCACCCGGCCCGTGAAACCTTCCGCCCGGAGTGTTTCCGCGGCCTTGGCCCCGGCCAGTCCACCCCCGACGATGACAAATGTCCGATGTGCGTCGACCACTGGTTGTCTCCTCTTCGCTCAGCCGCCACCTGCGAGCGTCCCGCACGGAGCGTGATGGCGAAAGAGGGAAAGGCGCATGAGCGTGTCCCGGAGCCGTGATCTGGCCGCTTTCGTAACGCTGCCTTCACAAAGTGCGGTGGGGGCAGGTGGGATCCGTGGGACAAGGGGCCGCTTCAGGGGTCGCCAAGCGGCCGCCCGCGGTCTGGACCAATTCGCCAGGCGGTGGGTGGGTCGGGATGGAGCCGGTCGCTGGAGGAGCTGCCGCCCGTGCGAGATCAGCGCGTCAGGGCGCTGTGCAGCGCGCGGGCCGCCGCGTCCGTCAGGGAAGCGATCTGGTCGACGATGACGCGTTTGCGCGCGCGGTCGTCAGAAGCGACGTCGAACAGCGCGCGGAACTGCGGGTCCAGCCCCAGGGGGGCGCGGGCCGTCAGCGCCTCGGCCAGCTCGGCCAGCACGATGCGCTGGTCGGCGCGCAGCACCTCCTGTTCGGCGCGCTGCATGACGTAAAGGTCCGCGACGGCCTTGAGGACCGCGCACTCGTACCGGGCGGCGCGCGGAACGACCAGCTCGGCCGCGTACCGGGTCAGCGGGCCCGTGCCGTACGCCTCCCGGGTGGCGGTCTCCGCCGCCAGGCAGAACCGGCCGATGAGCTGGCTGGTGGCGTCCTTGAGGCGGGCCTGCGCCACGGCGGAGCCGTCGTAGCCGTGCGGCCACCATTCCTGCTCCATGAGGCGGTCGAGCGCGGCGGCCAGCTCCTGCGGATCGGTGTCCTCGGGCACGTACCGGCCTGTCGCCACCGCCCAGATTCCGCGCCGCTCGGTCTCCGAGGAGAGCGCGCCGGGTGCGACATGGCCGGCGTGCAGGCCGTCCTCGAAGTCGTGCACCGAATAGGCGACGTCGTCGGACCAGTCCATGACCTGGGCCTCGAAGCAGGTGCGCCCGGCCGGCGCGTCCAGCCTGGCCCAGGAGAAGACCGGCAGGTCGTCCTCGTACACGCCGAACTTCACCGAATCCGGCCGGGTGGGGTGTGCGCCGCGCGACCAGGGGTATTTGGTGGCGGCGTCGAGAGCGGCGCGGGTGAGGTTGAGGCCGACGCTGACGTACTCGCCCGTCTCCTCGGAGCGTACGAACCGCTTGGGCTCGATACGGGTCAGCAGCCGGAGCGACTGCGCGTTGCCCTCGAAGCCGCCGCAGTCCTTCGCGAAGGCGTTGAGCGCCTGCTCGCCGTTGTGGCCGAACGGAGGATGCCCCATGTCGTGCGAGAGGCACGCGGCCTCGACGAGATCGGGATCACAGCCGAGGGCCGCGCCCAGCTCGCGCCCGACCTGCGCGCACTCCAGGGAGTGCGTCAGCCTGGTCCGCGGGCTGGCGTCCCACTCGCGGCTGTGCGAGCCGGGGGTCACCACCTGGGTCTTGCCCGCGAGCCTGCGCAGCGCGGAGGAGTGCAGGATCCGGGCACGGTCGCGCTGGAACGCGGTACGGCCGGGACGTTTGTACGGCTCGGTGGCCCACCGCTCGGTGGCCGCCTCGTCGTACGCGCCGGGCGCCTGGGCCCGCGCCGGTTCCTGCGGGAGGTGGGACGGGGTGATGCCTGCTGCCATACACAGAAGGTAACCGGAACCGGGAGGTACCTGGCGACCCGGTACCGCGATGACGCCTGAGGCGTGAACCGTTCGGCATCGCAGGACGTCGTTCACCGCGACAAGGGAAGACACCGGAAAGCCGGCGGGAGAGCCATGCCACTACCGAAAATACGGCGGCCACAGCCGGGGCTTCCGTGGACGCGACCGCCGTGGGCCCACCGGCCCCGGACCCGGCGCGGGCAGCGGCGCGCGGTGCGGGCCGTCGTGCTGGCGTGCGTGGTCGCACTCGCGCCCGCGACCTGGATGTACGTGGTCGCCGGGGACCGCGTCCGTACCGTCGCGGACGTACCGGCCCGGGACGTCGCGGTCGTCTTCGGCGCGGGCCTGCGCGCGGGCCGGCCGACGCCGTATCTGGCGCACCGGCTCGACGCGGCGGCGGAGCTGTACCGGACCGGCAAGGTGAGGGTCGTCCTGGTCACCGGCGACAACAGCCGGAAGGACTATGACGAGCCCGACGCGATGCGCGCGTACCTCACCGAACACGGCGTGCCCGACGGGCTCATCGTCAGCGATTACGCGGGGTTCGACACCTGGGACTCGTGCGTGCGGGCGCGCAGGATCTTCGGCGTGGAGCACGCGGTGCTGGTCACGCAGGGCTTCCACGTACGGCGGGCCCTCGCGCTCTGCCGGTCGGCGGGGATCGACTCGTACGGCGTCGGGGTCGATGAGCCCCACGATGTGACCTGGTACTACGGCGGGGCGCGGGAGGTGTTCGCGGCGGGCAAGGCAGCACTGGACGCGGCGCTGCGACCGGATCCCCAGTTCCTCGGCCGTACGGAACCGGGGGTGGCGGACGCGCTGATCGCGAGCGAACGCGAGTGACCTGGTGCGTGGTGGCGTGGTGACGTGGTGCGCTTCAGTGCGGGCCGGTGCGGGCGGTCCAGTCCCCGCCGGGGATCAGCCGCCCGCGCGCCCGGAGATCGCGCGCCACGCGGGGAGCGGCGAAGTACACCCACGCTCTGACCGGGGCGCCGGTGCTCGTGCCGCTGCCGGTGCCGTCCAGCGGCCGGACGTCGCGGGCAGCCCGTTCGTACAGGTTGGAAGAGTCACCGGGCAGGGCGGTGAACCCTTCCAACTCGTCCAGTAAGCGCAGGAGTTCGCCGTAATGACCGGGCGTGGGAGTCACCAGTTCACCGACGACGGCGCCTCGCGGGTCGCCCGCGCCGACGGCCTCGACCGCGTACGGGTAGCCGGGACCGTCGTAGAGGAGCGCGCCGTCCAGCCGGGCCGGTTCCTCACGGGCCGTACGGCCGCGCAGGAACCGGTCGTGGTTGTGCTCGCCCGGCCGGAGCGTCCCGTACACGAAGAAGGGAAGAGACTCCGCCCGGCCGGTCTCGTCCCCGCTCACGGCACGCGCGCTACTCACGGCGCGGGGGTCTCCGACGTGGTCTCCTCCACGATCCACGCCAGATACCCCGCGCTCCCCCGTACCACCGGGGTGGCGATGATCTCCGGCGTGTCGTAGGTGTGCGCGGCCAGCAGATGGGCCTCCAGCGCCGCATAAGCGGTAACGGTCGTCTTGAAGAGAACCTGCCATTCCTCGCTGGTCTCCACGGCGTTCTGCCAGCGGTACACCGAGGTGACCGGCGCGGAGATCTGGGCGCAGGCGGCGAGGCGTGCCTCGATCACGCCCCGGGCCAGTTCGTCGGCCCTGTCGGCGCTGTCGGTCGTGGTCAGCACGGTCAGGTACTCGGCAGTCGGCACGGGCCGGCCTCTCCTTCGGGGTCCTGCGACGGTCGGGCGGGTCCTGCGACGGTCGGGCGGGACACGTTCGTACAGCACCGTAACTCCCGTGCCCCGCCGGCGGCGTGCGGACTCAAACGGCGTACGGGCGAACGGCCTTGGCCTCCCGCAGTGCGCGCCCCCACCAGCCGAGCCGGTCGAGCATGGCCGTCGCGGCCGCGTCGGACGACGTCGGGTCCTTGTGCGCGCCCTGGTCGTCGAAGAGCGCGCCCGCGTTGTGGAACGAGACGGTGTCGCGCACGGTGACCGCGTGCAACTCGGCGAAGACCTGGCGCAGTTGCTCGACCGCACGCAGTCCGCCCGAGATCCCGCCGTACGAGACGAAGCCGACCGGCTTGGCGTGCCACTCGCCGAAGTGCCAGTCGATCAGGGCCTTGATGGAGGCAGGAAAGGAGTGGTTGTACTCGGGAGTCAGTACGACGAAGGCGTCGGCGCCCGCCAACATCGGCGTGACTTTGGCCAGTTCGGCCTGAACGACGGGATCGGGGTCGAAGGACAGGGAGGTCGGCAGGGCGACGCCGGCCAGATCGATCAGCTCGGCGGTGAAGTCGGCGCGCTCGGCGACGCGGGAGAGGAACCAGTCGGAGACGACGGGCCCGAAACGGCCCGCACGGTTGCTTCCGAGGATGACGGCCAGCTTCAGAGGCGCGGATACGGCGGATTCCCGCGTGGTGAGGTCCATGGAGAGAGCGTGTTACTTAAACCTTGGTTCAAGTCAAGCCGCCCCCGCGCGCTACCTTCCCGGGTATGACTCAACTCGCCTGGGATGCCAAGGAAGCCACCATCGGTGAACTGGCGGAGCGCAGCGGCGTGTCCACGTCCGCGCTGCGCTTCTACGAACGCGAGGGGCTGATCCGGAGCCGCCGCACGGCCGGCAATCAGCGCCGCTACAGCAGGGACACACTGCGCCGCGTCGCCTTCATCCGGACCTCGCAGCGGCTGGGCATCCCGCTGGCGACCATCCGCGACGTGCTGGGGCTGCTGCCGGAGGACCGTACGCCGACGAAGGAGGACTGGGCGCGCATCTCCGAGTGCTGGCGCGACGACCTCGAAGAGCGCATCCGCACGTTGCGACGGCTGCGGGACAACCTCTCGGACTGCATCGGCTGCGGCTGCCTCTCGCTGGACCGCTGCGTTCTGTCCAACCCCGGCGATGAGCTGGCCAGGCGCGGCCCGGGGCCCCGCCGCCTGATCGAATGACCGAAGACCGAACCCCGAAGACCGAAGCTTCCGGGGGCGCACGCACTGCGGCCTCCCGCCGCCGTCACCCGTTCGGCACGCGCGCGGGAAACGGTCACGGCGACCCGCTGTAAAAGCCCGTGACCTGCGGTGACACTTCCTGGCAAGCGTGACACGCCGTACAGGAGCGACGGATCTGATCACCCATCAGCAGGCACGTACGCCGGGGTGCGCCTTACCTCTGAGAAGAGGACGAATCGCGCCGCAGCCCGGAGGAATCCATGCGCACTGCTGAATCCCTGACCGGTTCCGGGCCGGTCACCGCCGACGGAGCCGCATCCGGCTCCTCCCAGATCGCGGCGGGGGCGGCCACACGGGCCGCTGCCGCCGTCGGCGGGCTCAGGCCCCTGCGACGCCGGGCGAGCGGCGCGCAGGACAGCTGACGGGGCCGGTCTCCACCGCCCCCGTACCCGCCCCGTGTCCCCGCCCCCGTCACGCTTATCGCTGCCGGGGGCGGGGAACCCCCACCCTCCGGGACCTCGGAGACACGGCAACGAGGCGCACGGCTGTCGGCCTCAGCGTGGCTGTCGGCCTCAACACGGCGTACGGCCTCAGCGCGGTGTTCGGCCTCAGCGCAGCGTGGCGAGGTGGTCTGCCGCGCCGCCGCGCCATTCGATCAGGAAGAGGGACGAGTCATCGGTGGTGATCCCACCTCTTTCGCCCTTCAGGGTGTGGGAGAGCGATCGGGCGATCGCCCGCACTCCTTCCTTGGCCCGCACCGTGCGATTGATGGCGTCGATGAAGTGTTTCTCGCCGAACCGCTCCCCGCCCGAACGGCGTTCTTCGACCAGTCCGTCGGTGAAACACAGCACCTGATCGCCTTGCATCAGCATCTGTTCACTGACCTGCGGCTGCTCTCCGCCGAAGCCCAGCGGCAGCGTCGTCGGGCTTTCCAGCCGGCCCAGGACGGCACGGTCGCGGATCAGCACAGGCGCGGGATGGCCCGCGTTGACCCACTTCAGGTGGCCGGTGGTGATGTTGAGGGACAGCATCTGCGCGGTGACGAAGTGGTCGAGTCCGAACTGCTTCTCGATGGCGCGGTCCATGAACGCGTACATCTGTGACAGGTCGGTGTTGGCACGTCTGCTGTGGCGGTAGGCGCCGATGGCGACGGTGGCCATGGTGGCGGCGTCCAGGCCGTGGCCCATCGCGTCGATCATCGCCGCGTGCAGGACGTCGTCGTTCAGCGCGTAGTCGAAGCTGTCGCCCGCGACGTGATAGGCGGGTTCCAGGATCCCCGCGACCTCGACCTGCGGGACGGTCATCGACAGCGGCGGCAGCAGCGACCACTGGATCTCGGCAGCCACACTCATCGGGGCGCGCCGGCGGGCCTGGAAGAACTGGTCGGTGTACGAGTCCTTCGTGACGATCATGTCGGCGACCAGGGCGGCGAGTCTGCGCAGCAGCCGCCGGTCGTCGTCATCGACCCGGTCGAGGGTGACCACCATCACCCCGATCTGGTCGCTGCCGTCCAGCAGCGGCAGGTACATCCGTACCGTGCCGTTCTGCTCGACCTCCACCGTTTTCCGGTGCAGGAAGGAATCACCTGCCGGGGAGTCCTCGACCGGCTCCGGATCGGCGATGGTCAGCCGCCGCCCCGGCAGGGGAACCAGCAGCAGCTGCTCGTAGTCCTGGAGAAGGATGGAGATGTCCCGGCCGCCGATCCGGGCCACCTCTTCGGCGACCAGCGGAGCGATGAGCTGCGGTGGCATCTCGTGGGCCCGGTCCAGCAGCACGCCGAGCAGCCGCTCGCCGAACCCTTCGGAACGGTCCGGCATGACGTTCCTGTCCCGCTTCCGATCACCAGCGGTCATACCGGTCCTCTCGCTCCACGGGCTGTCGTCGCCCGGTTCACCGGACGGTCGCTCGGGGAGACGTACACCGGACGGCCCGGTGACCGGCTTCGGGAGACCGCCGCATCGTGCTCGCGCATCTGTCCGCAGCATGACACTGGTGTCGCTCTCCACCGGTTTCCCGCACCGGGACGCGTCTCTCGGCGAACGCATGCCCGAGGGGCGGTCCGCCGACGTCGAGGATCCGGGTGGTCGTGAGAGACCCGCTGATCGCGGGAGACCTGCTGATCGCGGGAGCCCTGCTGATCCGCGGGAGCCCTGGCGGTCGAAGCGGCTACGCCGTCCACTGGTCGAACGCGAGCTTCGCGACCAGCGAGAACACCACCACCAGCAGCACCGCACGCACGAACTCGCTGCCCTTCCTGAGCGCCATCCGCGCGCCGAACATCCCGCCCGCCAGGTTGAACACCGCCATCAGCGCGGCCAGTCGCCACATCACCGTGCCCTGGTACGCGAACATCGCGAGCGCCCCGGCATTCGTGCAGACGTTCACGATCTTCGCGGTGGCGGAGGCCGTCACCAGGTCGAGGTGGAGTACGGCGGTGAGCGCCAGCACCAGGAAGGTGCCCGTGCCGGGGCCGAAGAGCCCGTCGTAGAAGCCGATGCCGCCGCCGACCAGCACGATCGCGGTGACCATGCGGCCTCGGGTGACGGGGGCGCCGCCCGCCTGCGCCTTGCCGAAGGCCGGCCGGAGCATGACGAAGGCCGCCACCGCGAGCAGCACGACCATGATCACGGGCCGCAGAACCTCGCTGCTGATCCCGGCGGCGAAGAAGGCACCGGTCATCGAGCCCGCGAGCGCCATCAGCCCGATCCGCACGGCCGTCTTCACGTCGACCGGCGCCTTGCGGAGATACGTCACCGCCGCGCCCGAGGTGCCGACGATCGCCACGGCCTTGTTGGTGCCGAGGATGTTCGCGGCGGCGACCTGCGGCAGGCCGAGCAGCATCGCGGGCAGAAGCAGCAGTCCGCCACCACCCACCACCGCGTCGATCCAGCCGGCCGCGGCGGCGGCCAGGCAGAGCAGAAGGAGGGTGGTCAGCGATATGTCGGGCATGCTCGCGACCCTATACATGCCGGTGCACAGCCCCCATGGCCGCGTCCCGGGGCCCGTCTGCACAGAGTGTCGGCACGCCGCCCATACATCCTTGCGGGTGAACCGGTCGGCCCCGCTCGTCCCCGTACACACCGACCAGCGCCGACACGTCGGGGCGGTGTGATTTCACACGCCGAGGAGAGAGGCGTGACCGGTCGTACGCTGAGGCCGTGCGGGTAGCCGACGGGTAACGGTTCCGCCGAGCCGTACACCGAACCGTACGAGGAGTACCGCATGCCCATGACCGGCTGGACCGCGCACGACATCCCCGACCAGAGCGGACGCACCGCCGTGGTCACCGGGGCCAACAGCGGGATCGGGCTGGTTACCGCGCGCGAGCTGGCCCATCGTGGCGCGCGGGTGATCCTCGCCTGTCGCAGCGAGGAGCGCGGCAGGCAGGCCGAAGCCCGGATCACCGCCGAAGTACCCAGCGCCGAGGTGGAGTTCATGCCGCTGGACCTGGCGGACCTGTCCTCCGTACGGGAGTTCGCCACCAGGTTCCCGTACGAACGGCTGGATCTGCTCATCAACAACGCGGGCGTCATGGCGCTGCCGTACGGCACCACGGCCGACGGCTTCGAGACCCAGTTCGGCGTGAACCACCTCGGGCACTTCGCCCTCACCGGCCTCCTGCTGCCCCGGCTGCTGGAGACGCCCGGTGCCCGGGTGGTGAGTGTGTCGAGCGGCATGCATGCGCTGGCCAACATCGACATCAACGACCTCAACAGCGAGCACCAATACCGTCGTTGGATCGCGTACGGCCGCTCCAAGACGGCGAACCTGCTCTTCGTGCACGAGCTGACACGGCGGTTCGCCGCGGTCGGCTCCGATGTCGTGGTGGCCGCCGCGCACCCCGGTTACGCGTCCACCAACCTGCAGACGGCGGGCGCCAAAATGGAGGGCCGCAAGATCGCGGAACGGATGGCCCGGGCCGCCAACCGGATCATCGCCCAGCCCGCCGAGTCCGGCGCCCTGCCGACGCTCTACGCGGCGACAGAACCCGGCGTACAGGCCGACTCCTTCACCGGCCCCCGCCTCCAGAGCTGGCGAGGCGCCCCGGCCCGCTCCTGGCGTGCCCCCTGGACGCTGAACGACACCGCGAGCGAACGTCTCTGGGACGCCTCGGAACAGCTCACCGGCGTCCGGTACGAGGGCCTGCCCCGCGCCGCCTGAGAGCCTGGCGGACCCCGGCGCCTCTTCCCGTGTCGTGCCGGACAAGGGCGCCGGGGATCTGCGTCAGAGGGCGATGACCCGGACATGGCCACCGCAGAGTCTGCCCATGTCATCGGTGTCTGACGTCAGCAGCGCGGTCGGCCTCGGCAGCCGCAGCGCCACTTCGGCAACGGTGGCGTCGATAGCGTACTTGTGCCCGTGCAGTCCCGAACGCTTGAGGAGTTCGGCAGCTGCCTTGGCGGCCTGCTCGGTGACCGGCTCCACCTTGACTCGTGACAGCACCCAGTTCAGGCGAGGAAGGTCTGTACGCGCGTGACTCACCTCCACGATGGTGTTCGCTCCGACGACGAGATCAGCCCCGGTGTCATGGAAGAGCTTCAGCATCGCGAGGAATGTGCGGTCCTGCGAAATCCAGGCCGAAAGCCCTTGTGAGTCCAGGACGACGCTCTCGAAGTGCTCGTTCACGCGGCATCCGTGCGCCTGCCGATGCTCGGGGGGCCGAAGATCTTCTCTCGGGCTTCGGCCAGTTCCTCGTCGGTGAAGTTCCCGTGCTCCTCTTCATGGCGTCGCAGGTCGTCGCCCAGGAGCTGGTGCCTTATCTGGCGGGCTACCGCCTCCGCAACGTAGCCGGAAACGTTGTCCGTCAGCTTGCGAAGCTCCGCGACCTGATCGCTGGGAAGCGTGACGGTGATACGAGTCGTGGACGTCATATGGCCAGCATACCGGAGTATGCGAGCCCGGGGGGTGCGATTCCCTCGCCCTCATACCGAAGGGGCGAGCGCCCCCGCACGGGTCGCTCGCCCCTTCTCGTGCCCGGAGCCGACCGCCCGCCGGTGAGGGTCGGGGTTGGCCGGCGGGCGGCTCCGGTGTTCTGGGGCGGGGCGCGCGCATCGGCCGCGCGCGCCCCGCCGGGGTCCTACCGCGAGTCGCAGTCGCTCGGCTGCGCCGCCGCTCGGCCCGCTTCCAGGCGCGCCACCGGGATTCGGAACGGCGAGCAGGAGACGTAATCGAGGCCCACCTCGTGGAAGAAGTGCACCGACTCGGGATCGCCGCCGTGTTCGCCGCAGATACCCAGCTTCAGATCGGGCCGCACCGCCCGCCCGGCCTCGCAGGCGCTTCGTACGAGCGCGCCCACGCCGTCCCTGTCGATCGTCTCGAACGGGGAGACGCCGAAGATGCCCTTCTCCAGGTACGCGGTGAAGAAGCTCGCCTCCACGTCGTCGCGGGAGAAGCCCCACACCGTCTGCGTGAGGTCGTTGGTGCCGAACGAGAAGAACTCCGCGGCCTCGGCGATCTGTCCCGCTGTCAGCGCGGCGCGCGGGAGTTCGATCATCGTGCCGAGCGCCAGGTCGAGTTCGAGGCCCCGGGCCCTCTCGACCTCCGCGATGACCAACTCGGCCTCGTCGCGGACGATTTCCAGCTCCTGGACGGTGCCCACGAGCGGGATCATGATTTCGGCACGCGGGTCGCCCTTGGCGTTCTTGCGCTCGGCGACGGCCTCCGCGATCGCCCGTACCTGCATCGCGAACAGGCCCGGGATGACCAGCCCGAGCCTGACCCCGCGCAGGCCGAGCATCGGGTTCTGTTCGTGGAGCTTGTGCACGGCCTGGAGGAGGCGCAGGTCGTTCTCGTTGTGGTCCTCCCGCGCCTCGGCGAGCGCGACGCGTACCGACAACTCCGTGATGTCGGGCAGGAATTCGTGGAGGGGCGGATCCAGGAGCCGGACCGTCACGGGGAGTCCGTCCATTGCCTCGAACAGCTCGATGAAGTCCGCCTTCTGGAGCGGCAGCAGCGCGTCCAGCGCCTGGACGCGTTCGTCCTCCGTGTGCGCGAGGACCAACTGCTCGACCATCGCGCGGCGTTCGCCGAGGAACATGTGCTCGGTGCGGCAGAGTCCGATGCCCTGGGCGCCGAAGCGGCGGGCGCGCAGGGCGTCTTCGGCGTTGTCCGCGTTGGCGCGCACGCGCAGCCGCCGGCGGCGGTCGGCGTACGACATGATCCGGTGGACGGCCTTGACCAGTTCGTCGGCGTCGTCGGCGCCCGCGTGCATCCGGCCCTCGAAGTACTCGACCACCGGCGAGGGGACGACGGGGACCTCACCGAGGTAGACCTTGCCGGTGGAGCCGTCGATGGAGACGATGTCGCCTTCCTCCACCACGATTCCGCCGGGCGCGGTCATCCTGCGGGACTTGGTGTCGACTTCCAGCTCCTCCGCGCCGCAGACGCAGGTCTTGCCCATGCCGCGGGCGACCACGGCGGCATGCGAGGTCTTGCCGCCGCGTGAGGTGAGGATGCCGTTGGAGGCGATCATGCCGTTCAGGTCGTCGGGGTTGGTCTCGCGGCGGATCAGGATGACCCGCTCACCCGAGCGCGACCATTTGACGGCGGTGTACGAGTCGAAGACCGCCTTGCCCACCGCCGCGCCCGGCGAGGCCGCGATCCCGCTCCCGAGCAACTGCCGTTTCGCGCCGCGCGCCGGCTGGTCGGCGAAACGCGGGAACATCAGTTGCGCGAGCTGCGCGCCGTTGACCCGCTGAAGCGCCTCGGCCTCGTCGATCAGCCCCTGGTCGACGAGTTGGGTGGCGATCCGGAAGGCCGCGCCCGCCGTGCGCTTGCCGACGCGGGTCTGGAGCATCCACAGCCTGCCGCGCTCGATGGTGAACTCGATGTCGCACAGGTCCCGGTAGTGGGTCTCCAACGTCTTCATGATCTGGAGGAGTTGGTCGTACGACGTCTTGTCGATGGTCTCCAGGTCGGCGAGCGCGACGGTGTTGCGGATGCCCGCGACGACGTCCTCGCCCTGCGCGTTCTGGAGGTAGTCGCCGTACACGCCCTGCTGGCCGCTGGCCGGGTCGCGCGTGAAGGCCACGCCCGTACCGGAGTCGGGGCCGAGGTTGCCGAAGACCATGGAGCAGATGTTGACGGCTGTCCCGAGGTCGCCGGGGATGCGTTCCTGGCGGCGGTAGAGCTTGGCGCGTTCGGTGTTCCACGAGTCGAAGACCGAACAGATCGCGAGGTCCATCTGCTCGCGCGGGTCCTGCGGGAAGTCGCGGCCCGTCTCCCTGGAGACGATCTCCTTGAAGCGTGTGACCAGCTTCTTGAGGTCGCCCGCCGCCAGATCGACGTCGGTGGCGGCCTGCTTGTCCCGCTTGGCTTCCTCCAGCGCCTCCTCGAAGAGGTCGCCGTCGACTCCGAGCACGGTGGCGCCGAACATCTGGATGAGCCTGCGGTACGAATCCCACGCGAAGCGCTCGTCGCCCGCCTGGGCGGCGAGTCCGGCGACGGATCCGTCGGAGAGGCCGACGTTGAGGACGGTGTCCATCATGCCGGGCATGGAGAACTTCGCGCCGGAGCGCACGGAGACGAGCAGCGGGTCGTCGGCCTGGCCGAGCTTCTTGCCCATCTGCCGTTCGAGGGCGTCGAGATGCGCGCTCACCTCGTCGCGCAGCGCCGCCGGCTCCTTGCCGCTGTCCAGATAGACCTTGCAGGCGTCGGTGGTGATGGTGAAGCCCGGAGGGACGGGCAGACCGAGGTTGGTCATCTCGGCGAGATTGGCGCCCTTGCCGCCGAGGAGGTCGCGGAGATCCTTGTTGCCTTCGGTGAAGTCGTAGACGTACTTCTTCTCGTGGGACTCGCTGTGTTCCGACACGGGCCTCGGCTCCTCGACGACGCGGTGGCTGCCCTGATGGCGTGAACATACCCAGATCGAAGGCGTCCGGGGACGTGCACTTGTCCGTCATACGGCTTGAACCACCCATCCGCCACTGGATCGAAAGCGTGGAGCGGATCATCGTGCGCCCCGGGCTCCTTCAGACCTCGAAGCACGCATGACTTCCCCATGACATATAGCGCTCATCTGAGCATCCACAGACACGTCTGAGTTTACAACGTGAACGCGAAAGGGGTGGCGCACTGCGCCACCCCTTCAGAACGCGACCGATTTCAGCGATCGCTCGTCTGAGCAAAGCTTTCATCAAACGTGACGAGGATCACGCGTCCACGCAGTCCCGCAGCACCGCCAGGTTGACTTCTTCGAGGCTTCCGGCGAAGAACCGCTTCTCCGCGGGTTCCACCGGCAGCAACGACGGCACCACCAGCACCGCGCACCCCGCCGCCTGGGCCGACGCCGTGCCGTCCGGTGAGTCCTCCACCGCGACGCACCGCTCCGGCCCGAAGCCGAGGCGTTCGGCCGCCGCGCGGTAGGGATCCGGGTGCGGCTTGGTCCGTACGGTGTCGTCCGCCGAGAGGGTGAAGGCGAACGGGACGTCGGCCAGCGAGCCCGCGACGACGGAGTCGACCACGGTCCGCGGCGACGCGCTCACCAGCGCGAACGGCACGCCCGCGCGCTCCAGTTCGGCAAGCAGGCGGCGAGCGCCGGGACGCAGGGGCGCGCCCTCCTCGACCCGCCGGAAGAACAGTCCCGCCAGGTCGGCCGCGATCGTGTCACCCGCGTCGGCGCGGCCCGTCACCCGGACCAGATGAGCGGCCGTGTCGGCGACCGCCCGGCCCACGACCTCGGGCGCGTCCGCGTCCGTGAGCCGGTGGCCGAGGCCCGCCGCGACCTCGTCGGCCGTCTCCCACCACAGCACCTCGGTGTCCACGAGGGTGCCGTCCATGTCGAAGAGGACAGCCGCAGGGGAAACCGCGGGGACGGCCGCGGGAGTGCTCACGCCTCGGCCCCGGAGTCACCCGTGGCACCGGTCCCGGCCGACGTACCCGAGGCCGCCGGAACCACCAGCACGGGACGCGCCGCAGGACGGACCGTCGCCCGTACGCCGGGCACCAGTTCCCCGGCGTCCCGCGACGGCAGGTCCGCCTTGACGGAGCCGCCACCCGGCAGGTCGAGCAGCACACGCGTGACCGAGCCGAAGAACGAGGCGGAGACGACCGTGGCCGTGCCCGCGGGGTCGGCGGTCGCGGTGATGTTCTCGGGGCGGATCAGCACCTCCACCTGACCGCTCGCCGGGATCTCGCCGTCCACGGGCAGCGTCGCGCCCGCGACCTCGACCCGGCCGCCGCCGCTGAGCTGTCCGGGCAGCCGGTTCATCGTGCCGACGAACTCGGCGACGAAAGGCGTGGCGGGCCGCTCGTACAGCTCGGAAGGCGGCGCGCACTGCTCCAGGCGCCCGGCGTTGAGCACGGCGACCCGGTCGGCCATGGACAGCGCCTCCTCCTGGTCGTGCGTCACGAAGATCGTGGTGATGCCCAGCGACAGCTGAAGCCGCCTGATCTCCTCGCGCAGCGTCAGCCGCACCTTGGCGTCGAGCGCCGACAGCGGCTCGTCGAGCAGCAGGACGCGCGGGCGCAGCGCCAGCGCGCGGGCCAGCGCGACCCGCTGCTGCTGACCGCCGGACATCTGGTGCGGGAAGCGGTCGCCGTGGTCGGGAAGGCCGACCAGGTCCAGCAGTTCGGCGGCGCGGGTGCGCCGTTCGGCCGCCGAGACCTTCCGTACGCGCAGTCCGAAGGCGACGTTGTCGCGGGCGTTGAGGTGCGGGAAGAGGCTGTACGACTGGAACACCATGCCCGCGTCACGGCGGTTGGCCGGGACCCGGGTGATGTCCTGCCCGTCCACCAACACGTCACCGGAGTCCGGGTGTTCGAAGCCGGCGAGGACCCGGAGCGCCGTGGTCTTGCCGCAGCCGGAGGGGCCGAGCAGGGCGAGCAGTTCGCCGGGGCGCGCTGTCAGGTCGAGTCCGTCGAGGGCGACGGTGGGGCCGAACGCGCGGCGCAGGCCGCGGAATTCGACCAGCGCACCCGACCCCGCACCGGGACCGGAGCCGTGCTCGGCCGCGGTGGCTGTGGACGTGGATGACATGAGTGGCTACTCCTTGCCGGGGACGGGCGTGGGGGCGGGGGCGGCGGTCGCGGCGTCGGATCCGGCGCGCGCTCCGGCGCGGGAGAGGACCATCAGCAGCGCCCAGGCGATCAGCAGGCTGAGCAGGGACACGGCGACGGACGTCTGCGCCTCGGCGCCCGAGATGGTCACGATCCACACGGCGAACGGCTGGAAGCCGAGGAGCGCCGCGATGGTGTATTCGCCCAGGACCAGCGCCAGGGTGAGGAAGGACGCGCCCGCGAGCGAGGAGCGCAGGTTGGGCAGGATGACCCGCAGCACCACGTACGGCATGCTCGCCCCGCAGTTGCGGGCGGCTTCCACGAGGGTCGGGATGTCGACGGCGCGCAGCCCGGCGTCCAGCGAGCGGTAGACGAACGGCAGCGCCAGGACGGTGTACGCGAGCACCAGCACGAGCGGGAAGGACTCGTTCTGCACGAAGATGAACGTCGAGTAGAGCGGCGTCGTGGAGAGATTCTCCGGACCCCAGCGCAGGACCGTCGAGATGCCGCTGACCAGCGCGATCGGCGGCACCACCAGCGGCAGCATGCAGACGATCTCGATGACCGGCCGCAGCTTCGGCGCACCGAGGCGCACCGCGACCAGCGCGGGCACGGCGAGCAGCAGCGAGAGCACGATGGTGGCCACGGCGAGCCCGAGCGAGAGCAGCAGGCTCTTGGTGAAGCCCTCTGCGGACAGGATGCCGGTGTACGCGTGGAAGTCGACGCCCTGACCCGGCGTGTGCACCGTGAAGATGAACGAGGCGATCAGCGGTACGACGAAGTAGAGCGCGGCCAGGATCAGCACGGCGCCGCGCCAGACGCGCGGGCGGCCCCGCCTCGCGGACGTACGCCGGCCCTTCGGCGCGACGGGCGCGGGCTGAACGCCCGGTTCGGTGGGGCCGGTTGAGGCGGTGGGGGTCAGTGCAGCCATCGGGTGCTCCGTCGCTGGAGGGGCAGATAGACCGCCATGACCAGTCCGGCGATCACGATCATGTCGAGGCTCAGCGCGAGCGCCACGTTCTCCTGACCCACCTGGACGTTGCCGGACAGCGCGTCCGCGATCTTCAGGGTGACGAGGGGTACGGAACCGCCGACCAGCGCGGCGGCGGTGGCGTACGCGGCGAAGGCGCTGCCGAAGAGCAGCACGAACCCGCCGAGCAGGGTGGGCGCGAGGACGGGGATGCCGACGTGGCGCCAGTACTGCCAGGAGGAGGCCCCGGCGTTCTGCGCGGCCTCGCGCCACTGCGGGCGCAGACCGTCCAGCGCGGGGACGCTGACGAGGACCATCAGGGGAACCAAGAAATACAGATAGATCACAGTGAGGCCGGTGAACGAGTACAGGTTCCAGCCGGCCGCGTCGAGGTGCGCGTACTGGGTGACCACTCCGGAGATTCCGAGGGTGGCGACAAAGGCGAAGGCGAGCGGCACACCGCCGAAGTTGGCGAGGACACCGGACGCGGTCAGTACGGATTCACGCAGCGCGCCGCGCCGCGAGGTGACGACGGCCTGGGCGATCAGCATGCCGAGGACGGTACCGATCAGGGCGGTGAGAGCGGACAGTTCGACACTGCCCGTCAGCGAGTTGAGGTACGGGCCCTGGAGCGAGGTCCGCAGGTTCCCACCGGTCGCGGTGGTGGTGCCGGTGACCGCGTCGGTGCTGGTGAAGGCTCCGTACAGGACGGCGCCGACCGGCAGGCCGAAGCTGATCGCGGCGAAGACGAGCAGCGGGAGGGCGCCGAGCCAGGCTCGCGGCGCCCGCCGCCGACGGCGTGTTCCGTCGGCGGCGCCCGGTGCGGGCGCGGTGCCCGCAGCGGGCTGGGTGGGGGCGGTCATCAGGAGACGGCCTTGTCCCAGTTCGAGGCGAGGGTGGCCTTGACCTTTTCGAGGTCGGCGGCCTGCGGGAAGGTCGGGTCGCCCTCGACCGCGGGGAGCTTGGTGACGAACGTCTTGTCGACGGAGCCGTCCTCGGTCATCGAGGGCAGCAGGACGGGCCTGGCGTATCCCTTGAGGTAGAGGTTCTGGCCCTCGGCGCTGTACAGGTACTCCATCCACAGGCGCGCGGCGGCAGGGTGCGGCGCGTCCTTGTTGATGCCCTGCGAGTAGTACTGGGCGTAGACGCCGTCGCTCGGGATGGAGACCTTCCAGTCGACACCCTTGCCCTTGAACTGGTCGGCGAGGTTGGCGTTCAGGTAGTCCCAGTCGATGGAGATGGGCGTTTCGCCCTTCTGCACCGTGGCGGTGGTGGACTCGACGGGGATGAAGTTCCCCTTCTTCTTCAGCTGGCCGAAGAAGTCGATGCCGGGCTGGATGTCCGTGAAGCTGCCCTTGTTGGCGAGGGCGGCCGCGTAGACGCCACCGAAGGCGGAGCCGGACTTGTTCGGGTTGCCGTTGAGCGCGACCTTGCCCTTGTACTCGGGCTTGAGGAGATCGGCGAACGTCTCGGGGCAGACCTTGATGCGCGCGGCGTCGCAGCCGATGGAGATGTAGCCGCCGTAGTCGTTGTACCAGCGGGCCTGCTCGTCCTTCTGCGAGTCCGGGATCTTGTCGTAGCTCTCGACCTTGTACGGGGCGAGAAGGCCCTCGGCGGCGGCGCTGCGGTCGAACGGGATGCCCAGGTCGACGACGTCGGGGGCACGGCCCTGGCCCTTGCGGGTCTTCATCGCGTTGACCTCGTCGGCGCTGGCGGCGTCCGGGGTCTCGACCTTCACCTTGACCTTGTACTTGGCCTCGAAGGACTTGATGATCTCGCCGTAGTTCGCCCAGTCCGGCGGGAGTGCGATCGCGTTGAGCGTGCCTTCCTTCTCGGCGGCGGCGACGAGGTCCTTCATGGTGCCGAAGTCCGCGACGGAGGCCGCGGTGCTCGCCTTCACGCCCTTGGCGTCGGCGGCGTCGGCGGGTCCCTCCGCCTTGGCGCCACAGGCGCTGAGTGCGGTGAGCGCGACGGTACTGAGCGCCAGGGCGGCTACCAGCCGGCCGTTGGCGCGGACGTGGAGTCGGGGCACGCTGTATCTCCCGGGGGAAGCAAAGAAGGGGTTCACTTGTTCATACAAGCTGGCATCAGTTCGCCCGGTCAAGGTGTCTGGCGCGTTAACGTCCGATGGCCTTCACGGCACGGCAGGCGGAAGACCTAAAAACCCCCAAAACACCAGATCATCGCTACCCTTCACGGGAAGAAGCGGACCTGTCGACCGCCCGGGAGGGTGCGCGGGGCCTGTTTCCTGTGCAGTTAGAGTGAAGAACGGGTCCGTACTGGGTAGCCATATCTGTGCACAGTTCAGGAATTCTTCTTTCCGGACCGATGTGACCGACCGGACCGAGGGACGAGGGGGCAGGCGTGAGCAGTTCGCGCTATCTGGAGATCGCGGAGGCGCTGCGGCAGTCGATCCTCGGCGGCGAGTACCCGGTCGGCGCCCGGCTGCCTTCGGAGAGCGATCTGGCGACCCGCTGGTCCGCGTCGCGCGGCACGGTCCGCCAGGCGGTCGGCGTGCTCGCCGCCGAGGGGCTGATCGGCTCCCGGCAGGGCGCCAGGCGCGTCGTCATCCGCCAGGAGCGCCGCCACAGCTTCCAGCAGCTCACCAGCTTCGCGCAGTGGGCGCAGGCGATGGGCAGCGAGGTCTCCAGCCGCATCCTCAGCCGTACGACCCGGCCCGCGACCGCCGAGGAGGCGTCCAGGCTCGGCGTCGCACCGGGCAGCGAGGTGCTGTACGTCCTGCGGCTGCGCCGCCTCGACGGCGACCCGGTCCTGGTCGAGCGCACCGCGTACACCGACTGGGTCGCCCCCGCCGTAAGGGAGTTGCCGGAGGACTGCGTGTCGATCATGAACAGCATCGCGGAGAACGCGGGCATCATCGCGCACTACGGCGAGCACCTGATCGACGCGACGGCGGCGGGCAGCGAGGACGCGCGCCTGCTCGCGGTACGCCGGGGCAGCCCGCTGCTCCGGCAGCGCTACCTCACGTACACGGCGACGGGCCGCCCCATCGAGTGGACGGACGACCGCTACCGCGCGGGCAGCGTGGCCTTCAGCGTCTCCAACTCGGCTGCGGCGGCGCCGCTGGAGCGGCACGCGGGGCCTGATGTGAGCCATAACGGGCGGTGTTGAGCGGTCGGCCGGTACGATCCGCGTCACGCAGACGCCGGACAAGCCGCCCTGGCCCCTGCTGCGTGTGGACCGGTCAAGGACCGGTAGCTGTCGTTGTTCCGACTGTGACGGGTAGGCGCCCGTGTACAGGCGGATGTCATCGAGGCTGCCCGCAATCGACAAGGAAACCGAGGTAACGCGCCATGGCAAAGATCCTGATGATCGTCTCCGCAGCGGACTCGCTGACCCTCGCCAACGGCACGGCGCACCCCACCGGCTACTGGGCCGAGGAGGTCGCCGCCTCGCACGAGGTACTGCGTGACGCCGGCGTCGAGGTGGACATCGCCACGCCGGGCGGCGCACGACCCACCGTCGACCCCATCAGCCTCAACGAGAGCGGCGGAGTCGCGGCGGCCGACGCGAAGCGCTTCGGCGCGTACCTGGACTCCCTTACGGACGAGTTGGCCAAGCCGCTCGTACTCGCCGACGTCTCGGCGGCCGACTACGACGCCGTCTACATCCCCGGCGGCCACGGCCCGATGGCCGACCTCGCGCACGACGCCGACCTCGGCCGCCTCCTGGACGAGGCCAACGGCGCCGGCCGGATCGTCGCCGCCCTCTGCCACGGCCCGGCGGCCCTGCTCAGCGCGGTCCGCGAGAACGGCGAATTCGTCTTCGCAGATCGCAAGCTCACCACCTTTACCGACGAAGAGGAACACCAAGGCGGACTGGGCGACGCGTCCCCGTACTTCGTCGAGGCGAAGCTGCGCGAGCTGGGCGCGGTCGTCGAGGCGGGCCCGGCCTGGACGAGCAAGGTCGTCGTCGACGGCAACCTCATCACCGGCCAGAACCCGCAGTCGAGCGTCGACACGGCGAAGCAGGTCCTCGCGGCGCTGAAGTCCTGACGTCCCGACTCCCCGGTACTGCCGCAGTCGTGCGCGCTGGGCGCGGAATCCGGACCGAGCGGGTCCGAACTCCGCGCCCGCCCGCCGGGTTCGCGGTCGAGGCCCAGGACCAGATCGACAGCTGCATGAGGCGCCTACCGAGGTCGAATCGACCGTCTCAGCGACCCGGCAGGGGTTCGGTGGCAGAGTCGAGTCGCGCCTACGGTTCTCGTCCCGGATGAGCCAGCGGCTTCCAGAACCGCACCGATCAGCTGAGCGCCTTCTCGATCGCTTCGAAGATGTCGGCATCGGTCTCCCGCTGCCAGCGCGGCGGTTCGGGCCAGTCGGCGACGTAGCCCGGCTTCGGGTTCTCGAAGTGCTTGAACATCTGAGCCGTCAAGCACGTAGCGCCGAACCGGCTCTTCTGCTCGCGCGACAGGCTCGACGTGTGGCCGCCGCTGAGTTCGACGAACTGCCGGACCTGGTCGTGGACCGACCCGGCGGCCTCACGCTCCCATTGAGGGGTGTCGTCCCAGGGCGTGACGTAGCCGGCCTTCGGCTCACCGGGAAAGTGCAGTCGCCCTCCCGCGATCCAGCTTTCCCGGAACAGTCGTGCACCTTCGATCTGCGACATACCTACCCCCCTCATGACGGCGTGCTCAGTGCGGCGATCTCGGCCCCCAGCTCCGCCACGCGGTGGTTGCGACTCAGGGGACCGAACTCGTTGCACAGCGCTCGGCGTCTACGGACGACATACCCCGATGCCGAGGCTCGGACCAGGCTGACGGCCTCCCCGCCGTACGCCACGACCTGTTTTGTCCGCCTGATCAGCGCGCGGGCGGAAGCCCCTTGTGACGCAACTCGTGCAGCGCGGCGATGGCACGCAACTGCCGCCGCTCGTAGGCGGTTCCCCGCCGCACGGACACCCACCGGCTCTGCCATGTGAGCCCGGTGGGCCGCGACAGGCTGACCAGCACCCCGTCGAACCCGTCTATCACGCCGACCATTTCGTACCGCGCGTCGTAGACGACCATCCCGACCCGGAGCCCGCCTTCCCGCGTCACGGCCGTTCCCGCCAACTGAGCGCGTTCCGCTCGGCCACCTTCGCGCGCAGCCTGTCGGCCGCGGACTGAGGCCCCGGCGCGTCGGGGCACTCCGCATGCCCGCACTCACACGGCGGCCACCGAAGCGCCGACCCGGGCACGAGGTCCGCGCCGTCCCCGCCGGGTTCGTTCTTCCCCACCACCAGCATCCCGTCCGTGCCCAGTTCCGCGATCAATCTCGACAGGTACCGCCGCGCACCACTGCCGTCCGTCATTCCGCCAACCGCCTCAATCCAAGGAGCACGCGCTCCAACAACCGCTCTGTCACCGGCTCGTAGCCCCCGCCCACGTCACGGGACAGCAGCCGCAGATAGCCCCAGCCGCACACGGTGGGCTCCGGCACCCGGTCACACATGAGGAACGCCCTCCGTCATTGCCCGATCACTGTCTGTGCGATAAGAATCGGTGTTCGCGGCCGCCCTCAACAGGGGTTGGGCCTTTACGGTCGAGAAATAAAGAACGGTGATTCCCGTGGCAGGCAAAGAGCTAAATCCGTACACCAGTCCAGAAGCGTTTTTGGGTGCGGAAGTGCGGCTCAGGCGTGAGACGCGCCAATGGAGTCAGACCAAGCTGGCGGCCGTGGCGAACATGACAGGAAGTCGCATCGCACAGATCGAACTCGACTCCGTCCCAGCGACGTTGGACAACGCAACGGCGCTTGACGTCGCACTGGAGACGGGAGGACTGCTCGCCAGGCTGTACCAGCTTGCGGCCAACGCCCCGACCCTCGACAACTGGGCAGCGGCCTACCTAGGCATGGAGGGGATCGCCTCCTCCATCAGCTGCTACGCATCCTCGTTCATTCCAGGCCTGCTACAGACGGAGGGATACGTGCGCGCGATCATGAAGGAAGGACGTCTTCGTGCCAGCGTCGAGGAAGTGGAGCGTCGTGTTCGAATCAGGCTTCAGCGTCAAGAGATCCTTCGCCGCGCGAAGCCGCCTTCCT
The DNA here is from genome assembly GCF_044751305.1 of Streptomyces sp. NPDC088725. Taxonomy (NCBI): domain Bacteria; kingdom Bacillati; phylum Actinomycetota; class Actinomycetes; order Kitasatosporales; family Streptomycetaceae; genus Streptomyces; species Streptomyces sp. NPDC088725. Next base: position 689,499 of record NZ_JBIVLO010000002.1, read on the forward strand.
TGTGGTTCCTCATGGAAGAGGAACTACTGCGTCGCCCTGTCGGCGGAACCAAGGTGATGGCCGAACAGCTGGGCCACCTAGCCGATTTGAGCACCCATCCATCCGTGGTCATCCAGATCATCCCGACCTCGGCGGGTGCGCACTCCGCGATGGGGTCGACGTTGTGCATTGCGGATCTGCCGGACAGGCCGCGAGTCGCGTACGTGGAGGGCGCCTTTACCGGCAGGCTTTTCACAGACCCGGAGGACGTTGCGCGATGCACACTGGCTTACGATTTGTCGCGGACCAAAGCTTGCGGCCTTGAAGAGTCGGCCCGTCTGATCCACTCCGCGATGGAGGAGATGCGCGCATGAGCAACCTCACCCGCTCAGAGTCCGGCGCCCCCCGGTGGCGCAAGAGCACATACAGCCAGCAGGACGTAGGCGAATGCCTGGAGGTCTCCGACGACTTCCCCGGCATCGTCCCCGTCCGCGACAGCAAGCGGCCCCACGGCCCCGCGCTCATCTTCCCCGCCGCCCCCTGGGCCGCCTTCGTCGCCGACGTGGTGCGGACCGCGCGCCCGTGACCCGTCGCAGTCGATGACGGCGGGGATGATGCCTCCGAAGCCGATGTCCGCGATCCCACCGGCATCTGCGCGTTCTCTCACTCGCCCGCCGTTCCGGTGCCGCGTACAGGCAGGTCGTCAAAGGAATTGACCGTGACACGTATTTCCGTCCGCCTCCGCCAGGAGGCCGACCTCGCCGAGGCGGCCAAAGTTCTCAGCGCAGTCCACGAATCCGATGGTTACCCCGTCGAGGGAGTGGCAGACCCCGAAGCGTGGTTGACGCCGAGGGGAATGACGGCCGCTTGGGTCGCTGAACTGAACGGCCACGTTGTAGGGCACGCTGCCGTCAACCACCCTCAGGCGGGAGACAAGGCGGCTCGCATGTGGAGTGAGCAATCCGGTGAGACGGAAGTACGCGTTGGTGTCTTGGCTCGGCTTTTCGTCGGTCGTGAAGCGCGGAATGCCTCTGCGGGTGCGAATCTGGTAAAGGCCGCGACGTCCTACGCCCGACAGAGCGACCTGCGCCTTGTCCTCGATGTGTTGACGAAAGACGCCGCAGCGATCCGCTTGTACGAACGTCTCGGATGGCAGCGGATCGGCGAGACGGTCCACGTCTTCGGAGATGGACAGCGCAGAGACGCCATCTGCTTCGTGTCCCCTACGCCCTGACAGAGCGCCGTTGAGCTGACACACCGGGCAACAGCGGCGCTATTCCGGGCACTTGGCACAGCCCACACGGACCCGCGCTCATCTTGCGATCGTCTCGTCCGGCTTCACTCTCAGCGCCTCCTTCGCGCCTGGCCTCAACGAAAAGAAGGTATCTTCCGCGTTTTGCTTTCCCCAGAAGTCCAGCGAACTCTTATCGAGCGAACTATCAGGGTGCAGTGACGTTTTCTCAACAGGGTTTATTTCCAGATTCTGTTGAGGACGAGGGCGGCGCGGGCGATGTCGCCGATTCGGCTCGGGCTGAGGGTGATGTGTCGAAGGGTGCGCCAGCGTTGCTTGAATTCGGCGGCGGCGCGTTCGCCGAGGGCGCGGGTGCCTCTGATCAGGTTGTTCGTGGTTCGGGTGTCTTCGTGCAGGGCTTGTTCGGACTGGCCCTGCGGGCGGCGTACCGGTACGCGGATGCCGATGCCGGCTCCGGTGTAGCCCTTGTCGGCCAGGGTGGGCAGGCCGTCGGCTGCGGCTTTGTAGAGGGCGGGCAGGGCGTGGGTGCGGGCGGCGGTGATGTCGGGGACGCTGCCGGGCTGCACGTCGGAGATCCACAGGGGGTGCCGTCCGGGGAGGACAGGAACTGCACGTTGCCGCCGAACGCCTTGTGTTTCTGGCTGAACCACAGGTCGTTGCCGTTCTCACGCGTTCGGGAGAGGCGGTCGGAGGTGATGAGGGTGCCGTCCAGGATCACGTGCGTCATGCCCTCGTCCCGGCAGCGGTCCAGGACCTCGTGCAGGTCCGGGGCCTGGTCGGCGAGGACATCGATCCCTTCGTGGAGGTAGCGGTAGCCGGTGGCCTGGGAGACACCCGCGTCACGGGCCAGGCAGTGCACACAGCCGCGCTCGCGGAACCACCGCAGCACCAACACCGCCTGGCGGAACGGGCCCAGTGCCCGTGAGCCCTTCGGGGTGCCGATGCGCCGCCGGTGTGCGGCCAGCAGGCGGGACAGGTGGACCACGACGTGGCGCGGGACGTCGAGCGTGGCACCATAGGTGACCAACGTGAAGCCTCTGGTGGTTCGGACACGATCTTGTGGTGAGACCTGTCCTACCAGGGGCTTTACGTCTGTCCACGGCCGGGACGGGTTCGTCCGATCCGCCCGCAAGCGCGAGGTTCACAACATATCGCGAAGATCATTTCTCTGAGAAAACCTCACTCGTCGATCGAGGAGTCTTTTGCGGCGGACCTCTTGAACCGCATGGCTCCGACGGCGATTCCTATGACGATCACGGCGAGTACCAGGAAGACCGCGACCTTGGATCCTGTGTCCATCGTTCCATACATGAGTGCTCTCCCCAATTAGATTGAACGGCAAACTATCGAAGCTTGAGAGCTAGATTCCCGACTCTTCGTCCTCATCTGTCCGAACGGTGAGAATGTCGCCCGGTTGACACTCCAGGACCTCGCAGATGCGTGTGAGCGTGCTGAAGCGGATCGCTTTTGCGCGGCCATTCTTGAGTACGGACAGATTGACGTTTGTCACGCCGACGCGAGCAGAAAGTTCGGCCAATGTCATTCCGCGATGCTGGAGAAGCGTGTCGAGGTGAACGACGACAGCGTGGCCGTCACCTTCTTCCGGGGCCATCAGACGAGCCCTTCAAGGTCTTCTCGCATTTTCGCTCCGACACGAGTGATCCGGGAGAAAGCGAGGAGTCCAAGGCCAACAAGTATGGCCATATAGGGCGGGTTCCAGACCTGGATCCAGGAGAGGGGTGTGAGATCGGCATCGCGAGCGAGTGAGTTCAGGAGGGCCGTTCGCGAGATGGCGGTGACGGTTGCGGCCACCACGGCGCCTACGAGGAGCCACCATCCCAGCAGTCGTAGCCGGGTGGCCGTCTGCAGCGTGTGCACCCCGCCGCGCGAGGCGCCGCGGAGCAGCAGGTTGAGGAGGAAGAGGCCTCCGACGTTGACGGCGAGTGTGACCAAGGGTCCGAGGCCGGCAAGGACGTTCTGTGAGGTTGTTGCGCTCTGTGCACAGTAGCGCGGGACGGAGCCGACGCGAGCGCCCGGCTCGGGGATGAAGTCCCGGGCCGCGTACGAGCTGTCGGAGGTCCCGTCCGTGACGCAGACGCTGTGGCCGCTCCAGCCGTGGACGGTGGAGAGGATGAATGCGGCGATGATCAGGGCCATGAGCAGACGCAGGACCACCGAGGCCACGGTCGTGATGGGTTCGAGCAGCTTCTGGTCCTGCGCCACGACATCCACCTTGCCCATCGATTAACGTTGTTATCGAGAAACGATACACGGATGGCATCGGAGGGGGAACCCTCAGATCAAAGCGAGTTGGGGGTGGTGCAGCCGTCGCGCGCCGGCTGCACCACCCCCAACATGAGACGCGGTACGGAACTACTTCAGGTAGCCACCGACGAAGCCGCGGTAGTCGCCCCACACCCGCTCGCGCGCAGACCAGGAGCCGAGGCCACCTGTCCATTTGGCAGTCCAGGTGGTCTCCGTCTGAGCATTGTCGGCGGGCGGAGAGGAGATCCACTCCTTCACCGGAGACGCTTCGAACGAGGCGGCCGGGACGTAGTTGTAGTGCGAGGCGCTACCCGGGTAGACCTTGGTCGTGTCCGTACCCTTGACCTGGTAGTTCGTGCGAACGCTGACCTTGGTGACCTTGATCCCGAAGACCTTGTCGTAGACCGTGTACGAGGCCCACATGTCCTTGGCCGCCGCCTTGGCCGCCATGCCCTCTTGCGGCGTGGACTCTCCGCTCTCCAGCACGGTCTCGACCTCGTGTCCCACGCCAAGCACCTTCGTGGACGCTCCCGACGACGGAAGCGTGTCTGCGACCTCATCGCCTACCTCGCTCACCGCCTGGGTGTACGCCTGAGTCGTCTTCGAGTCACTGATCAGCGTGAGGAATCTGAACTGATCCTCAAACGAGAGCGCCTGGAACTGGGTGGAGATGCCGGCGGCCTCGGCGTCACCCGCCTGCGCCCTGCCCTCCAGGTAGGCGACATAGTTCGCGGCCGTGGTGGTGGGTCCGGGCGGCTGCACGCCACCGGCGGTGGCCGTACCCGGCATCCCCATCAACGCTATTGCGGCAAGACCCGCACCTGCAGCAGCAATGGAACCCTTACGGATTGTCGAACGCATGACTTTGATCCCCTAATGCGATATCCGATTTCGAGGGTACGAAATCGGGCACAAGGAAATGGTGAAGCGCAGCCCATTTAGGCATACGCAAGTCCCCAATCCCCCCATTTGCAAGCCCAATTGAAAGTCACTTCAACTGGCCCCCGGAGAGATCACACTGCACTCACGCATGAGGGTCAACGACTCTTGAGAAGGTTGAGCCTTTCTTGAGCCTGCAGCATAATCAAAGCGGCAAAACGGATAGCTAAGCGGCGGCGGTAATTCCTCTTGACGCAGAATCATGGCAGTCATGCTTTGCCTTGTCGATGGGACTGATCTCGAATGATCCTCAGCCCAGGACGTCGGAAACGGCGTGAGGTAGCAGCGGTTTCATGGGGTTCCTCCGTTCCGCAGGAGTAGCACCTCGACATAGGCGCGGGGCAGGCGCACGCCGGTCGGCCTCCGCTATGCGGATCATGCCGGTGTCGAGCGGAGGCCCGGTGTAGTAGTCGTTGTCTTCGAATAGCTCTGCCATCAGGAACCTCCGTTGTATCCGGCAGCCAGGTGCCGACCGGTGCGGGCTGCCGCGCGCCCTCGTTTACCTGTGCGCCTCACCCGGCCGAGGCCTCCCGACTCACCCCGGTCCCCTCCGCCCACCACCCCAGCGAAATCCAGCCGCGCGACCGCCGCTCCGCCCCGTACCCTCGCCGCATGACACCGCCCGAAGCCCTCGTCCGCGACCACACCGTCTACTCCTGCGTCATGGGTTCGCGGGCCTTCGGGTTGGCCACTGAGCAGAGTGATACCGACATCCGCGGTGTGTTCCTCGCGCCGACCCCGTTGTTCTGGCGCTTCGAGAAGCCGCCCACGCATGTCGACGGGCCGGCGGACGAGCAGTTCTCCTGGGAGTTGGAGCGGTTCTGCGCGCTCGCGCTGCGGGCCAATCCCAATGTCCTGGAGTGCCTGCACTCCCCGCTCGTCGGGCACATCGACGACACCGGTCGCGAACTCGTCGCGCTGCGCGATGCGTTCCTGTCCCGGCAGGCCCATCAGACCTTCGTCCGGTACGCCACGTCCCAGCGCGGCAGGCTGGAAGCGGACGTCCGGCAGTACGGCGAGCCCCGCTGGAAGCACGCCATGCACCTGCTGCGCCTCCTCGGCTCCTGCCGGGACCTGCTGCGTACGGGCGCGCTCGTCATCGACGTCGGTGCGCAGCGGGAGTCGCTGCTCGCGGTCAGGCGCGGTGAGGTCGCCTGGGCCGAGGTGGAGCGGCGGATGAACCGTCTCGCCGACGAGGCCGACGCGGCCGTCGGCCGGTCACCGCTGCCGCCCGCGCCCGACCGCGCCCGTGTGGAGGACTTCCTGATCCGTGCGCGCCGCGCCTCGGCTCTCCTGGCGGGCGCCGACGACAGCAACCTCGCCGCGCCCCAAAGGAGTTAGGCGCCGCCCGTCAGACGCACGTCACCCGCCCGACGTCTCCAGCTCCGCGTCCGCGCCCACGCCCGCGCAGTCGTACGGGTCCTTCAGCCAACCGTCCGGCAGCACCACCCTGTTGTTACCCGACGTGCGCCCGCGCGGCCCGTCCGCGCCGTCCGGCCAGCCCTGGTCGAGGTCCAACTCGGCCAGCAGCGCGTCCATTTCCGCAAGCGACGACGTGATCGCCAACTGCTTGCGCAGCTGCGAGCCGACCGAGAAGCCCTTCAGGTACCAGGCCACGTGCTTGCGGAAGTCGATGACCCCGCGCGCCTCGTCGCCCATCCACTCCCCCAGCAGCTCCGCGTGCCGCCGCATGACCCGCGCGACCTCGCGCAGCTCCGGCCGCGCCGACGCGCCCGTCCCCTCGAACGCGCCCACCAGGTCGCCGAAGAGCCAGGGCCGCCCCAGGCAGCCGCGGCCCACGACCACGCCGTCGCACCCCGTCTCGCGGACCATCCGCAGCGCGTCCGCCGCCGACCAGATGTCGCCGTTGCCGAGCACCGGGATCTCCGGGACGTGTTCTTTCAGGCGGGCGATCGCGTCCCAGTCCGCCGTGCCGCCGTAGTGCTGCGCCGCCGTCCTGCCGTGCAGTGCGATCGCCGTCACGCCCTCCTCGACCGCGATGCGTCCCGCGTCGAGGTAGGTGATGTGGTCGTCGTCGATGCCCTTGCGCATCTTCATCGTGACGGGCAGATCCCCGGCGTTCGTGACCGCCTCGTGCAGGATCGCGCGCAGCAGCGGCCGCTTGTACGGGAGCGCCGAGCCGCCGCCGCGCCGGGTCACCTTGGGGACCGGGCAGCCGAAGTTCAGGTCGATGTGGTCGGCCAGGTCCTCGTCCACGATCATGCGGACGGCCTTGCCGACGGTGACCGGGTCCACGCCGTACAGCTGGATCGATCGCGGCGTCTCGGTCGCGTCGAAACGGATGAGCTGCATGGTCTTCTCGTTGCGCTCGACCAGTGCCCGTGTGGTGATCATCTCACTCACGAAGAGGCCCTTGCCGCCGGAGAACTCCCGGCAGAGCGTCCTGAACGGAGCGTTCGTGATCCCGGCCATCGGCGCCAGCACCACCGGCGGCTGCACGGCGTACGGGCCGATGGTGAGGTTCCCCGTCGCGGCGGGAGCGGGCACGGTGGATGCGGGCGTGTCGAGCTGAGCGGTCATTCGGCCATTGTCCCGTACACGTGGTGTTCCGTATGGCGGACCTCGAACGCGTGTGGTGTACAGGCAGGTCATTAGTTAGACGTACTATCGGCGAATGCCCGAGCTGAGCCGCCGGCGGCGGATGCTGGTGCTGGCGATCTGCTGCATGAGTCTGCTGATCGTCAGCCTGGACAACACCGTGCTGAATGTCGCCCTGCCCTCGTTGCAGCGGGAGCTGCACGCGTCCGTCTCCGGACTCCAGTGGACGATCGACGCGTACACGCTCGTCCTGGCGTCCCTGCTGATGCTCTCCGGCTCGACCGCCGACCGGATCGGACGGCGCAGAGTCTTCAAGACCGGGCTCGTCATCTTCACGCTGGGCTCGCTGCTCTGCTCCCTCGCGCCGAACCTCGAACTGCTGATCGCCTTCCGCATGGTGCAGGCCGTCGGCGGCTCGATGCTCAACCCCGTCGCGATGTCGATCATCACCAACACGTTCACCGAGCCCGCCGAGCGCGCCCGCGCCATCGGGGCGTGGGGCGCCACCATCGGTGTCTCGCTGTCGGCAGGGCCGGTGATCGGCGGAGTGCTGGTGGAGACCGTCGGCTGGCGGTCGATCTTCTGGATCAACATCCCGGTGGGGATCACCGCACTGCTGCTGACCTGGCGGTACGTCCCCGAGTCCCGCGCCGCCAAGCCGCGCAGGCCGGATCCGATCGGGCAGCTGCTGGTGATCGGGCTGCTCGGCGCGATGACGTACGCGATCATCGAGACGCCGAGGTCCGGCCTGTTCTCGCCGGTGATCGTGACCTTCGCCGTGGTCGCCGTACTGTCCCTGATCGGTCTGCTGCTGTACGAGCCGAGGCGGTACGAGCCACTCATCGACCTGCGGTTCTTCCGCAGCGCGCCGTTCAGCGGGGCGACGGTGATCGCGGTCTGTGCCTCGGGGGCGCTCGGCGGCTTCCTCTTCCTGAACACCCTTTATCTGCAGAACGTAAGAGGTCTCGCCGCACTGCACGCCGGGCTTTTCCTGCTGCCCATGGCGGCGGTGACGTTCATCTGCGCCCCGCTGTCGGGGCGGCTGGTCGGCAGTCGCGGGCCCCGGCTGCCACTGCTGATCGCCGGGATCGGCATGACGGTGAGCGGGGTGCTGTTCGCCGCGTTCAGCGCGGATACGAACAATTGGCTGCTCTTTCCGAGTTATGTACTCTTTGGTATCGGCTTCGGCATGGTGAACGCGCCGATCACCAACACCGCCGTCTCCGGCATGCCCCGCTCGCAGGCGGGCGTCGCGGCCTCCGTGGCGTCGACCAGCAGGCAGATCGGGCAGACGCTGGGGGTCGCGGTGGTGGGCTCGGTGCTGGCGTCGGGGATCGTGACGTCGAGGTACAAGCAGACGTTCGAGACCGCGGCCCACCCGGCCTGGTGGATCATCACCGGGGCCGGCGGGATCGTCCTCGCGGTGGGGCTGCTGACCAGCGGGACGTGGGCGAACGGGACCGCGCGGCGCAACGCGCGGCGGCTGGAGACGGCGTCCGCGCCGTAACGCAGGGCTTGACCAGCGCCGCCGCAGAAGCCGGGAGCGGAGACCATCCGCGCAGCGCTCCGAAAGCGGGGCATACCGTGTCGGACCACGCAGGTCGTTGCGTGGACAACCTTTCCGAACAACCCCCGTCCTCCCCGCCTTCTACTGGATGCGCGTGCCGACAGCGGCCGTGCCCCCGACAAGAGCAGGAGACGGGCCATGGCCTTCGAGATCGGCATTTACTCATTCGGCGAGCTGACCCCCGACCCGGTCACCGGCGAGGTCAGGACCCCGCAGACCCGGCTCCGTGAGTTCATCGAGCAGTCCGAGGTCGCCGACCAGGCGGGCCTTGACGTATTCGCCCTCGGCGAGCACCACCGCGCCGACTTCGCGGTCTCGGCGGTCCCCGTGGTCCTCGCCGCGATGGCCACGCGGACGAAGAACATCAAGCTGTCCAGCGCGGTCACGGTGCTCAGCTCCGAGGACCCGGTCCGGGTGCACCAGCAGTTCTCCACCCTGGACCTGATCTCCGACGGCCGCGCCGAGATCATCGCGGGCCGCGGTTCCTTCACCGAGTCGTTCCCGCTGTTCGGATACGACCTGGACCTCTACTCGGAGCTGTTCGCGGAAAAGCTGGACCTGCTCCTGGCGATCCGCGAGCAGAACCCGATCACCTGGAGCGGCCGGCTCCGCGCGCCCCTGTTCGACGCGGACATCTCGCCGCGTCCGCTCCAGGACAAGCTGCCGCTGTGGGTGGCCGTCGGCGGCACGACCGCCTCGGCCGTCCGGGCCGGCACGCTCGGTCTGCCCCTCGCGCTCGCCATCCTCGGCGGAGCCGTGAACCGCTACGCGCCGCTCGTCCAGCTCTACCGGGACAGCGCGCGGCGGGCCGGTCACGACGTCTCCGCGCTGCCGGTGTCCATCAACTCCCCCGGCTTCGTCGCCCCGACCTCCAAGGCCGCCCGCGAGCTGTCGTACAACTACTTCAACCGCGGCATGCTGGAGAACTTCCACCAGCGCGGCAAGGGCTTCCACACCCCGCGCCCGGCGTACGAGGCGCAGGCCACGCTCGGCGGCGGTCTGTTCGTCGGAAGTCCGCAGGAGATCATCGACAAGATCCTCTACCAGCACGAACTCTTCGGTCACCAGCGCCTGCTGATCCAGCTCGGCTACGGCGGAGTCCCGCAGAAGGACATGCTGAAGGCCATCGAGCTGCTGGGCACCGAGGTCGCTCCCGTCGTACGCCGTGAGATCGCCGCCCGCGAGGCCGCGCAGAGCAACGCGAAGGTGACCCGGTGAACGCGCCGCTGCGGCCGCTGAAGGTCGTCACGGTCTCCGGAAGCCTTCAGGAGCCTTCCAAGACCGTGTCGCTGACCGAACACATCGTCCAGACCCTGGCCACGCGCCTGCCGATCGAGAACCACCGGATCGACATCCACCGGCTCGGCCCCGGATTCACCGGCGCGCGGCACCCGGACGATCTGCCGGAGGACGTGCTCCAGGAGATGCGGCTGCTGGCCGAAGCGGATCTGGTGATCGCCGCGAGTCCGGTCTTCCGGGCCTCGTACACCGGTCTGTTCAAGCACTTCTTCGACCTGATCGAGGACCAGTACGCACTGGCCAACAAGCCCGTGCTGCTGGCGGCCACCGGAGGAAGTGACCGGCACGCGCTGGTGCTGGAGCACCAGTTCAGGCCGCTGTTCGGCTTCTTCCAGGCCCTCACCGTGCCGGTCGCGCTGTACGCGAGCAGCGGTGACTTCGACGGTCTCCAGATCCTGAACCCCGAGGTCCACGCCAGGATCGAGGTGGCCGTCGACGACATCGCCGAGCTGCTGCGCGCCCGCGTCGGCGCCCACGAGGAGGCCGCGCCGGTATGACCAGGAGCAACAACAAGCCGGCCGGTGACAAACCGGCCGGCGCGAGGGCTGGCGGCGGCCGGTCAGGTGGCGGCAAACCGGTCGGCGGCAGGTCTGCCGGCGGCCGGGCGGGCGGCGGCAAGCCGGGCACCAGGGCGGGCAACCGCACCGGTGGCAAGCCGGCAGGCGCCGGCAATCCGTCCGCCACCCCGCAGGGCAAGGCGCTGGTGGACGAGCTGCTGATGGTGCACAAGGCCATCCGCGACGACCTGGCGAAGGTACGCAAGCTGGCCCAGCGGGTCACGAAGGGCCTGACGGCCTCGGAACTGGCCGCGGATCTCAAAACGTTGCAGACCAGAGGGCCGCTGTGGCAGTTGCGGGTGAACTGCCTCCAGCACTGCCGTCATGTGCACACGCACCACAGCTTCGAGTCCGCCATGATGTTCCCCGCTCTGAAGGCGGCCAATCCGACGCTCCGTCCCGCCGTGAACCGGCTGGAAGCGGAACACCGGGCCATCTCCGACCTCCTGGACGAGGTGCAGGGCGCGGCCTCCGCACTCGCCGAGGACGCCTCGGCAGAGGCGCGGCGGCGCGTGGTGAAGGCGCTCGACGTGTTCGCCGAGCACCTGCTCAAGCACCTCGCCTTCGAGGAGGAGCAGATCATCCCGACCCTGCGCCGCTGGACCCGCCCGAACTACTTCTGACCGGCGCCGCCCCCACCGGAGCGCGCCACCGACCATCACCCCACTGACCAGAGCCATTGCCGACCAGAGCCGTCGCCGCCCCGCGCCATCGCCGCCGGGCGGCCTCGCGGCTTTCACTCGCGACCGATCGAGGAGTCTCGTATGAGCAGCCAGGAAGCACCGGCGGACAAGGAATTCGTCCGCTCCCCGAACCACTTCGCCGACCGGATCACCGCCGACGGTTCCTCACCGTGGCCGGTGGAGCCGGGACGCTACCGCCTGGTCATCAACCGGGCCTGCCCCTGGGCCAGCCGCGCGGCCATCTCCCGCCGGCTGCTCGGTCTGGAGGACGTCATCTCGATGGGGATCACCGACCCGATCCAGGACGAGCGCAGCTGGCGGTTCACGCTCGACCCGGACGGCCGGGACCCGGTCCTCGGCATCCGCTACCTCTCCGAGGCGTACACGGCGGCCGAACCGGATTACGACGGCGGGGTCAGCGTGCCCGCGATCGTCGACATCCCCAGCGGGCGGCTCGTCACCAACGACTACCCGCAGATCACGCTCGACCTGGCCACGCAGTGGACCGCCTACCAGCGGCCCGGCGCTCCCGACCTGTATCCGGAGCACCTGCGCGCCGAGATCGACGCCGTGAACGCCGATGTGTTCGCCGACATCAACAACGGTGTGTACATGGCCGGTTTCGCCAGGAACCAGAAGGTGTACGAGCGCGTCGTCAACCGCCTCTTCGCACGCCTGGACGCGCTCTCGGAGCGGCTGGAGCACCAGCGTTACCTGGTCGGCGACACGATCACCGAGGCCGACATCAGGCTGTTCGTCACCCTGGTGCGCTTCGACTCCGTCTATCACGGCCACTTCAAGTGCAACCGCAACAAGCTGAGCGAGATGCCGGTGCTCTGGGCCTACGCCCGTGATCTGTTCCAGACGCCGGGCTTCGGGGACACCGTGCACTTCGAGCACATCAAGCGGCACTACTACTACGTCCACCACGACATCAATCCCACCCGGATCGTGGCCGTGGGGCCCGACCCCCGTGACTGGAACACCCCGCACGGCCGTGAGGCGCTGGGCGGACGGCCGTTCGGCGACGGAACGCCTCCCGGGCCCGTGCCGGCGGGCGAGGAAGTCCCCGCGATCTGAGGCCGGTGCGGTGTGCGGACCGCGTGCGGTGTGCGGTCCGCGTGCGGTGTGCGGTCCGCGCGAGGCCGGCCCGCGTGCGGTGTGCGGTCCGCGCGAGGCCGGTCCGCGTGCGGTCCGCGCGGGGTGACATCTCTGCGATCCGGAGTTTCCCGACCGGAATCGTTGCGCGCACAAGGTTCGCGAACAGACCGGATCCCCGCGGACTTGTCATAGATGTGCGGCAACGGCGCCGCCGGGAAAACCCAGCGGAATCACCCAGACTCACCCACGCGGTCACCACCCCCGAGGAGCCTTCGATGACCAGCCCCAAGAACCTGCTCGACCCGAACGAAGCTGTGATCGTCTTCATCGACCACCAGCCGATGACGCTCTTCGGCGTGCACTCGCACGACCCGCAGACCGTCGTCAACAACACGGTCGCGCTGGCCGAGATCGCCAAGCTCTACGACGTGCCGGTCATCTACACGACCGT